>NZ_JAJSPB010000013.1:0-102248 GCF_021282325.1 Marinobacter sp. G11
GGACCCCAGAGCGACTGACCGCCTGGGCAGCCAAGACTGGACCGGCAACTGAAAAGCTTATCCGTACCGCGCTGGGGGCAAGAAAGCATCCGCAACAGGCCTATCGGTCCTGTCTGGGCATTCTCCGGCTGGGCCAGAGTTACGGCGAGGCACGATTAGAGCGTGCCTGCCAACGCGCCCTGATGCTGGGCAGTTGCCGATACAAGAGCATCGAATCCATCCTCAAACACCGCCTGGATGAGCAGCCCCTGGAAGAGCAACAAGACCTGGCCTTACCCGACACACACGACAACATCCGCGGCCCTGCCTACTACCACTGAAGGAATCTGACATGCTGAAACACCCCACACTGGATAAGCTCCACGCCCTCAAACTGACCGGCATGGCCGCCGCCCTAGAGGATCAGTCGGCCACCCCCGACATCACCGATCTGAGCTTCGAGGAGCGCCTCGGGCTGCTGGTCGACCGGGAAATGACGGAACGGGACAACCGACGCATGAGCAGCCGCCTGCGCCGGGCCAAGCTGCGACACGCCGCCATCCTCGAAGACATTGATTACCGGAACTCACGGGGCCTGGATAAAGGGCTTATCCAGGGCCTAGCCAGCTGCCAGTGGGTGAAGGAACACCTGAACGCGCTGATCACCGGTCCCACCGGGGTCGGGAAAACCTGGCTGGCCTGTGCTCTGGCACACAAAGCCTGCCGGGAGGGGTACACCGCCCAGTACGTCCGCCTGACCCGGCTGCTACGAGAGCTGACCATCGCCAAGGGCGATGGCCAATACTCAAAGCTCCTGACCAGCCTGGCCAAGGTCGACGTGCTGATCCTGGATGACTGGGGGCTGATGAAGCTGAGCGCGGAGAACCGGCGGGACTTGCTGGAGGTGCTGGAAGACCGACATGGCCGGCGCTCCACCATCGCCACTAGCCAATTACCCATCGAGGAATGGCACGGCGTCATCGGTGACGCCACTCTGGCAGATGCCATCCTGGACCGGCTCGTACACAACGCCTACAAGATCAATCTGCGGGGCGAATCCATGCGAAAACAGCAGGCAAAGTTGACGGGCACTGAGACTTCGGAGTAAGAAGAGAAACCCCGCGTCGCTACGCTCCGATGGGTGGCAGCCTTGCTCCGGTCCGGGTGGCAGGCTTCACGTGGAATGGGTGGCAACCTTCAGCGGTTTACGCAGGCATTCACAACGGATGCCTTATCCCAGGCTTCGGTAAGCTCCTGCGCGTTGTGGACCCGTTCTAGCCGGCCACGCAACCGATCTACTTCCTGAACCATCCCCTCGAGCGCAGCAAGAGACGCACAACACTGATCGGATAGATCACCAAGCCCTGGGCACGCATCCGTTTTTATGCGCTGGATTAATGCTTCAACAGTCGGCAGAAACCTCATATTCAACCTCACTTCAACTTTGTCAGCGTCAGAAGCAGCAGGGATACCGAGCAATTCGTAAAGATCATTACCGCTCATAACACCCACCATCCACCCGATTAGTTATGCAACAGACTTGCTCTCAGTAGACTGAGGACGCTGGCCATAAATATCCGGCCGCATGAAGTAACGGTCGATGTCGCCGCCCTTTTCACGAATCGCGCCTTCGATTTTTAGAACATGGTGAGCCGGAATCCGGCTCCAGCGACACGGAGTACTTCTGTCACAGCCGAGCAGCTTCACCAGCTCAGGTCGACCACCCAACTGATCGGCAACCTGATTAACAATTGGAACAGCCATAAGAACTCCCGAAACACTTATGTTGATTTTAAGTCAACGCGTTGACTTTGCATCAACATTACGCGCTCACACTACGAGAGGTCAAGCACTACAATGCATAGCATGTCACTAGACCCTCCAAACAATGCCCGCGCCGCAAGGCTCCGCGAAGCGATTGAAGAAGGCCCATTAAAGGCCTACGAGATCGCTGACAGACTCCATTCCTCCAGAACATCAGTCCTTAACTGGAAGAAGCGGGGCGCCATCAATGTTGACAATCTCAGAGGACTGTCTGAACTCACGGGCTATCGGTTCTGGTGGCTTGCTTTCGGTGAGGGCCCGAAAACGATCGACGATACGGCAGCCGACGAGATTCAAGTTGCGGACTCGGACAATATCGCCAACGCCTCACCCGAACACACACGACTGATTAAGGTCTTGACCCAGGCTACTCAATCCGGCCGACTCAATGACCAAATGGCCGCATCCCTCGCAGACTTCATCTCAGGAATGATGAGCAGCCGCTCGCAAACCAGAGAAGACTAAGAGCACCGAACGCGACCAACAAAGAAACCTCTGCGCAATTTGCTCAGAGGTTTTTTTTCGTCCCATCAAAAAAAATGACCTGTTTTGTTTATTTTTTGAATCAACTATGTTGACTGCGTATCAACGCGATACTAGGATAACAACAAAATTGATCCGGAATAATCACAAATGGTCACTTCCAAAGGCACAGAATTCGAAATCCAAGACCCAGGCCGCACCCTGACCCCACGTCAGCGCGAAGTCCTGGTCTGGATCGTCGAAGGCAAGGAAAACGAAGCCATCGGCATGCTGATGGGCATCACGCTGGGCACCGTTAAATTCCACGTGATCGCCCTTCTGCGCCGGTTCGATGCACCCAACCGGCAACTGCTGATCAGCCGCGCCTGGAAGGCCGGGCTGGTGAAGGCACGGCAGCTGGCCATTGGCTTGCTGATTCTCGGCAACGCCATGCCAGGCACCGGAGACCAGCCGGTAACACTCCGCTCTCCCCGCGTTGCACGGATTCGACTATCCGGCCGCCGGGATGCAGACGACTACCCCATTGTTATGCCAACCAACCTTAATGATCTCCGCACCGGAGACAGGGAGGCCGCATGATCCCCGAATACATCACCCTCGCCGAAGCCGCGAAAACGCTGAACCTTGGCCCGCGCAAGATGATCCAGGCACTGAAGCGCCGGGGCATCATCGACCAGCACCGCCTGCCCAACTGGCGCTACACCCAGCGCGGCCTGTTCAAGGTGGAAACCAAGGCATTCAACCACCCCGTTCGCGGCCTGCAGCACAGCGCCAAAACACTGGTTAGCCCTGCCGGCCTGGAATTCCTGCGCAAAGAGTTCGCAGAGCAGATCGAAATGGAGAAAGCCTCGTGAAGCAGATTTCCACGTTTTTCGCCCTGATGGCCGAGTTCGGTACCGCCGAAATCCCGCTGGAAGATATCAGCGAGAAGTTTTTCGGCCTGCAGCCAGACATGGCCAAAAAGCGCGCCGCCCGCCGGCAGCTGCCGGTAACCGCCTACCGGGGCGGCACACAGAAAAGCCCATGGCTGGTGAGCGCGCAGGATCTGGCCGACTACATCGACACACAACGCACCAAAGCCAAACGTGAATGGGACCAGGTGAACGCCGCCTGATCACGGCCGAAAAGGACAAGACGATGAACATCAGAACTCTGTGCGACACGCTGCAGCCGCTGTTCGATCTCTCTAACGAGGTGATGGGAACCAACTCCCATTACCAGCAACTGCTGGCTGAACGGATACAGAACGCCGGCAAACCGCTGGAACAAATGACACTCGCCGAGGTTCGCCAGCTGGTGGACGCGGCCACCGCCGACTACCAGGCAGCAACCAACACCAGGGAGAAGCAATGAGAACCATCGATGAAATCGAGCTGCTGAGCTGGAAGGCCATCTGGCTGGCAGCGCAGAGCGGCAAGAACACCCACATTCAACGCGCGATCAACGATCACGTGGAGCGCTTTCAAGCCTCCGAGCAAGATCTGGTTCGGCTGAGAACCATCCACATTGTGCGGGACACACAACGCCAGCCACACGAGGTTGCCAGCCGGATTCAGCGGGTATCCCGCACCATTCGAACGCTGCAAAAGGGCAACTTCAACGCCCACCGCCAGGAGGAATGCCATGCGTCTTGATCTGCCAGAAAGCACACGGGTTATTGACCTGATTCGCTTCGCCAACTCCCAGGGCAAACGCCTGGTGTGGAAGCAAGAGGGGTTCCGGTACCGCGCCCACCTGGAGGATGCCGCCAATGATCAGCCACCTGTTGTTACTCGCCTGCGCCCTCGGTTGCGTGTGGTGGATAGCCCAAACCCCTGAGGACCACATCATGATCACACTCAAAGCCAGCGCCAACGATATCGAAGGCGCCCTGATTGAGCTGCACCACACGGCCAGCAATGGAGCCAACAGCGATGCCCGCCACGCAGGCAACTTCCTGCTGGCCCTTTGGGACAGCGACCACCACCCGTTGCACATTCAGGACTTCCAGTACCTGGACCCAACCCTGATGCGCAAGGCCCTGCAGCTGTTCACCTTCCTGATGACCACCGGCACCAGCCTGGACAAATTCATCAGCGCCGAGGCCATGCAGCAGGTGGCAGACAATCTGAGCACGCTGAATAGCCAAGGCTTTATCAGCCAGAACTACGCCACCAACGACTGGCGCCGAAAGCGCCCTGCTCCACCCACAGCACCAGCAGCCCGCACGCTGCCCTGAAATCACCAATAACAGAAGCAACAGGAGTATCACCATGAGCAAACCCGTACCCACACACCGGGATACAGACGTTTCCACCTTCCTGGCCGATCTGGACGGCGGTGTATTCATCCAAAAGCTGGCCCGCGCGCTCAGCGAAGTTGCCGGCGGCGTTGTCGACAACGACGACAAAGGCCGCATCGACATCCAGCTGAACCTGAAGCGCATCGGCCAAAGCTACCAGGTAAACATCGGCCACACCCTGAAATACACCGTGCCCACGCTGCGCGGAAAGATCTCCGAGGAAGACACCACCGAAACGCCCATGCATGTGAACACCGGCGGCCGGCTGAGCATTTTCCCGGAGAACCAGCACCAGATGTTCACCCGCACCGGTGAGCCTGAAACCACCCCGAAGACTGAGGACTGAACCCCATGAAGCTTGAACACACCACAGACGCCGATCTGCTGTTTGCCCAGCTGCAGGCCAACAACACCCTGGAAACCATCAAAGAGCTAACCATTAACTCAGCCATCCCGGTGCACAAGGATGTAACCATCCAGGATCTTGAAGCCTTTATGCCCTGGCGCCGCCGGTATCGCGGCACCATGACTACAACCCAGATTGACCAGTTCGCCGAGTACACCAACCGCACCGCCGGCGAGGTTCAGGCCAACGGTGAAGAGCCAGGCGTAACCGTTCCCTGCTTTGTGGACCCGGAAAACATGACCGCCAAGGTGTTTTTTGATCTGGGCACCGTGGAGCATCCCGGCCACGCGGACTTCACCGCCCGGCTGAACCTGCCCAAAACCGCCGCCTTTGAGGAACTGCTGGGCAAAGACGGCCGTGCGCTAGACCAGAAAGAACTGGCCGAATGGCTGGAAGACTGGGCACCGCAGCTGAAGGTAACCAGCGACACCGGCGAACCGCTGAACCTGCCCGCCGCCGTTGGCGCCGTGCGCCGAATCACCATCGGCGCCAAATCCGAAAGCACCAGCGAGGAACGCACCTTCGGCGGCCGCCGCAGCTCCATGGCGGAAGTGGAAGCCCAGAACAAAGACACCCTGCCGGCTTTCGTTGAGTACACCTGCGAGCCTTACCACGGCCTGCAGGAGCGCACCTTCCGCCTGCGGGTGAGCCTGATCACCAGCGAAAAGCCCCGCCTGGTTATGCGGATTGTTCGCCTGGAGCACCACCAGGAGGAAATGGCGAAAGAGTTCCGGGAGCACCTGGAGCACGCGCTGGACGGCAACCTGGTGGATACGTTTGTTGGGAAATTTCAGGCCTGACTGATCGCCCCTGCGGGGGCGCTTTAATCAACAATCATGAGTAAGAACAGGTAAACATCATGGAAAAGCGAATTCTTACCGAACAGCTGATGACCGAGATTATCCGGGAGCGCGCGCTGAAGATCTGCCAGCTGTCACTCGAAATCACCACACGCAGACTGGCCCAGGCGCGAGCAGAGGTGCACGGCCCCATCAACACCTTCAGCGCCGAAGTCCGGCCAATTGACGCCCCTATAAGTGGCGATAGTCCGCTCCTGGCGGAACTCCGCATGGAGCTGGACCACTACGATTTTTATAGCCCGAAAGAGCAAGAACAGGATTTCAGCAGGCGACTTAAGGAAGCCGATCAGTACATTGCGTATCTGAATCTGATTCTGGCCCGGGGCACAGCTATGACCATGGAAGCAGTAAGGGGCGCAGCATGAGAAACGAGAAGATAGCGGGAGATGCGGCCTTTGAGAAAGCTGAACGCTCCAACAAGCGCAAAGAGCTGATGCAACGATACACCGGCACCAGTGCCGACGATTGCAGGATCATGATGGAGCTGAGCGCCGAGAAAAACCCTGGCACCACGCTGTGCGAAATTGCTCTGATTCTGGCTGAAATGAACCACCTGGGCATCGCAAAGAAATCTCACCGGCAAGCCTTGGCCAAAGCCGGCCGCAACGCACTGAACAAACTGTCGGAGCTTTCGGAGTGAACCAGGCGCAACCCAGCCAAGCTCAGCAAGCGAACAAGAAAGGCGGCTTTCTCGCGAAGAACGCCGCCCTGCTCTGCCAGGACAGCCAATTCAGGCTGTATCTGGACAGACGCAGAGCCGCGAAATTCAACCTGTTAATCCCGGACGGCACCCATACAGAGGAAGACGCCCGGGATTTCATCTTGCAGGCCTGCGGCATCAGCTCTAGGGCGGAGCTGGATCACAACCACGAGGCTGCAACAGTTTACCGGCAGATCAAGTACCATTATCAGAGGTGGGAAGCTCGGCAGCGCCGGCGAGGTCTGCAATCTCGGTGAACAACACACCGCAGGCATCTGCCACTCTTGTAGACACCAAGCCAGAAGACAGCACCTCCTGAAGCTTTCTCCCGCTTGAGGCGATATCGCCTATGGCCACCAAGGCGTCTTCACACGGTATCCGTTTGTTCAACTTCTCATCCATTTGCATCTCTATACTCCGTTGAGATTGATAGAAAAACCTGTGGCCACGCAATCAAGCTACAACGGGTTCTTCAATCTGCAAGAGGGTGAAGCATCACATTTGACAATGTTTTTACAGTCGAAGGGCAAACATCAAATAACCTTGCGCTCCTACAAGGTTTAACCTGGCTGGTTCTGAGGGGCATTTATGATCATTGCTTGACCTAGGCTATTTTCCACTATCTTCAAGACGGGACTGTTCGCCAAGGTATGCTGGTAAGAGTGATGGACCGTAAGCACCAGATCCTGCAACTCATCATCATCTTCAAGCGCAGTAACCTTCAACCCAAGCTCCCGAGCACGGTCCATATGAATGTGCCGAGAATGAGTTTTGGTTTCGACAAAGTTATTGAGCCCATCCACTACGATTTGGGCCTTAGCTGCAGCGTCTCTCTCACCATCGAACATACCGGTTTGCAACCACTCTTCGACCAGGCTTTTTGAAAGCTCTATAGCTTGCTCACAAGATTGCAGAAACGTTGGATGGTATTTACCAATAATAGGCTGCCATATTGCTGCAGATGCTGGATCTCTGCGAATTTCCTCTTTTGCTCGGTCAAACTCAGAAATCACACCGTGAGCCGGCATCCCGTATACCTGCGGATCAATCGGGCCTATGTTTGACTGCTTCCCCATTACAATCCAGCTACATGCGCAAGCGATCATCGTGCCAGCAGACATTGCAATCTGGGGTATGATAGCCCTGATGTTTGAGCCGAACATTTGACGAAGATAGTAAACTAGAGACTCCGTTGCCGCGATGTCACCACCTGGCGTATGAAGTATTAGATCAAGCCCTTTGCGCCTATCCATAGTGTGGACGGCGGCCATAAAAGCATTCTTATCATCATCGGTAATGCTGGTTTTCGAAAGCCCCGGTTTTTGAAGCCATGCAGAGTAATAGCAGATTGTATTCCGACCGGTTCGTTCACTCAGCCTACTTACATAACTCTTGCGGACAACATCTAACGGGCTATGGTTCTGATTATATTTGTTGAGATCCGCTCCATGCTGCTGGATCTCCGCCAATACTTGGCTCCAGGAGGGCATATTACGTCCTTAATAACTCCGAGTAATCAGCTGACGCGCTGAACGACCCGCTTTCTCTGAGCGGCATACTCATCGACATATTGGGTGCTAGAGGAATAACTTACCTCAACATCCTTGAGAACTGTGCAGATCTCAAAACCCATACCAGAGCTTTCACTATAAAACTGCTTTTCACTGGGGGTTAAGTTCAGCTCTTCATAAATCCGCTGAAAGTCTTGCTCGGTTCTCATGTAGCGTTCCCTCTATCCAGTAACAACCCATATGCATTCTGCACGGTTCGTTTGGGTGGTAAGACTAGCCGATAACAAGGAAAGTTCACAGGTCCCAGTGTTATTTTTTGTACATTCTTCACTATTATTTGACTATTCGTGGCCGCCAAAGCCAACCTCGATACTTATCATGCGGCTCGTGCTGGCTGAGATGGGTGTACCTCTGGAGTGACGACCAGGTGGTATGCCCACTCACACCCGCCACCCTGGGGATATCCCACCCCCGCTCGAACAACCAGCTTACACACTCGTGCCGCAGGTCATGAAAATGCAGGTCAGGGATTCCGAGGAACTTGCACCACTCGGTAAACCGCACACTGACCGACTTTGAGTTATAGGGAAAGATTCGCTCATCCGCTTCAGGTTGCCGGTGGATGATGGCCCACGCCTCGTCTGTCAGGTAAACCCGGCGGTTGTTACCCATCTTGTGGCTCGGGTGCTTCATATCTGGAACGATCACGCTCTGGGTTCGCTTATCCAGATCCGCCCAGCGAATCCTTGTGATCTCGTCTTGCCGCCGAGCTGAGAACAGGGCGAATAGGATGATCTCGGTGGTTGGTATGGCGCTCCGGGCCTCTGTGCTTTTTCCATATTCCAGAAGCTTCTCCAGTTCAGCCAGGGATGGCCGACGATCCCGTTGATCAGGCTTACTAACTAACCGCTCCCGCCGGCAGGTTTCTGCAGCATCATTAAGAGCATCGATTGCAGCCGGAATCCCCCAGGCGCTGCGAGCGGTTTTGAACACACCACGAATCCAGATAAGGTCATTTGAGGCAGTCTGTGGCTTAACCGTTTTCAGCCGATCCATCACGTGTGCCACGAAATCTTGACTGGTAACCTCTATCGCATCGAGGCCGGCGAGATCATATCCCTGCAGGCGCTCCATATCCCTGGCCTTGCTCCGCCCAAACCCAGCGCCAAATTCCTCCTGGTAGCGCTTGATCAGATCGCCGATGGTCACCCCTCGGTGCTGAACTTTGTTCAGTGCCCCGGGCTCCTGGAGCTCCAGCTCCCGCCGGTTTGCCCAATCCTTCGCCAAAGCCTTACGGTCAAAGGTGCGGCTTTCACGATATACTACCTTCCCTTTCCGTTTGAGGCGGATAGCAGCCCGGTATGATTTGGTACCATCGGCACGGGTTCTGACAGTAATGGTAGCCATGGTGCTCCACGCTCCTTGATGCGGTGCTCCAAATCGATCTCAGGAGCATTTTTGGAGCACCAAGAATACAAAAACGGGTAAAAACAGGCAATAAATGGTCTATATTAGTGACACAGAAAAGGCAGGAAATTCAGCGGGAAGCGTTGGGAATGCTGGTGTAGAGCTGTCTCGGCGGTTCAGCGTTGCACCGATGATGGATTGGACTACGCCGCATTTTCGGTACCTGGCGCGTATTCTTAGCCGCAGGGCTTTGTTGTATACCGAGATGGTGACGACCGGGGCGTTGATTCATGGCGATACGGCGCGGTTTCTGCGGCATGATCCGTCGGAATTTCCGCTGGCGTTGCAGCTGGGTGGTAGTGATGCCAACGAGCTGGCGCAGTGTGCGAAGCTGGCGCAGGCGTTCGGGTTTGATGAGGTGAACCTGAACGTGGGCTGCCCGAGCGATCGGGTGCAGAACAATATGATTGGCGCCTGCCTGATGGGCCACCCGGATAAAGTGGCGGAAGGCGTGGCGGCGATGATCGAGGCTACGGATTTGCCGGTTACGGTGAAGCACCGCATTGGCATTAACGGCCGCGAGTCCTGGGATGAGTTGTGCGAGTTTATCGAGACGGTGGCTGCCGCTGGCTGCAAGACCTTCATTGTGCATGCACGCATTGCCATTCTTGAGGGCTTGAGCCCGAAGGAAAACCGCGATATTCCGCCGCTGAAGTACGACTGGGTGTACCGCCTGAAGCAGGCCTATCCGCACCTGGAAATCATCATCAATGGCGGCATCAAAACCTTCGAGGAATGCCACGAGCACCTGGCCCATACCGACGGCGTGATGCTGGGCCGCGAGGCATACCACAACCCCTGGCTGCTGGCCGGGGTGGATTCTGAATTCTTTGGCGAACAAGCCGCGGTCACCAGCCGCCACGAGGCGCTGCGGGCGATGTTTCCGTTCATTCAGCAGGAGCTGGACCGGGGCGTGTACCTTACCCACATTACCCGCCACATTATGGGCCTGTTCCTGGGCCAGCCCGGCGGGCGGCAGTTCCGCCGGCACCTGAGCGAGAACGCCAACAAGCCCGGTTCCGGGCTGGAAGTGATCGAACAGGCCCTGGCCAAGGTACGCGAGCCGCAACCGATAGCGGAAAGCTGATAACAGGCATACCTTTTGTTGTCTTGTTCCTGTTGTAACCTGCCGTTATTGTAGGGGTTGCCAAAGCATTCGGGAGCTGGATGCTGCACCAAAACAGAACAACCGGGACGACAGGACGAATGACCAGCAAGCTAGACCAACTGAAAAACATGACCACCGTGGTAGCCGACACCGGCGATATCGACGCTATTGCCCAATGGCGGCCGGAAGATGCCACCACCAACCCTTCCCTGCTGCTGAAGGCCGCAGCGTCTGACGCCTATCGCCCCATGCTGGATAAAGCCGTGGCCATTGCTGCGAAACACGGCGGTTCCTCGGCAGACCAGCTCTCGGTGGCTACCGATATGCTGGCCGTTCTGGCCGGCAAGGAAATCCTGAACCTGATTCCCGGCGTGGTATCCACCGAGGTAGACGCCCGCCTGTCGTTCGACACTGCCGCTACCCTGCAGAAGGCCCGTGGCCTGATTGAGCTGTACGACCAGCAAGGCGTAGACACCAGCCGGGTGCTGATCAAGATTGCCTCCACCTGGGAAGGTATCCGTGCGGCCGAGCAGCTGGAAAAGGAAGGCATTCGCTGCAACCTGACTTTGCTGTTCTCGTTTGTGCAGGCGGTTGCCTGTGCCCAAGCCGGCGCGCACCTGATTTCACCGTTTGTGGGCCGCATCCTGGACTGGCACCTGGCCAGTTCTGGCCGCGACAGCTATCCGGCGGCGGAAGACCCCGGCGTGCAGTCGGTTACCCGCATCTATAATTACTACAAGGCCCATGGCTTCAACACCGTGGTGATGGGCGCCAGCTTCCGCAATACCGGCGAGATTGAAATGCTGGCCGGCTGTGACCGGCTGACCATCAGCCCTGCCCTGCTGCAGGAACTGAAAGAAGACCAGGGCGAACTCAGCCGCAAGCTGAGCCCGGATTCCGCCACAGTCTCCGAGAAGATGGGCTGGGTAGACGAAAAGCTGTTCCGCTGGGAATCCAATGAAGACGCCATGGCCACCGAGAAACTGGCCGACGGCATCCGCCGCTTTGCGGCCGACCAGATCGAGCTTGAGAACCGGGTGCGCCAGCTGGCTTCCCGGGCCGCGTAATTTTAAGGACGAGGACGTTCCATGCTAGCCATTCTTCACCCCAATACGGCGCTGGACAGCGATGCCTATCGCCAGACCATGCATTACCTGGAAAACCTGCCTGGCGTGAGCATTCGCGTTCACGAAATCCAGGGCGCCAGCCAGCGGCTGACCGAGGTCTACCTGCTGGGCGATACCAAGACCCTGGACAAGGAAGAGATCGAAGCGCTGCCGGCGGTTGAGCGGGCCATTCGCATTTCCGATGACTACCGGATTCTGGGCCGCCATAAAGATGACAATCGCCAGAGCGGTTTCACCTACAACGGCGTGGAGTTCAGCCAGAACAACCTGAATATCTTTGCCGGCCTGTGCGCGGTGGATGTACCCGAGCACGTTGAGCAGATGATGCAGGCGCTGGAAGACGCCGGCGAAGTTTGCACCCGCATGGGCGCCTACAAGCCCCGCACCAACCCCTATTCCTTCCAGGGCCACGGTAAGGGCTGCCTGCCCTGGGTGTTCGAGAAGGCGGGCAAGCATGGCATCAAGGTGGTGGCCATGGAGATTACCCACGAAAGCCACATCGAAGAAATCGATACTTGCCTGGAGAAGCTGGGCCGTCCTACCGGCGTGATGCTGCAGGTGGGCACCCGCAATACCCAGAACTTCGAGCTGTTGAAAGCCATTGGCCGCCAGACCACCTACCCGGTTCTTTTGAAGCGCGGCTTCGGTATTACCCTGAACGAATCCCTGAACGCGGCGGAATACCTGGCCAGCGAAGGCAACGCCAATGTGATTTTCTGCCTGCGCGGGATGAAAACCGAGGCCGGCCAGCCGCACCGCAACATGGTGGACTTCGCCCACGTGCCGGCGGTAAAACGCCTGACCCGTATGCCTGTGTGTGTAGACCCGTCCCACTCTGTGGGCAGCCGTGATCGCGCTCCGGACGGCATCCTGGATGTGATGCACGCCACCGCTCAGGGCGTGATTGCCGGTGCCAACATGGTGCTGGTGGACTTCCACCCGAAACCGGAAAAAGCCCTGGTAGACGGCCCCCAGGCCCTGCTGATGAACGAGCTGCCAGCGTACCTGGAAGATATCCGCCTGTGCCACGACACCTGGAAGAAGCGCCAGGCTATTTATCAACGTCTTAAGGACAACACTGCAGAATGATCGTTTATGGTCACCGGGGGGCCAAGGGTGAGGCCCCCGAAAATACCCTGCCCGGCTTTGTGCATGCATACCGGCAGGGCATCCGGCATTTCGAGCTGGACCTTGTGCTGTCGAAAGACGGCATTCCCGTGCTGGTGCACGACCTGACGGTAGACCGCACCACCGGCCAGAAAGGCAACGTGGGTAACTACACGGCAGCCGAGCTGGAAAACATGGACGCCCGGCGCAACACCAGCGCCTGGCCCCGCAAAACCGGGATTCCGGCATTGGAAACCCTGCTGGACCAGTTTGACGACCTGGAACACGTGCAGCTGGAGGTAAAGAAAGACAGCCGTTCGCGCCTGAACATTCTGTGCAACCGGCTAACCGAGGTTATCCAGCGCCGCAACCTGTACCAGACCTGCGCAGTCACCTCCACAGACCCGTGGTTCTTGCGGCAAATCCGCCGGAGAAACCGTAATATCCGCATTGGCCTGGTGGCGGAGCGCAAGTTTCCCAAGCCCCTGAATCTGGCCACCCGGCTGGGTTGCGAGTATTTCTGCGTTAACTGGAAAATCCTGAACAAGGAGATGGTGGACACCGCCCACAAGCGCAACATGCACGTGTCTACCTGGACGGTAAACCGTATTCACGACATGCTGAAGCTGGAAGAAATGGGCGTGGACAGCATTATTTCTGACTATCCCACCAGTACCAAAATGTTCTTCGATAACCGGGCCAAGGCGTTACTGAGCCTGCCGGCAAGGGAAAGCAGCCCGGAACCTGCCTGAGGCAGGCCCGGGCACCACGGCCTGGTCAGAAGATTCTGTTCAGGCCGTTCAGTGCAGCTACCCGGTAGGCTTCCGCCATGGTCGGGTAGTTGAAGGTGGTGTTGATGAAGTAGTTCAGGGAATTGGCTTCCCCTTCCTGGTTCATGATGGCCTGGCCGATGTGTACGATCTCGGCTGCCTGGTCACCAAAGCAGTGAATGCCCAGGATTTCACGGGTTTCACGGTGGAACAGGATCTTCAGCATACCGACCGCTTCACCGGTAATCTGCGCTCGGGCGAGGTCTTTGAAGAAGGCCTGGCCTACGTCGTAGGGCACCTTGGCTTCGGTCAGCTCCCGCTCGGTTTTACCCACTGAACTGATTTCCGGAATGGTGTAGATGCCGGTGGGCACATCGTTCACAAAACGGAAATACTCGTCCTGGGTAATATCGGAAGAGGCCGCACGGCCCTGGTCGTAGGCAGCACTGGCCAGGCTTGGCCAACCGATTACATCACCTGCAGCGTAGATATGCTCTACCTCGGTGCGGTAATGGTCATCCACTGCCAGCTGGCCGCGGCCGTTCGGCACCAGGCCGACATTTTCCAGGCCCAGGTTCTCGGTGTTGCCGCTACGGCCGTTACACCACAGGAAGGCATCGGCACGGATTTTCTTGCCGGATTGCAGCGACAGTACTACGCCGTGGTCGTCGCCCTTCACCGATTCATACTGCTCGTTATGACGAACCAGCACGCCGTTGTTGCGCAGGTGGTAGCTCAGCGCATCAGAGATTTCGTCATCCAGGAACGACAGCAGGCGGTCACCCGGGTTGATCAGGTCTACTTTCACACCCAGCCCGGCAAAGATGGACGCGTATTCTGAACCGATAACGCCGGCACCGTAGATAATCAGGGTACGCGGGGTGTGGGACAGGTTCAGGATGGAATCCGAGTTGTAGATCCGGTGATGGCGGAAGTCCACATCGGGCGGCAGGTACGGGCGGGAGCCAGTGGCAATGATCGCCTGTTTGAAGTGGATGGTTTCCACCGATTTGTTGCCACGGATTTCCAGCCGGTGCGTGTCAACAAACGAAGCACGGCCGTTGATCAGGTCTACCCGGTTACGGGAGTAGAACTGGGTGCGCAGCTTAACCTGCTTGCCAATGACCTTCTGGGCGTTCTGCAGCACACGGGGGAAGGAGAACCAGCGCGGCTCGCCGATGTCCCGGAACATCTGGTTGGTGTTGAAGGTGATGATCTGCTTGACCGAGTGCCGCAGCGCCTTCGACGGGATGGTGCCCCAGTGGGTGCAGTTACCGCCAACGGTGGGCTTGTCTTCAATGATGGCGACGCGCTTGTTGTGCTTGGCCGCGTTCATCGCCGCCCCTTCCCCGGAAGGGCCGGCGCCGATCACGACTACGTCGTAATGATGCTCTGCCATGTGCGCAGTGACTCCTTATCTACGTCTTGAGTGCGTAGCTGTCGTTATAGTGATTGTAGGTGACCCGTTGCGGTTACTTGTCGGCTTTGCTGGCGTCGTAGGCCAGGTCTTCCATCTTTGCCGGCTCGTCGGAGCCATTCCGGCTCTCTTCACACTTCTGGGTGTTACCACCGCAAATATCGCAGGAAGCACTGATACCCAAGGCACCAATACCACCACAGGTTCCGCTGATCGGCTTGCGACCGAAAATAACGCCGATCGACATGCCGGCAACCAGCAGTACCACAATAAACAGAACTAAAAGAAAGGTACCCATTACTGCCCTCCTTTACTGGACAACGTAAGACGAGAATGCCGGTGTCTGATGGGTTTCAAAACCGTTGTCTCCCCTTACGATAAAGTATGCGGGAATGTTTTCCCGGGTCGCCAGGCTCGCAGCCCTCTCATAACCCATCACGTTGAATGCAGTCGCCAGTGCGTCGGCTGTCATGCAATCATCCGCCAGTACGGTTACCGATGCCAGTTTGTGGCTTATCGGTTTACCGATATCAGGGTCAATTGTATGGGAATAGCGCTGCCCTTGTGATTCGTAATAGTTACGATAGTCGCCGGAGGTTGCCATGGCCTGCCCGCTAAGCGCCACAACCTTGTTTACCTGCCGGGCATCCTCTGTGGGCTCTTCCACGGCCAGCCGCCAGGCGTCGCCACCAGGCTTGCGGCCAAGGGTACGAACCTCGCCACCGATCTCCACCAGGTAAGCCTGTACCCCTTCGCTGTCGAGGTAACGGGCCACCACATCCACGCCATAGCCCTTGGCAATGCCGGACAGGTCAATGTACTGGGGCTGCTGGCTGCGGATTGCCTGGCGCTGCTCATCCAGCTCCAGTTTTTCCCAGCCGGTGGCCGCCATCCGGGCTGCCAGTTCTTGCTCTGAAGGCGCCTTTTCCAGTCGCGCTTCCGGCCCGAAACCCCACAGGTTCACAACGGGGCCGATGGTGACGTCAAACGCGCCATCGGTCAGGGCAGAGATTTCCTGCGCCCGCTGGATCACCTCGAACAGTGCCGGAGACAAGGGCGTCCACCGGGACTGGTCCTGTTTCCGGTTCAGCTCAGACAGTTCCGAGTCCGCCTTCCAGGTAGACATGCTGGCGTCTACATCGTTCAGTGCGGTTTCAATGCCATCAGCCAGGGCCTGCAACCGGGCTTCGTCTTCGGGCAATACCACGTTGATATGATAGGTGGTGCCAAAAATGCCGCCGGAGATCTCCCAGATTTTTTCCTCGTCCTGAAACGAGCAACCCGCCAGGGCAGCCATAACCAGCGCCCAGAAAACGCTGATTATAACCACCCTGGCGGGCTTCATCTTGCCGGATGTCATTTGAGTGAATTAACCCCCGAAATCATCCAGCATGATGTTTTCGTCTTCTACACCAAGGTCTTTCAACATCTTGATGACAGACGCGTTCATGATTGGGGGCCCGCACATGTAGAACTCACAGTCTTCCGGAGCCGGGTGGTCCTTCAGATAGTTTTCGTACAACACGTTATGGATAAAGCCGGTCGGGCCTTCCCAGTTATCGCTCGGCAGCGCGTCAGACAACGCCACGTGCCACTCGAAGTTCTCGTTCTCCCGGGCCAGCATGTCGAAATCTTCTACGTAGAACATTTCGCGCACACTACGGGCACCGTACCAGAAGCTGATCTTGCGCTTGGAGTTCAGGCGCTTCAGCTGGTCGAAGATGTGGGAGCGCATGGGCGCCATGCCCGCACCACCACCAATGAACACCATTTCCGCATCGGTATCCTTGGCGAAGAACTCACCAAACGGTCCCATTACGGTTACCTTGTCACCCGGCTTCAGGTTGAACACGAAGGTAGACATGATGCCCGGCGGATGATCGGTGCCAGGAGGCGGTGTTGCAATACGGATGTTGAACTTGAGAAGACCCTTCTCTTCCGGGTAGTTCGCCATGGAATAGGCCCGGATGGTGTCTTCCTTGTTAACGCCCGTGTAGCGCCAGATGTCGTGCTTGTCCCAGTCTTCGTGGAACTCTTCCTCGATGTTGAAATCCTTGAACGGGATTTCATACGGAGGACACTCCAGCTGTACGTAACCGCCAGCGCGGAAGTCTACTTCCTCGCCTTCCGGCAGCTTCAGTACCAGTTCCTTGATGAAGGTGGCCACGTTGTGGTTGGAGATAACCTCGCATTCCCACTTCTTCACGCCGAAGAACTCTTCCGGTACTTCGATCTTCATGTCCTGCTTTACAGGAACCTGGCAGGACAAGCGCCAGCCTTCTTTCTCTTCACGGTTGGTGAAGTGGGTCTTTTCGGTAGGCAGCATGGCGCCGCCGCCGTCCAGAACCTTACATTTACACTGGGCACAGGTACCACCGCCGCCGCAGGCGGAAGACAGGTAGATACCGCTGTTGGCCAGGGTACCCAGCAGCTTGCCACCGGCACTGGTTTTTACCGTGTGCTCGGGGTCGTCGTTGATCTCAATAGTCACATCACCGGTGCTTACCAGCCTGGAGCGGGCCGCGAGGATAATCGCCACAAGCGCCAGAACGATAACGGTGAACATGACCACGCCGAGAATAATTTCTGTATTCATGGTCTCGCCTTTTCGTTAAACCGAATCACCGGGTGAATTACAGGGAGATGCCGGAGAACGACATGAAACCCAGAGACATCAGACCCACAGTAATGAAGGTGATGCCAAGGCCACGCAGTCCGTTCGGGACATCGCTGTACTTGAGCTTTTCACGGATACCTGCCAGGGCGATGATGGCCAGGGCCCAGCCAACACCGGCGCCGAAGCCGTACACCACACTCTCGCCAAAGGTGTAGTCACGCTCAACCATGAACAGTGACGCACCCATGATGGCGCAGTTAACCGTGATCAGCGGCAGAAACACACCCAGGGCGGAATAGAGGGCCGGGATGTATTTATCCAGCACCATTTCCATGATCTGTACGATCGCGGCAATAACTCCGATGTATGTCAGCAGGCCCAGGAAGCTCAGGTCTACGTTCGGCAGGCCGGCCCATTCCAGGGCGCCTTCCCGCAGGATGCCGTTATACAGCAGGTTATTCACCGGTACGGTAACGGTCAGAACCACAACAACCGCAATACCCAGGCCGGTGGCCGCTTCGATCTTCTTGGAGATCGCCAGGAAGGTACACATCCCCAAAAAGAAGGCCAGCGCCATGTTTTCAACGAAGATCGCCTTCATCAAGAGGCTCAGATAATGTTCCATCAGAAGGCCTCCTTAACGGTATGGCGGGACATTTTGTAGTCCGGCTCTTCAACCTGCTCCGGCTTCCAGGTACGCAGGCCCCAGATGGCTAGGCCAATGATGAAGAATGCGCTCGGCGGCAGCAGCAGCAAGCCGTTGGTTACATACCAGCCACCGTCATTCACGGTCGGCAGCAGGGTAATGCCGAACAGCGAGCCGGCGCCCAGCAGTTCCCGGAAGAACGCTACGAACAGCAGGATAATGGAGTAGCCCAGACCGTTACCGATACCGTCCAGGAAGCTGAGCAGCGGAGGGTTGGTCATGGCGAAGCCTTCCGCGCGGCCCATAACGATACAGTTGGTGATGATCAGGCCAACGAATACCGACAGCTGCTTGGAGATCTCGTAGGCGTAGGCCTTGAGGATCTGGTCTACCACGATTACCAGGGAGGCAATGATGGTCATCTGTACGATGATCCGGATGCTGCCCGGAATCTGGGCACGCACCAGGGAGACCGCCAGGCTCGAAAACGAGGTTACTGCGATAACCGCCAGGCACATAACGATACTGACGCTCATGCTGGTGGTTACCGCCAGCGCCGAACAGATACCGAGGATCTGCAGGGCGATAGGGTTATTGCTGAAAATTGGTTCGAAGAGAACCTGTTTGGCTGATGCACCGGCCATGATCAGACCTCCCCTTCACGAAGTTTTTTCAGGAACGGGGCGAAGCCGCGCTCACCCATCCAGTAGTTCACAAGCTGCTCCACGCCGCGGCTGGTCAGTGTGGCACCAGAGAGCGCGTCAATCTTGTGTTCCCGGTCTTTGGTGTCGGAGCTTACGCCACCTTTCACCAGGCGAATCTGTGGCTCGGAGGGGTTATCGGCATAAAGCTCTTTACCCACCCACTGCTGTTTCCAGCGCGGGTTGTCCACTTCGCCACCCAGGCCCGGTGTTTCGGCATGAGCGTAGAAACCCAGGCCTTCGATGGTGTTCAGGTCGCCTTCAAGGGAGACGAAGCCATACAGGGTAGACCACAGGCCATAACCGTGAACCGGCAGTACCACACGCACCAGGTCACCGTTCTCGCTCAGGGTGTAGATCTTGGCGATGTTCGGGCGACGCTTGATGCCGGCTTTGTCTTCAGACGCCGGGATGTTGGTAGACATCGCCGGATCGGAAGCGGCCTTGTACATGTCGTACTTCATGGGGTCTTCAACGCCAACGGCAGAAGGCTCCACGAAATCACCGGTATCGAGGTCCACCAGGCGAACGTCGAAACGCTCGAAGGTCTGCTCGATCTGCTCGGCGCTGGCGCCTTGCTCAAGCATGCCGGCGGCTGACAGGATGTTGGTTTTGATGTCCAGGTTCTGGTTCTGGATCTGCGCCGGGCGCAACAATACTGCTGCGGTGGAGACCACTACCGAGAAAACAATACTCAGTACCAGCGCAACCATCAGGGTTCTGGAGACGGTATCTTTAGCTTTAGCCACGAGCAAGCCTCCGTTTGATGTTGGCCTGAACCACGTAGTGGTCCATCAGCGGCGCAAACAGGTTAGCGAACAGGATCGCCAGCATGATGCCTTCCGGGAACGCCGGGTTGATCACACGGATCAGCACGGTCATCACGCCCACCAGGATGCCGAAGCACCAGCGACCGGTGTTGGTCATGGCGGCAGATACCGGATCCGTGGCCATGAACATCATGCCGAAGGCAAAGCCACCCATCACCAGGTGCCAGTGTGCCGGTACGCCAAACATCGGGTTGGTTTCAGAACCGATGATATTCAGCAGCACAGACATACCGATCATGCCGATCAGCACACCACCGACAATGCGGTAAGAGGCAATCTTCATGGCCAGCAGGATAAGGCCGCCGATCAGAACCGCGATGGTGGAGGTTTCACCCATGGAACCCTGAATGGTGCCGACAAATGCGTTCATCCAGCCAATCTGGGCTTCCAGTGCTTCCAGGCCGCCAGAGGCAGCCCAGCTCAGGGCGGTTGCGCCACTGAAGCCGTCTACGGCGGTCCATACGGTGTCACCGGAAATCTGTGCCGGGTACGCGAAGTACAGGAAGGCACGGCCGGTCAGTGCCGGGTTCAGGAAGTTCTTGCCGGTACCGCCGAACACTTCCTTACCGATCACCACACCGAAGGTGATACCCAGGGCCACCTGCCACAGCGGGATGGTGGGCGGGCAGATCAGTGCGAACAGTACGGAGGTCACAAAGAAGCCTTCGTTCACTTCGTGCTTGCGCACGGTGGCGAACAGGACTTCCCAGAAGCCACCCACAATAAAGGTAACCGCGTAGATGGGCACAAAGTACGCCAGGCCATATACGAAGTTATCCCAAAGGCCGGCTCCGGCTCCGGTTACCGCCAGGGCGGTAATGAAGGCTTCGCGCAGGCCGCCGTCGGCAATCTGGGCGCCGGCGTTTTCCGCCAGGAAGCTATTGGCCTGGAAACCGATGTTCCACATACCGAAGAACATGGCCGGGAAAGTACACAACCACACGGTGATCATGATGCGCTTGAGGTCTACGCCGTCACGCACATGGGAGGTGGTCTTGGTTACGCTCGAAGGCGAATAGAAAATTGTATCGACGGCTTCGTACAGGGCGTACCAGCGCTCGTACTTGCCGCCTTTTTCAAAGTGATGCTCGATTCCATCGAGAAACTGTCGGATTGCCATCGTATTAGCCCTCGATCTCGATTCGGGTCAGGTTCTCGCGGAGAATCGGACCGTATTCATATTTGCCGGGGCACACGAAGGTGCACAGCGCCAGATCTTCTTCATCCAGCTCCAGGGCACCCAGTTTCTGTGCCATTTCGGTATCACCCACAATCAGCGAACGCAGCAATTGCGTTGGCAGGATATCCAGCGGCATGATCTGCTCGTAGGCGCCCACCGGCACCATGGCGCGTTCACTGCCGTTGGTCGTGGTGGTGAAGTTGAACAGCTTGGCCGGGTTGAGCTTGGACAGATAGATGTTCAGCACAGAGAACTTGTTGGGGCCCGCAGACAACCAACCCATGAACTCACGCTTGGTTTGCTCTTCCAGCACGCTTACCTGGTTGGCAAAGCGGCCGAGGTAGGCACAGGGGCCTTCGCCGCGACGACCACCGAACACAGAACCGGAGATAGCACGAACCTGGCAGTCAGTCGCCGTTTCACCATCCAGCAGCTCCTGCAGGCTGGCACCCAGGCGGGTACGAACCAGGCGGGGCTTGGAGGCTTTCGGGCCAGCAATCGCCACAATGCGCTCTACCGGCACTTCACCGGTTTCGAACAGCTTGGCGATGTCGATGACGTCCTGGTAGTTGATGGACCAGACAGTTTTGCTGGCAGATACCGGATCCAGGTGATGGATATGGGTACCTACGTTGCCGGCCGGGTGCACACCGTCAAACTGGCGTACTTCGATGTTATCGGCCTTGGGCACAGAAACATTGGCGCCGAGCTTGCCGGTTACAAAAACCTTGCCGTTGGTCAGGCGGGAGATGATGGTCAGGCCTTTTTCAAAAGCCTTGCTGTTCTCGCCGATGATAACGGTGGGGTCTGCCGCCAGGGGGTTGGTGTCCATCACAGACACGAAAATGGAATTCGGTGCGGAATCGATTTCCGGAACCTTGCTGTAGGGCCGCGTGCGGAAAGCTGTCCACAGGCCGGACTCTACCAGGTTGTCGACCACCTGCTGGCGTTCCAGGCCGGCAAGGTCCGAATCGCTGTAACGGGCATAGGTTTCCGCATCGTTGCCATCGATTTCGATAACAACAGACTGGAATACACGACGCTCACCGCGATTGATTTCTTTCACCACGCCTGCGGCTGGTGAAGTATAACGAACGCCCTCGGTCTTCTTGTCCGTGAACAGCAGCGTACCGCGCTTGACACGGTCTCCCTCTTTCACAGCCATGGTCGGCTTCATGCCGTGATAGTCAAAACCGATCAATGCCACGTGGCGAATCGGCTTGCCATCTGTAATGGTCTGTTCGGGAGCGCCGCTGATGGGAAGATCCAGGCCTTTTTTGATCTTGATCATTAGCCTCGTCCAATCATCAGAAACTGTTTCTGTGGATTATTAACGCCCGGCCCCCTGCGGCCCAGGAAAGGTTGAGAAACGGGGTGCCAGACATACCCAAAATCGCGCCAATTATAGAGATTAAGGAAACCTATTTCCACCGGTAACCAAAATGGTTTTAGCTGTCCCTTAAAGCAGGAAAGCCCCGGTAACTTACGCTACCGGGGCCGGTCCGATCACTTCTCGAGGAAGCGGCCTACGACTTTAGTCGCGGGTGCGCTTCGGGAAGATCGGGTAGGTTACGCCGGCCATCTGGTTAACGCAGCGGATAACCTGGGCGCTGTAACCGAACTCGTTGTCGTACCATACGTACAGGATCAGGCGCTTGCCGTTGGCAATAGTGGCCTGGGCATCCACAACACCGGCGTGGCGGGAGCCTACGAAGTCGGTAGACACCACTTCCGGAGAGTTCACGAAGTCGATCTGCTTCTGCAACTCGGAGTGCAGGGCCATGTCGCGCAGGTAGTCGTTTACCTTATCCGCTTCAACGTCTGACTTCAGGTTCAGGTTCAGGATCGCCATGGACACGTTCGGAGTCGGCACGCGGATAGCGTTACCGCTCAGCTTGCCCTTCAGCTCCGGCAGGGCCTTGGCAACAGCCTTGGCAGCACCGGTTTCGGTGATAACCATGTTCAGGGCCGCACTACGACCACGACGGCTACCCTTGTGGTAGTTGTCGATCAGGTTCTGGTCGTTGGTGTAGGAGTGAACGGTTTCAACGTGGCCGTCTTCAATGCCGTACTCGTCGTTGATGGCCTTCAGTACCGGGGTAATGGCGTTGGTGGTACAGGAGGCGGCAGACAGGATCTTGTCTTCGTCGGTGATCCAGTCGTTGTTGATACCGTAAACGATGTTCTTGATGTCGCCCTTGCCCGGCGCGGTCAGGATGACGCGGCTGACACCCTTGGATTTCAGGTGCAGGCCCAGGCCTTCTTCGTCGCGCCACTTACCGGTGTTGTCGATCACGATAGCGTTGTGGATGTCGTAGTCGGTGTAGTCCACCTTGTCCGGGCCATCGGAGTAGATCACCTTGATGAAGTTACCGTTGGCGATCAGCGCGGAGTTTTCTTCGTCTACGGTGATGGTGCCGTCGAACGGACCATGCACGGAATCACGGCGCAGCAGGCTGGCACGCTTTTCCAGGTCATTTTCAGCGCCGCCCTGACGAACCACGATGGCACGCAGGCGCAGGTTGTTACCGCCACCGGCCTTCTCGATCAGGATGCGGGCCAGCAGACGGCCGATACGGCCAAAGCCGTACAGGACCACGTCTTTGGTTTCGTTTTTGGAGTCTTCTTCAGACTGGCTGGCGTACTGGCCAACCACCGGGCCGATTTCGCGCTTCAGGAATTCGGCGAGGTCGCCACCTTCTTCCTTGAATTTAACGGCCAGCTTGCCGATATCCACGTGGGCACGGCCCAGTTCCAGCTTGTCCATTTCCTGCAGGATAGGCAGGGTGTCGTGAACAGACAGCTCGCTGTGCTCAACCTGGCGAACAAAGCGGTGGGCACGGATGATGTCGATCACAGACTGGTTGATGATCGCGCGGCCGTAAACAGACGTAACAACGTTGTTTTTGCGGTACAGGCGGCCGATCAGCGGAATCATGGCTTCCGCGGTGGACTCTCTCTCTGTCCAGTTGGACAGGTGCTGGTTGATCTGCTCGTGACTCACGGTTGGGACCTCGTTTAGCACAGGGAATAATTTGAGGCGCGTATTATCCAACTTAACGGCGCCTACGGCAAATAGGTTTCTGCCCGACCTTCGTCGCCCGGCCATGACACTGTCACCCCCGAACGCTAGAATAGCGGCCGCTTTCGCTTCCGATGCGCCAACCCAGGAGATTTGCCAGCCCATGCCCCAAGGTTCCGCCCGCTCCTTTACTGCCACAGCCCTTATTGCGCCCGTGGCGCCGGAAAAACCGTCAGACCACCGAAAGTGGGGGCAGCTGGCAGGTTGCAGCGACGCCCTGGCCATCTGCGAAAGCGCGAGGGACCATAAAGGTCTGACCCTGGTGATCACCCGCAGCACCGATGACGCCATCCGGCTGGAACAGGCCATCCGGTTCTTCCTGAACCTGCCACCAGAAGAAGACGGCGCCGCCATTACCGAAGACGGGCTGGAATTGCTGTCACTGCCAGACTGGGAAACCCTGCCCTACGATCTATTCTCGCCACACCAGGACATCACCTCCCGGCGAATCCGCACCCTGCACCGCCTGCCATCTACCCGGCACGGCATATTGGTGGTCCCGGCCCGCACCCTGATGCACCGGCTGGCACCCCCCAGCTACCTGCAGGGCAACACCCTGCTGCTGAAAGTCGGCCAGAACCTGGATATCGACAGCTGGCGCATGCAACTGGAAGCCGCCGGCTATCACCACGCCGAAAATGTGTACGAGCATGGTGAATACGCGGTACGTGGAGCCATCCTGGACATCTATCCCATGGGCTCCAACCTGCCCTACCGGATTGACCTGTTCGATGATGAAATCGAAACCCTGCGCACCTTCGATCCGGAAACCCAGCGTTCTATCGACCGCATCGAGCAGATCGAACTGCTGCCGGCCCATGAATTTCCCTGGCATAAGGATGCCCGCTCCGGCTTCCGCAACCGCTGGTTCGAGCATTTCCCGAATGCCGATAAAGAGGCCCCGGTGTACCAGGATGTCAGCAACGGCATTACACCGCCGGGCATCGAGTACTACCTGCCGCTGTTTTTTGACGAAACCGCCACCCTGTTCGATTACCTGCCAGCCTCCACCCTGGTGTTCACGGCCGACGGCCTGAACGATGCCGTTGCGGCATTTGATGCCGAAACCCGAGCCCGCCATGAAGACCGGCGCCACGACCGGTTGCGGCCTATCCTGCCGCCCTCGGAGCTTTTCCTGCAGCAAGACGAGGTGTTTGGCCAGCTTAAACCCTACCCCCGGGTAACCTGCGCCCCGGATCCGGTTGAGGGCGCCGGCAGCGCCAATTGCCACGCCGAAGCCCTGCCGGACGTAGCCATGGACGGACGGGCGGCGGACCCTGCCGGACGACTGAAACGGTTTATCAGGGAATTTCCCGGCCGGGTACTGATCTGCGCCGAATCCTCCGGCCGGCGGGAAGCGCTGATCGAAAACCTGGGTGACCATAAACTGAAACTGGCCACCGTCAGCGGCTGGCAGGAGTTTCTGGAGAAATCCGACTCTTCCCTGGCCATTACCATTGCCCCCATGGAACAGGGCATGGTGCTGCCGGAGCAAAACCTGGCGCTGATTACCGAAACTGCCCTGTTTGGCGAGCGGGTACTGCAGCGCCGGCGGCGCGAGAAGCCCACCGAGGTGGACGACCACGGTTACCGGGACCTGTCCGAACTGCGCATTGGCTCGCCGGTGGTGCATATCGACCACGGGGTTGGCCGCTATAAAGGTCTGGAAACCATCACGGCCGGCGGCCAGGCGGACGAGTTCCTGACCCTGGAATATGCCGGCGGCTCGAAACTGTACGTGCCGGTATCCAGCCTGCACCTGATTTCTCGCTACGCCGGCACCGACGAAGAACACGCCCCCTTGCACAAGCTGGGCACCGATCGCTGGAGCAACGCCAAGCAGAAAGCGCTGGAGAAGATTCGCGATACCGCCGCCGAGCTGCTGGACGTGTATGCTCGCCGCGAAGCCCGCAAGGGCTTCCAGTTCGAAGACCCGAAAGAAGCCTACCGGGCCTTTGCCGCCGGCTTCCCGTTCGAGGAAACGCCGGACCAGCAGGTGGCGATTCAATCCGTGTTCGAAGACATGACCGGCGAGCGCCCCATGGACCGCCTGGTGTGTGGCGATGTCGGCTTCGGGAAAACCGAGGTGGCCATGCGCGCGGCGTTCCTGGCCACCTGGTCGGGCAAGCAGGTGGCGGTACTGGTGCCCACTACCCTGCTGGCGCAGCAACATTATGAATCCTTCCGGGACCGGTTCTCTGACACCCCGGTGACCGTGGAACTGCTCAGCCGTTTCCGCAGCGGCGCCCAGACCACCAAGGCCATTGCCGCCATTGAAGAAGGCAGGGCCGATATTGTGATCGGCACCCACAAACTGCTGCAGGGCGACATCAAGTTCAAGAACCTGGGGCTGGTGATTATCGACGAGGAACACCGGTTCGGCGTTCAGCAGAAAGAAAAGCTGAAGTCCCTGCGGGCCGAGGTAGACATGCTTACCCTCACCGCCACGCCCATCCCGCGGACATTGAACATGGCTATGGGCCACTTGCGGGATCTTTCGATTATTGCCACCCCGCCGGCCCGCCGGCTGTCGGTGAAAACCTTTGTGCGCCAGCGCGACGAATCCATGGTGAAAGAAGCCATTCTGCGGGAAATTCTGCGGGGTGGTCAGGTGTACTTCCTGCACAACGATGTCTCGACCATCGAGAAAACCGCTGAAGACCTGCGCCGGCTGATTCCCGAAGCCCGGGTAGGCGTGGCCCACGGCCAGATGCGCGAGCGCCAGCTGGAACAGATCATGTCGGACTTCTACCACAAGCGCTTCAACGTGCTGGTGTGTACCACCATTGTGGAAACCGGCATCGACATTCCCAGTGCCAACACCATTATTATCGAGCGGGCGGATAAATTCGGCCTGGCCCAGCTGCACCAGCTGCGGGGCCGGGTTGGCCGCTCCCACCACCAGGCCTACGCCTACCTGCTGACGCCACCGCCCAAGAGTATTTCCACCGACGCGAAAAAACGGCTGGATGCCATTTCCGAAGCCCAGGACCTGGGCGCCGGCTTCATGCTGGCCACCCACGACCTGGAAATCCGGGGCGCGGGCGAGCTGCTGGGCGAGGAACAGAGCGGGCAGATTGAAAGCATCGGCTTCACTCTGTACATGCAGCTGCTGGACGAAGCGGTAAAAGCCATCCGCGAGGGCCGCACACCCAATGCGGAGCTGCCCCTGAGTCATGGCACCGAGATGAACCTACGCATTCCGGCGCTGATTCCCGACGACTACCTGCCGGATGTGCACAACCGGCTGATGCTGTATAAGCGCATCGCCAGTGTGCAGAACGAAGAAGAATTAAAAGAACTTCAGGTTGAAATGATTGACCGGTTCGGATTATTACCGGAACCGGCAAAGAACCTGGTGAACCAGACCCGCCTGCGCCTGAAAGCAGACGGCCTGGGCATTGTAAAAGTGGACGCCGGCAAGGAATGGGTGCGCCTGGAGTTCGGCGCAAGCACGCCGGTGGACCCGCTGGTGCTGGTTAAAAAAGTGCAATCCGCACCGGACACCTACCGGCTGGAAGGGGCCAACAGCTTCCGCTTCCGGCTGAATGATGATTCAACCAGTGGTAAACTCGACGCCATCTCAGCCATGCTCATGGAACTCGGGCCGGAGCAGAGCAAGCCGGCACCGGCAAAGAAAGCCTGAGCCAACCCGAATCAGCTGGAGTGACACACTTGCAAGCACGTGATCTCTGTTTCAAGCAGGCTTTGACTGCTGCACTGGCCCTGGCATTCGTATTGGTGCCAGCCAGCAAGGCCCTGGCCCAGACACCGGATGATTTTTACCGCGCAGAAGTGGTGATTGTCGAACGGCTGGCAGACCCCTCTGCCATTGAAGAGCAGATGGCCGGCATGCCGGTGGAACCACCCCTGAGCGGTATCCGCTCACTGTGGGTGGAAGACGCCAACGGCAACCGGGCTTCTGATGTCCGGCTGGCTGCCCGCAACGAACTGTACCTGAACCAGGCTGCCGCCCGCCTGGAAAACAGCGGCAACTACCGGGTTCTGGCCACCGCCGGCTGGTATCAGACGTTTCCGCCCAACTATAACGGCCGCCCCATGCGGGTCGCCGTGGGCAAATGGCTTGGCGAAGCCGGCGAGCGCGCCGTGGAAGGCCATATCGAAATTGATCGCCAGCGTTACCTGCACGTGAAGGTGCATCTTAACCACTGGCAGGAAGGTGAAGAACAGCAGGAGCTGATTACCTGGATTCGCGAAACCCGCCGCATGCGCAGTGAGGAAATCCACTTTATCGATTCCCCCACTGTTGGCGTGCTGGTGTTCTTCAGGAAGATCGAGGGCTAAGCTGGCCCAGGCCGGCCATTGACCGCTCCAGGACTGTCTTCACGCCTGCCATGCCCTGGTCAATGGCCTGGTCGATTTCTTCCATGGTAATGATGTGGTCGGACTTTCCGGCCGCCCAGTTCACCACCAGGGCCAGGCACACGTAACGCATCCCCAACTCGGCAGCCAGCACGGCTTCCGGCATACCGGTCATTCCCACCAGGTCACAGCCATCCCGCTCGAGTCGTTTGATCTCGGCCGCGGTTTCCAGCCTTGGCCCCTGGGTAGCGGCGTAGACTCCGAAATCCGAGAAATCCAGCTTCAGCCCCCGGGCGGCATCAATCAGCAACTGCCGGCCTTCCTTGTCATACGGGTAGGTGAAATCAATGTGGGTAACATGCTCCAGCTCGCCCTCAAAAAAGGTGCTGGCCCGCCCCCAGGTGTAATCAATCACCTGGTCTGGCACCACCACATGGGCCGGCCCCATGGCCTTGTGGATACCACCCACGGCATTCACTCCCACCACGGTTCGCACACCGGCGTCGTAGAGTGCCTGCAGGTTGGCGCGGTAGTTCACCTGGTGGGGCGGAATGCGGTGCGGGTTACCATGGCGGGCCAGGAACACCACGGACTGGTCACCCAGCCGGCCATGCACCAGCTTGTCTGAGGGCTCGCCCCAACGGGTGCTGACGGTTTCTTCGCCAACAATTTCGAGGTCACTCAGACTGGTCAAGCCGGTACCGCCGATAATCCCGACCGGGTTGGTGCTTGCGGTCATGCCTTGTCTCCTGCAGATTGTCCGCCCTGCTCGCTTTCGCCACGGGATTCCGGGGCTTCTTTGCTACCCTCACTGCGGGCTTCACCTTGTTCGCTCGCCTCGCCACTGAGCCTGACACCGTCCGGCAAATGCAAGGTACGGGTCGGGAAGGCAATCTCGGCGCCATGGGATTCGATAATGTCGCTGACCTTCAGCAGTACATCTTCCTTGATCTCATGGAAGCGCACCCATTCGGTGGTCTTGGTGAAGGTGTACAGCATGATATCCAGCGATGAGGCATTGAACGCCAGAAAGTTCACAATCAGGGTCTGGTTGCTGTCGATTTCTTCGTGGTTTTTCAGCATCTCGCGGATTTCTTCCACGATCTTCTGCATGGAGTGTACATCGGCATAGCGAATGCCGATGGTTTCGGAGATACGGCGGTTGGTCATGCGGGACGGGTTTTCCACGGCGATGGTGGTGAATACCGCGTTGGGCACATACAGTGGCCGCTTGTCGAAGGTGCGAATGGTAGTCAGGCGCCAGCCAATGTGCTCCACGGTGCCTTCAATGTTACGGTCCGGCGAGCGGATCCAGTCACCTACCTTGAACGGACGGTCCAGGTGAATGATGAAGCCGCCAAAGAAGTTGGCCAGCAGGTCCTTGGCGGCAAAGCCGACCGCGATACCACCCACACCACCAAAGGCCAGAACCCCGGAAATACTGAAGCCCAGGGTCTGCAGGGCGGTCAGCACCGCGGTGATGATAATAACCGCGCGCAACAGCTTGCTTATAGCGTTCACCGTGGTGTAATCCATCGGCTTACGCATTTTGATGGGCGATGTCAGGACCTTTTCGACTTCCTTCACCAGGCCGAACAGGAACCAGACCAGCACCCAGACAAAGCCGATCTGCAGCACCGTGCCGTTGGCCTTGAAGACTTCCGCGTCGCTGAAGTGATGGGCCACCTCGGCTGCCCAGTACACACCCTGCAGCCAGACAAACGCCACCATGGGCCGGCGGGCGGCATGCAGGAAGGCATCGTCCCATTTGTTTTTAGTCGACTTGAACTTGTTCTCGACGGCCAGAATTAACCGGCTGACTATAAAGGCAACGGTGGCCGTGCCCAGGACCAGGAGGAATATCAGGACGCCCGCACGCCACCCGTCTGACAGCAAGCCGAATTTTTCGATCCAGCCATTCACCAAAGCCAGCATTTGACCAATCATTGTGTTCCTCTGAGTCTGTCAGTTCATCCAATAACAACGCGGGTGCCGGCCCTTACCCGCGCAAACAGTTCGGCGATGTCGGTGTTTCTCATCCGCACACAGCCGTGGGACAGGGCCTCGCCCATGGGTTCGGTATCCGGGGTGCCGTGAATGTAGATAAAGCGCCGGAAGGAATCCACCCCGGGGCCACGGTTGCGCCCCCACTCCCGGCCACAAAGCCAGAGTATACGGGTCAGTATCCAGTCCCGATCAGGGTGTTCAGCCGCCAGTTGTGGTGAGTATATCTCACCGGTGGGCCGGCGGCCCCGAAAGACCGTATTCAGCGGCTGGCCTTCGCCGATGCGCGCGCGGATATAGTGCTCGCCCCGGGGGGTGCAGCCGCTGCTATCCTGCTCACCCGGTCCGTTCAGGGCGGTAGATATGGGGTAACGGTCCAGCGCCCTGCCATCAGCAGCACACACCGTTAGCACCTGGCTGGCGATATCAATGGTCAGATAAGCCCCGGGGGGCAAGGGGGTATTCAAAAGGGAAGCTCCCTCCGGCCGGAAACCAGAGGGAAGCCTAACCGAGGCGGGGGAACTCAGGCAACCGGCGCGGGCCGGGCCGGGGCAGAAACCAGCATTTTGTCCGGTGCGGTCATGCCGGCCGCCAGGAACGGCACCAGGCGCGCGGCAATTTCCTGCACCGTGGTGTGCACACCCAGCTTGTTTTCCAGGATGTCGATCAGGGCATCGCTGCTGGACATGGTAAAGGCGGTGGCTCCCAGCATGAACTGGATGCGCCAGTAGCGGTCTACCGAGGACAGCTCAGGGGTGGCCTCTTTCAGAAGACGCATGAAACGACTGAACGGCTCGCTGTATTCCTGCTCCAGGAACTTGCGCAGGTGGCCCTGGCTCTGGGTGTAGGCCAGCCCGAGCAGGCGCATGAAAATGGAAATGCCCTTTTCGTTACGCTGGGGCATGCGCACAGCACTTTCCGTGAGCGCCCAGAGGGTCTGGTTCAGGGTAGCCGGTTTGCCGTCACACTTTGCTTCCAGTTCGTCGAACGCAGTCTCGAGAGTTGCGGAGAAAGGCGTCAGAAAACGCGCGAAAACCGCGTGAATCAGCGCGTTCTTTGAACCAAAGTGGTAATTGACAGCGGCCAGATTTACTTTAGCCTTACTGGTAATCATGCGAAGGGACGTTTCCGAGAAACCACGCTCGGCAAAAAGCTCTTCAGCAGCATCAAGTATGCGGTCTACGGTATCTGACTGCGCCATTTTGTTATCCATGCCTCTAACAAACGTCTGTTTGAAACATACGTTTGACACCCCGCCGTGTCAAGCATACCTTGGCATGACTGCAACCGTTCAGGAGATTCGTGATGTTTACAGGTATCGTTCAGGGGGTGGCCACCATTGCGGAAGTCATCAAGGCACCGGGGCTGAACACACTGGTGGTGCGCTTTCCGGAAGCCAAGGTGCAGGGTGTAACCATCGGCGCCTCGGTGGCGATAAACGGCACCTGCCTGACGGTGACCCGCCAAGACGGCGACCTGCTGTACTTTGATGCCATGCAGGAAACCCTGAGGCTGACCACGCTGGGCAACCTGGCCGAAGGGGATTCGGTAAACTTTGAACGGGCAGCCCGCATTGGTGACGAGATTGGCGGCCACCTGCTCAGCGGCCACGTGCATACCACTGCGGTTCTGGCCGAGATTATCCGCACAGAGAACAACGTCACCCTGTGGTTCGAGGTGCCGGAGAGCTGGATGAAGTATGTGTTCCCGAAAGGCTATATCGCCATCAACGGCGCCAGCCTGACCATTGGCGAGGTCACCGGTAACCGCTTTAACGTTCACCTGATTCCGGAAACCCTGCGGGCCACGACTTTCGGTACGGCCGAACAGGGCCAGTCAGTGAACATCGAGATCGACAGCCAGACCCAGACCATCGTCGATACCCTGGCCCGGCTGGGTTACGACCGCCCTGCCCCTGCCCTTTAACTGCAGCTCTTTAACCGCGGTTAACAGCGGCGCTCAGGGCGCCGCCTCGAATACCACAAAGCGCGGGCTTGCCGCCCGCTGCTCTACCTTGCCAAAGAAGCGCTTCAGGGACTTGTGGTAGCCCAGGTGGCGGTTGCCCACCATCAGCATTCGCCCGCCCGGCACCAGGTGTTTTGCGGCGTCCCGGAACAGTCGCAGGGCAATGTGATCCCCCACCACACCGCCTTCATGGAACGGCGGGTTCAGCAAAATCACGTCGTACTGCCCGGTTCCTTCCCGGATTCCGTCGCTGTGCTGGCACTGTCCGGCCCGGTAACCACAGGTACCCAGGTTATGCTGCACGCTGGCAATGGCCTGGCTCGACACATCGCTGAAATCCACCGTAATATCAGAGCCACAAGCCAGTGCAATTAAGCCCAGCACGCCATTGCCACAAGCGAGGTCCAGCACCCGCGCGCCAGGCTTCAGCCCGGCTACGGCAGGGCCCACAAGCGGCAACAGTTCCCGGGTTCCGATGTCCAGCTTGTCCCGGGCAAAGACTGCCGGTAATGCCTCTACCGGCGCAGGCAGACCCTCCTGCGGATAACCTTTCCAGCTTTCAGCCCAGCCCTGCAGTTGTGCCTGCCCTTTGCGACAGACCACTACCCGGGCCTTTTTACGGGCCGGCAGTACCGTTTCGGTATCCACGGCTTCGGCAAACACATCCACGCTGCGGTCCGGCAAATGCTTGATCATGCCGCCAGCCAGCAAACAGCCGTTGTCTGCCAGCACAGAGTTTACCCAGCGCAACAGCCAGCCCAGATAGGCGCCGTGGCGGGGAATGCGCAATACCACCAGGTCAAACGGCCCCTCCGGCGGGTTCAGCCAGCTGTGCAGCAGCGCTGGCCGGGCGATACCGGGATTAAGCCTGGCGTTGTAATCGAGGGCATCCGGCAGCACTGCACTGTCGGCCACGCTGGTTACCGGCCCGTGGGCCTGGGCCAGCCCGAGCGTAAGCGTTCCGAACTGGTCGTCTACCACCAGCACGCGGGGGCTGTCCGCCAGCCGGTTACCGGCTTCTGCCAGCAGCAACTCGTCCGCCGCATCCCAGGCCCGCAGGCCAGGCTCGGCGCCGGGGCGGCTGAGCTTCAGGTTACCGGCAGTCAGCGGCAGTACTTCAGCGGATGGCACGATTGAAAGCCCTGTAAACGGTGAAACGGCGATCCTGGGCCAGCTTCTCGACCGGCCCGATAAAGCGCTGGATAACGGACTCATAGGGCAGGAAGCTGTTGGCCACCAGCCGCACCTCGCCCCTGGGGGCCAGGTGGGCGGCCACTTCCCGAAGGAACTGTTCGGTCATGGAGGTATCGGTTTTCACGCCACTGTGAAACGGCGGATTGGTGACCACCGCCGGCCACCGGCCCTGAATGCCGGCCAGGCCATCGGAGGCGTAGATCTGGCCTTCCGCGCCGGCCCGGGCGTAGGTTTCCCGGGCGCAGGCAACCGCCTGGGCCTGGACATCCACACCGTCTACCACACCCAGTGGCAGGCCCTGATCGCGACGGTAGCCTTGCAGCCAGCTGCCGATCACGCCGGCGCCACAGGCAAAGTCCAGCACCTTGTCCGCTTTCAGCGGAGTTTGTTCCAGGGTTTCCAGCAACATCCGGGTGCCGGCATCCAGCTCCCCTTCGCTGAACACACCGGGCAGGCCGGCTACGTCAAGGCTTACGCCGGCACAGGAAACCTGCGTCCAGCGCAACCAGTCGGTCAAGTCAAAACGGGAAAGGGGTTGGTGGTTGCTGCCGGTCCACACCTGGCAGTGGCGGGCACTGTCGACTTTCAGGGCGTCGGCCACCATGGCGGTGAACTGTTTGACGGCTCCGGCGATGCCTTCTTTCTTTTCGCCCACCAGAACCAGGCTGGCGCCTTCGCGGCCCAGATAACGGGCCATGGCCAGGCGTAATTCCAGTTCCGCCCGGGCCTTGGGCAGGAAGATGACCAGGGTGTCGAACCCCCCGGCGCTCTGGTCGTTGCACTGATAGCCGAAACAGGCTTGCCAGTTTGCATGCTGGCACAGCTGTTCATACACACCGGCGTGTTCGCTCATGGCCAGCCCGGGCTCTGGGCAATGGGCCAGCAGCGCCGGCTCGGATACGCCCAGCAGGGCCACCTTGCCGGTCAGCAATTCGGCATTCCGGAGCAGAACGTCGTGTGTGTTGGTTTGTAGCTGCGCCATAAATCCTGCCTTTGCGGTTGATTCCCGCGCGGAATTGAACGGGAATCAACAGCATAACGCAAGCCTCAGATACTGCCGTCGCTGTCCGTATTCTGGTGCATGGTGCTCTGGGCCAGGTCCAGCAGCTCACGCAGGGCAACGGAGAACATGGCGTATTCCGGCTCCCGCACACTCTTCAGCTCCGCCAGCATGGCACTCCAGCGCTCGATCATGTGCTGGTGCTTCTGCTCCCAGGCTTCCACGCTTTCGGGCACCTTGCCGGCCTTGCCCGCCAGGCGCAGTACGCCGGTGGTCAGGGCGCGTTGCTGCCAGTCCAGGTCTTCCCGGAAGCTTTCCCTTGCCAGCGCCTGCCAATGGGAGTTGGGCGTGAGCGAGGCAATGGAGTTGGCAAACCAGGTCAGGTCGAGGCGGTCGCCCAGGTCGTAGTACAGGTTAGCCACGGTTTTCAGCGGCAGGCCGGTGGCCTCCTGGGATTCGATAATGCCCAGCGACGAGTACAGGTAACCGGTGCCGGCCAGTACCGAGGCCAGGTCTTTCGGCAAGCCGGATTCTTCCAGGTATGCGTGGCGTTGCTCCCAGTTGCTGCGAGCCTGGTCGCCCAGGTAGTCCGGCAGGCTGGAGGTAATCGCCCATACGCTGTCGGCAAACCGCTCCATATGGCTCTGGATATTGAGCTCGGCCCGGCGGTTACGCAGCAGCCAGCGAACGGCACGGCGCATCAGGCGCATGAGGTCTTGCATCAGCTCCATCTGCAGCTTGGCGGGCACATGGTAGTCCAGCGCCTCGATGCGGTCCCACCAGTTGTCGATCCGGAACACATCCCGGGCGATGATCCAGGCCAGGGCGATGGATGCAGCATCGGCACCGGTAGACTGGTTCAGGCGCTCCACAAAGGTAATGCCCATGTGGTTGACCATGTCGTTGGCAATCTGGGTGGCGATAATTTCCCGCCGCAGCTGGTGCTCGCCCAGCTCCTTCGAGAACTTCTTGTTCAGTTCCTTCGGGAATACCTTGTACATTTCGCCGGCCAGCAGAGGATCATCCGGCAGAGTGCTGGCGATCAGGGTCTGCTTCAGGTCACCCTTCACGTAGGAAATCAGTACCGACAGCTCCGGCCGGGTCAGGCCTTTCTTGGCCAGCTTGCGCTCGGCCAGGGCCTCGTCGTCGGGCAGGAATTCCAGCCCCCGGTTCAACTTGCCTTCGCTTTCCAGGGTGTTCATCAACCGGCGGTATTCTTCCAGCCTTGGCGCGGTATCGGCACTGGCAATGCTGATGGCCTGGGTTTGCCGGTAGTTGTTCTTCAGCACCAGGGCCGAGACATCGTCGGTCATCTCTTCCAGCATCACGTTGCGCTGCTTGGCGGTGAGATCACCCATGGCCACGGCACGGTTGAGCAGGATTTTCATGTTTACTTCGTGGTCTGAACAATCCACCCCACCGGAGTTGTCGATGAAGTCGGTGTTCAGCCGGCCGCCTTTCAGGGCGTATTCAATACGGCCCAGCTGGGTGAAGCCCAGGTTACCGCCCTCGCCCACCACTTTGCAGCGCAGGTCTTTGCCGTTCACCCGCAGGCCGTCGTTAGCCTTGTCGCCTACGTCGGCATGGGTTTCTTCAGCGCCCTTCACATAGGTGCCGATACCGCCCACCCAGAGCAGGTCCACTTCGGACTTCAGGATGTGGCTGATCAGCATGTTCGGCGGCATGCGGTCGGCATTAATGCCCAACAGTTTTTTCATTTCCGGGCTGACCGGGATCGACTTGGCGTTCCGGCTGAACACACCGCCGCCCTTGGAGATCAGCTTGGTGTCGTAATCGGTCCAGGCCGAACGGGGCATTTCGAACAGGCGCTTGCGCTCCTTGTAGCTCTTCGCCGAATCCGGCTCCGGGTCGATAAAGATATGGATGTGGTTGAAGGCCGCGACCAGCCGGGTTTTCTCGGAACACAGCAGGCCGTTACCGAACACGTCGCCGCCCATGTCGCCGATACCGATAGCGGTGAACTCGTCTTCCGCCGGGTTAATGCCCATTTCGCGGAAGTGGCGTTCAACCGATACCCAAGCGCCCCGGGCGGTGATACCCATCTTCTTGTGGTCGTAGCCGTTGCTGCCACCGGAAGCGAAGGCATCGCCCATCCAGAAGCCGTATTCAGCGGCCAGGCCGTTGGCAATATCGGAGAAGGTGGCAGTGCCCTTGTCGGCGGCCACAACCAGGTAGTGGTCGTCTTCGTCGTGGCGGATAACCCGCTCAGGCGGCTGTATGCCGGCATCCACCAGGTTGTCGGTGATGTCGAGCAGGCCACGGATAAAGGTTTTGTAGGCAGCGATGCCTTCGGCCTGGAAGGCCTCCCGGTCGGATGGATCCGGCAGTTGCTTGGCCACGAAGCCGCCCTTGGCGCCCACCGGCACAATCACCGCGTTCTTCACCTGCTGGGCTTTTACCAGGCCCAGGATCTCGGTGCGGTAGTCCTCGAAGCGGTCAGACCAGCGCAGGCCACCACGGGCCACCTTGCCACCACGCAGGTGCACGCCTTCCACCCGGGGCGAGTACACGAAGATCTCGAACATGGGCATGGGCAGCGGCATGTCGGGAATGCGCGTGGGGTCAAACTTCACACTGATGTATGGCTTGGGCTGGCCTTCGGCGTCCGGCTGGTAGTAGTTGGTACGCAGGGTGGCCTGCATCAGCTCCAGATACAGCCGCAGCACCCGGTCTTCACTGAGGTTTTCCACCTCTTCCAGGCCGGCGTTAAATTCGATTTCCAGCTTTTTCTGGGCCGCTTCACTCTTGCCCGGGCTCTTGTAGCGATCCGGGTTGAAGCGGATTTCAAAGTATTCCAGCAGAATCTGGGTCAGGTTCTCGTGGTTGACCAGGGTATTGGAAATAAAGGTCTGACTGTTAGAGAACCGGATCTGCCGCATGTAGCGGGCGTAGGTACGCAGCAGCGCAATCTGGCGCCAGCTCATGTAAGACGACAACAGCAACCGGTTGAAGGCGTCGTTTTCTGCCTCGGTGTGCCATACGCGGCGGAACAGCTCTTCAAAAATGGGCCGGATACGGTGGATATCCACGCCACCGGAATGGGCCTGCAGGGTGAAGTCGTGAATCCACACGGTTTTGCCGGTGCGGTCGATCACTTCAAACGGATGCTCACCAATAACCCGGAAGCCCAGGTTGTCGAAGATGGGCATCACATCCGACAGCGGCAGCGGCTCGTCCGGGTAGAACAGCTTGAAGTGCAGCGTGCTGTCGTCTTCTTCCAGCGCCCGGTAGAAACTCATGGCCAGGTCATCGGCGCTGGCCGCCTTGGTAATGTGGTCCAGGTCGATGGCGGCGCGACGGGGCGAGAACATCTCGGTGTAGCTGGCCGGGAAACCAGCCGCCCATACCCGGTAGAACTCGTTGCCGCGCTCCTCGCCATAGGCTTCGTGCAGGGCCTCGGCCAGGCCTTCACTCCAGGACTGGGCCAGCTCGATCACGCGGTCGCGGATTTCCGCCAGCGGCAGCTGCCGGTTCTCCACCTGGGGCACGCGGATGGTGAACTGCACCCGGGCCAGTGGCGATTCGGAGAAGTGGGTAACAAACTCGATGTCTTCCGCTTCCAGGCGCTCCAGCAACACCTGCTCGACCTTCAGGCGCAGCTCGGTGTTGTAGATGTCCCGGGGGAAGAAGGCCAGGCAGGTAACAAACTGGCCGTAGACGTCTTCGCGCATGAACATTTCGATGCGGCGGCGTTCCTGGATGTACAGGATGCTCTTGGCCACCCGCAGCAGCTCTTCGGTTTCAATCTGGAACAGCTCGTCGCGCGGATACAGGGTCAGAATCTGCTCCAGTTCCTTGCCGGCGTAGTCGGTACGCATGAAGCCGGAACGCTTCATCACGGTCTGGAACTTGCGGCGCAGCAGCGGGATCTCGTCCGGGCGTTCGTTGTATACCCGGGCGGTGTACAGGCCGAGGAAACGGCGTTCACCCACCACTTCACCCTTGCTGTTGAACTTCTTCACCGCAATGTAGTCCGGGTAGGCCGGGCGGTGTACCCGCGAACGCTGGGCCGACTTGGCGAAGATGAAGATATCGTCGGTGCGGGTCATCTCATGGCGGGTGCGCTGGGGCAATTCGTTCAGGCGAACCTTGTCCGGGCGTTCGTTGTTGACCCGGAAGATACCCAGCTCGGAGTTTTCCACCCGGCGCACGGCCATGCCCTGCCTGTCTTTGACGAAGTCGTATTCGTCGTAGCCCAGGAAGGTAAAGTGGTCTTCGGTGAGCCAGCCCAGAAACGCCCGGGCTTCTTCCTTGTCTTCTTCGCTGATACCGGCGGTGGTGGCATCCAGTTCGCCCAGGATTTCACTAACCTTGTCTTTCACAATCGGGAAATCGTCCACGGCAATGCGCACTTCGTGCAGCACCGATTGCAGGGTTTCTTCCAGGCCCCGCAGGTCTGCCGGATCGCTGTGGCGATCGATTTCCAGAACGATCAATGCTTCGTAGGAGGCCGCAGACGACTTCTTGGCCGAATGCAGTTTCTTCAGCTTGCCGTTACCGTCTCGCTCCACCTGCAAAATCGAATGCTGGATGGAATGGGTACCGATTTCCCGGCGGTTGATGGCCATACGCAGGGAATCGATCAGAAACGGAATGTTCGGATGCAGGATAAAAATAACCGAGTGGGTAGACTGCCAGCCGTCACTTTCCAGGTCCGGATTGAATACGGTAACCGGGGTTTCCTCGGCGCTGCGCTTCTGCAGGAACTGCCAGGCCGCCAGTACCGCGCCATAGGTGTCCGAGAAGCGCCGGCTGACAAGCTCTTCCAGGGGACTGTGGGCGTAATGCTGCTTTGCGAACTCTACAACCTTCCTGGCTTCGGTTTTCGCAAGCTTGTCTGCGAATGCTTCAGCCAGTTGCTCGAAAAACTGATCCTTGCTGGCAATTGTCAGCGCATTCATATCCAACCTCTGGTTTTGTGTGAAAGAAACGTAATCACGGTATCGTCACATAAGCATAGTCAAGCTCTTGATTTTTGCCGGCCAGACCTCAAAACTGCGGCAACTACCTACGGGCGCAAACACCCGCGCCGCCGGACCTTCAAAACCGAGAGCAGTGAATTCCATGTCGTTACAGCAAACGTTCGGTAATCTCAGAACACAGTTGGCAAAACGCATCATCGGTCAGGACAAGCTGGTAGACAGACTACTGATCGCCCTGCTGGCCGATGGCCACCTTCTGGTAGAAGGGGCACCCGGCCTGGCCAAGACCACCGCGGTAAAAGCCCTGGCCGATCACCTGGAAGGGGATTTCCACCGCATCCAGTTCACCCCGGACCTTCTGCCGTCCGATGTTACCGGCAGCGAGATCTACCGGGCCGAAACCGGCCTGTTCGAATTCCAGCGCGGCCCCATCTTCCACAACCTTGTGCTGGCCGATGAAATCAACCGGGCCCCGGCGAAGGTGCAGTCTGCCCTGCTTGAAGCCATGGGCGAACGCCAGATCAGTGTCGGCATGCAAACCTTCCCGCTGCCAAAGCTGTTCATGGTGATGGCCACCCAGAACCCCATCGAGCAGGAAGGCACTTACCCCCTGCCCGAAGCCCAGCTCGACCGTTTCCTGATGCATGTGGTGATCGATTACCCGGATGCCGATGCTGAGCGTCAGATTCTGCACCTTGCCCGTAGCGACTACCGTCAGGGAATACCACAGGTAGACATTCGTCTTACAGAGCAACAGGTTATGGAGGCCCGGCAGGCGGTATCCGACATCTACATGGCGGAGCCGGTGGAGCAGTATTTGCTGGCCCTGATCCTGGCCACCCGGGATGCCGCCAGCCTGGATCCGGAACTGGCCCGCTGGACAGCTTTCGGCGCCAGCCCCCGGGGCACCATTGCCCTGGACCGCTGCGCCCGGGCCCTGGCCTGGCTAGATGGCCGGGACTACGTAACCCCGGACGACATCCGCACCATGGCCTTTGACGTGCTGCGCCACCGCATCCTGCTGACCTTCGAGGCCGAGGCCGAAGGCATGACCGCAGACACGGTTCTGCAAAGGCTAATCGACCGCGTACCGGTAACCGCCTGAACACCATGGCGCAGAGCAACGCAGCAACCCATATCACCCTGCCGGAACTGGTTCGGCTGCAAGCCGACGCCAGGGCCCTGAAGCTGCCTTCTGCCCGCCCGGTGCGTTCGCGCCAGGCCGGCTTGCGCCAGTCTCGCCAGCGTGGTCGCGGCATGACCTTTGCCGAAGTACGGCAATACCAGCCCGGCGACGATATCCGCAGCATTGACTGGCGGGTAACGGCGCGGCGCCAGTCACCCCACACCAAACTCTACGAAGAAGAGCGGGAGCGGCCGGTGCTGCTGATTGCCGACCTGGGCCCGACCCTGTTCTTCGCCAGCACCGGGGCCTACAAACAGGTGCGCTGCGCCCAGGTTACCGCGCTGCTGGCCTGGCTGGCCCTGTGGGCCGGCGACCAGGTGGGTGGCCTGGTATTTAATGACCAGGAGCTGGAGGTGCTGCGCCCGGCCCGGCGCAAGAAATCCGTACTGCGCCTGCTGGATACCCTGGCCAGCCACCAACACAAGCCGGACGTGCCACCCCGGCCTTCAGCCCCCGACCACGGGCTGGACACAGCGCTGGCCGAAGCCCGACGGGTGGCCCATACCGGCAGCCGGATTTTCATCATCAGCGACTTCATGAACATCAGCGATAACACCACCAGCCTGCTCGGCGCCCTGGGCCGCCATAATACCGTCAGCGCCCTGCGCATTATGGATCCGCTGGAGAAACAGCTGCCGGACAGCGGCCAGTTTGCGGTGGCCGGGCCGGAAGGACCGATCTGGTTTGATGCTTCCAATCCCGCGTTTAAAAAGGCCTGGCAGGAAAAGGTTGTGACCCATGAACGGCTGCTGGAAGACTGTTTTCGCACCTCCGGTGTGCAGGCGGCCACCATCATGACCAGCGAAGAGCCGGCAGCCGCCCTGCGCCAGCTTTTAGGCCCGGGAGGGCGGATCGGATGAACCCGCAAGATCCGTTAGCCCAATTGCGCGATATTCACCTGCCGGAAACCGGTGGCTGGTGGCCGCCGGCGCCGGGCTGGTGGATTCTGGCGGTGGTCGTTCTGGTTCTGGCCGCAGTCGCGTTCTGGCTGCTGCGCCGGCGCAGCAACCAGAACCTGTGGAAACGCCAGGCTCGCGAGGAACTGGTGCAACTGGCCGCTAACCCGCGCCAGTGCAACGAATGGTTCAGTGAACTTAACCGGCTGCTCAAGCGGGTAGCCCGGCAGGCCTATCCGGACCGGCATCCGGAAACCCTCACCGGCCAGGGCTGGGCCGAATTCCTGCTGGAAACCTCGCCTTCCGAACGCATTGCCTCAAGGCCGGTGGCTGAAGCGCTGGTGCAAGCACCCTGGCGCCCGAACACCAACCTGGACCCGGGCCAGGCACTCGACTTTGCCCGGTTCTGGCTGGAGGCCCAGCTATGATTTCCCTGGCCTATCCCTGGCTGCTGTTACTCGCCCTGTTGCCGCTGCTGTTCCTGGCCGGCAAACGTTATGGCAAGGGTGAACCGGTAGATGCACCGGTCATCCCGGTTGGCCACTGGTTGTCGGGCATGCCCGGCGTCAGCACCCAGGGGCGCCGGACACCGCGCTGGCGCCAGTTGCTGCTTCTTCTGGCCTGGCTGTGCCTGGTGCTCGCCATCGCCCGGCCCCAGCATGTGGGCGAGCAGGTGCAGATGCCGGTCAGCGGCCGTGACCTGATGCTGCTGGTGGATATATCGCCCAGTATGGATGAGCGCGACATGGTTATTCAGGGCCGCAGCATCAACCGCCTGCAAGCGGTCAAGCGGGTGCTGGACCAGTTTATCGACCGCCGGGAGGGTGACCGCCTGGGGCTGATCCTGTTCGGCACCCAGCCCTACGTGCAGGCACCCCTGACCTTTGACCGGGAAACCGTAAGAACCCTGCTGCTGGAAGCCGGCCTGGGCATGGCCGGCCGGGCAACGGCAATTGGCGATGCCGTGGGCCTTGCAGTGAAACGCCTGCGGGATCGACCCCAGGAGCAGCGGGTAGCCATCCTGCTGACTGACGGCGCCAACACCGCCGGTGAAGTGAGCCCGGACAAAGCCACCGAGATTGCCGCGGCCGCAGGTGTGCGGCTGTACACCATCGGTATCGGCGCCGATTCCATGATCCAGCGGGGGCTGCTGGGCTCACGGCGGGTGAACCCGTCCCGGGACCTGGACGAAGCCCTGCTCACCCGCATGGCGGAACAGACCGGCGGCCGGTATTTCCGGGCCCGCAGCCTGCCGGAGCTGGAAATGATCTACGACAGCATCGACCAGCTGGAGCCCATTGAGCAGGAAGGCCAGTTCTATCGCCCGGTTACCGAACTCTACGTGTGGCCGGCGGGCACAGCGGTTGCCCTGTGGCTGCTGTTGTCAGCACTGCGGTTACTGGCCAGCCGGGCCCGCCGCAATGAATCCGGGGAGGTGCACCATGGCTGATTTTCACTTCCTGAGGCCCCTCTGGTTATTACTGTTGCTGGCACTGCCGGCGTTATACCTGGCAAGGCACAAGCTGCGCCAGGCCGATTCCGGCTGGAGCCGTTACATTCCCCAGCCACTGCTGAAACCACTGTTAAACAAACCGGGGCAAGGTGCCCCGGGCGGTGCCAGCCGTTCGCCGCTGCTGCCACTGAACATCGCCCTGCTGGTCCTGGCCATCAGCCTGGCTGGCCCGAGCTGGCGCCAGGCCCCTACCCCGCTCAAACAACCGGAAGACAGCCTGGTGATTGTGCTGGACCTGTCGCTGTCCATGCTGGCCACCGATGCCGAACCGGACCGGCTGACCCTGGCCAAGCGCAAGGTTCGGGACCTGCTGGCGCAACGGCGCGGCGGCCTGACCGCCCTGCTGGTGTACTCCGGTGATGCCCACACCGTTACGCCATTGACCGAAGACTTCCACACTATCGAAGCCATGCTCGGAGTTCTGGACCCCGCCATCATGCCGGCACAGGGTAACCGGGCAGACCTGGCCATTGGCCAGGCGGTGGATCTGCTGCAGCAGGGCGCACCGGGCCGCGGGCGGATATTGCTGATATCCGATGATGTGCCCCGAAGTTATCACAGCGCCATCAGTAATCACCTGGCCGGCACCGGCTACGCCCTGAGCACACTGGTTGTGGGCACGCCGGAAGGTGGACCGATTCCCCTGGCCAAGCGGGGCTTCCTGCGCAGTAACGGCGAGATTGTTATCGCCAGGGCCGACCCCGATGCCATGGAGAGACTGGCCCGGGACAACGGCGGTGACAGCCACGAACTGACCCTTGGTGACGCGGATATCCGTGCCCTTGCGCTGGAACCGGGAGCGGAAGAGGATTGGTCGGAAACCGATGCCGGACTGACCATCAATCGCTGGCAAGACGACGGCTACTGGCTGCTCTGGCTGGCGCTGCCCCTGCTATTGCTGGGCTGGCGCCGGGGTGCCTTTGCGGTACTGGCCCTGAGCCTTGTACCTCTGACCCTGACACCCCGCCCGGCCATGGCACTGGACTGGGGTGGCCTGTGGCAGCGGGACGACCAGCGCGGGCGGGAACTGATCGAGCAGGACGCGGAGCGCGCGGCAGAGGTTCTGCAGCAGCCGGACTGGAAAGGCTCGGCCCTGTACCGCAGCGGCCGCCACGAAGAGGCCGCCCGGGCCTTTACCGAAACACCCACGGCCACCGGCCACTACAACCGGGGCAATGCCCTGGCCCGGGCCGGCGAGCTTGAACAGGCACTGGACGCCTACCAGCAGGCCCTGGCGCAGAACCCCGACTTCGAAGACGCCCGCTTTAACCGGGACCTGGTTCAGCAGTTGCTCGACCAGCAACAGCAGCAGGAGCAAGATCAGCAACAAGGCGATTCCGGCGACCAGCAGTCGGAGAACAACCAGCAGCAGGGTGAGGATTCACAATCCGGCGAGGACAATCAGCAGAACCCGGGCGATCAAAGCGATCAAGGCGATCAAGGCAGTCAGGGTGAGCAGGAAAGTCAGCAGCAAGGCCAGCAAGACAGCCAGCAGGAATCCGAACAACCCGGCGACACACAGGATTCCGGACAGAGCGGCCAAGACGCCGAGCCACAGGCTGGCGAAGACATGCAGCAATCCGGGCAAGGCCAGCCGTCAGACCATGAGCCGGCCGACAACGGGCAGGCTGTAGAAGCTCCGGCCGAAATTTCCGAACAACCGCTGGACCAGGGCCAGGAGCAGTGGCTACGGCGTATTCCTGACAACCCCGGCGGGCTGTTGCAGCGCAAGTTCCTGCAGCAGTACCAGCAGCGCCAGACGCAACCCGACGAGGGCGATACATCATGGTAAAACGCATTCTTCTACCCGTTTTTCTGTTACTGATACAGCTTGCCGCCCTGCACCCGGCCCAGGCCAGTGAGCTGTCGGTCGAGCCGGACCGCACGCAGCTTTACGAAGGCGAAGTATTAACCCTGACCGTGCGCGGCTCCATGGAAATCGACCTGAACCTGAGCAACCTGTTCAACTTTGACCTGTCTGACCTGCCTTCCCCCGACATTGAAAAGGTAGAGCCGGATTTCGAAATCCTGGCCCGGAACCAGCGTTACAGTGTGCAGACCGTCAACGGCGATATGACCGGGGAGATCACCTGGACCTACCAACTGGCACCCACCCGAACCGGCAAACTGACCATTCCGGAGCTGACCTTCAAGGATGCCACCTCCGAACCGGTAGAGATTGACGTGGTGACCGGCACAGCGCCGAGCCAAGAAGCCGGCGCCCGCGACAGTTTTATCGAACTGTCGGCCGACAAAGCCGAAGTCTATGTGCAGGAACAGCTGGTACTGACCATACAGCTGTTTTTCTCGGGCAACCTCATACGGGGCGAATTGTCGGAGCCGGAGCACCCCGATGCCATCATCGAATCCCTGGGCAAGCAGCGCGAATTCACCCGTTACCGGGATGGCGTCCGTTACCGGGTGGTTGAGCGACGCTATGCCATCTTTCCCCAGCAGCCGGGCCAGCTGAGCCTGGCCCCGATCCGCTTCGAAGGCCAGGCACGGGACGCCAACGGCCAGCTGAAGTTCCTGCGGGATCAACAGCAGCTTTATGATGTCCCGGTAAAACCGGTGCCGGATGCCTACCCGGCAGACCAACCCTGGCTGCCGGCTCGCAGCCTGGCACTGGCTGAAGACGGCCTGCCGCCAGCAGGGGAACTGAACGCCGGAGCCAACCTGACCCGGAAAATAACCCTACATGCCGATGGCTTACCGGCAGAAGCCCTGCCGCCACTGCCGCAGGAAACCCCGGCGGCCATACGCAGCTACCCGGAAAGCCCCCTGAGAAATACCGAAACCACCGTCGACGGCCTTCGCTCCACCCTGCAGCAGGAAGCGGCGCTGGTGCCGGTCCAGGCCGGCAATGTGGTGTTGCCCGCCATCCGCATCCCCTGGTGGAACACAGAGACCGACCAACTGGAGCAGGCGATCTTGCCCGAGCGTCGCTACACCATCACCGGCAACAGCGCGGTCGCCGCTGCGCCGGTGCCGGATAACAGAGCCCCGGAGACACCGCCCGCCACTCATCCGGTCACCGCAGATGACCTGCCCCCGGCAGACCGCACGGGCTCATTCTGGCTTTGGCTTTCGCTGGTACTGGGATTGCTCTGGCTGGCTACCCTGGTGCTGTGGTGGTTGTCCCGAAAACCGTCCGGCGGCGCGCTATCATCCGGGCCGCTGGAAGACGCCACCGAAAAACACGCCTATGAGCAGCTGATTCGTGCGGCTAAAAACGGTTCCGCAGACACCACCGGCCAGCTTCTGCACTGGGCCAGGTTACGTTTCCCGGAGCAGCGCTTTGCGACGGTCAGCGATGTAGTCAGGTTCGGTGATGACCCGGAACTGGCCGGCCATCTGGAGCAACTGCAGGCACAGCTGTTCTCGCAACACCAGCAGGCGGTTTCGAATGAGGCACGACAGGGGTTGGAGAAAGCATTGGAAAGGTTGAGAAAGCGGAAGGCGCAAAGCGAAGACAGCCGCTACGGACTGCCTCCGCTGAATCCGGTCAGTCGATAAGTTCCTGGCTTATCACCAGTTCAACCGGCTCGCCACCAGCCTCCGGTGGCAGCACTTCCGCTTCCACCTGGCCCTGCCAGTCACCGGCTTGCGGGTTGATGCTGCCGCTGCGGCTCAGGCGGGCAACAATCACCACCTCTTCTGCGGAGGAAATGGTGGCCTCCGGCGACATGGCGTAGCTGTCATCCAGGCGGATATCTACCGGCAGAACACCTGCAGTCATGCGGGCGACAGCCACCGGCGCCCCACCTGATGTGCCCTTTGCGCGGGCAAAGACAAACAGGGTGGTGTCACCTGGCACGCTGTCCTTGAACGCATCATCCAGGGAAATTCTCAGGGCCACACCGGCAGACGGTGCCGCAGGCTCCGGAGCCTGCGCAGCCGGAGGTGTTTCGCCCAGGCGGTTGTAGGCTTCGGCAATGCCACCGCGAATAGAGGCAATCTGCGGATGGTCCGGCGTTACCTCAACAATGGTTTCCCAGTACTCGATAGCTTCACGGTAGTTCTGCTGGCTGAAGGCATTGATGCCCAGCAGGCCCAGCGAGTTCACTTCGTTCGGGTTCAGGGCGCGGGCTGACTCGATGGCCGCCATCACACCCGGCGTCATCTGCCCTTCACTCTGGAAGTACAATGCCTGGGCTGACAGGCCCCAGGCCACTGAGCTGGCATTGCGATCCTGCTCGGTAATTGCAGCCAGGCGCTGGAAGGCTTCGGCCGCATCCTCGTAACGTTCGGTACGCATGTAGGTCTGGCCCAGCATGGCCCAGCCGTCGGCGTTCTCCGGATCCTGCTCGAGGCGGTCCCGCAGCTGGTCTGCCAGTGCGGACATGCGCGCGGTCTGGTCATCGTTACCGGAAGCACCCATTTCCTGCATGGTGATGAACTGCTCTACCCGGTCCATAGCGCCCCATTCCTGGTAGCCCAGGTAGGCACCGGCGGGCAGCAGGAGCACGGCCAGCAAGGCAACAGCCATGGCGCTGCGCCGGCCTGCCAGCCGCTGGCGTGGCTGTTCGTTTTCCGGAACGTCGTCAAGCATGGCGCCCGCCAGCTCTTCTTTCAGTTGCTGGTAGCCTTCCGCATCCAGGATGCCGGCTTCATGTTCATCATCCAGCTCTTTCAGGCGGGACTTGTAGGCCAGCAGGTTCTGGTTTCTGAGGTCTGCATCCATCCGCGCCTTGGGGCGGTGAAAGAACACCGGGTACAACACAAATGCCAGGGCGATGAGAATGAATACCGTCGCGGCAATCCAGAATGTTTCAGTCATGGAGTCTTCGTCGCAGTTGGGGATGTGTTACGCGGATCAGCGCTCGGATGGCTGATCCTTATCGGCCAGCATCTGTTCGACCCTGGCTTTTTCTTCGGGGCTGAGTGCCGTTTCCTGCTGGCCCTGTTTGCGCGAGCGCATTACCACGCCAGCCACAATCAGCAAGCCGCCAATCACGGCAATGGCCGGGAAGGCCCAGAGGAAAATCGTGCGCTTGTCGACCGGCGGTTTGTACTGCACAAACTCGCCAAAACGGTCCACCAGGGCGCCGACGATTTCATCGTTGGAAGCGCCGCCCTGCATCATCCGGTACACCTCGTCCCGCATATCCTTGGATATGGGAGCATTGGAATCAGCGATATTCTGGTTCTGGCACTTGGGGCAGCGCAGCTCGGCAATCAGGTTCTGGTAACGCTGCTCTTCAGCCCGGGTATCGAAGTCGTAGACCTCCATCACCTCGGCCCGGAGCGGTGAAACCACAAACAGTATGGCCAACAGTAGCGGATAAAAACGCATCAGCTATTTCCCTTTGCCTGATTGAACACGGGCAGCAGGACTTCCTGCCAGACCCGCTCGTTCACCACACCCACGTGGCGGTAAAGCACCACGCCATCGGCGTCGATCACGTAGGTTTCCGGTGCGCCATACACGCCGAGGTCAAAGCCGAGCGTGCCCTGAGGGTCGAAGATGATGGTGTCGTAGGGATTGCCCAGCCGGCCCAGGAAGCTGAACGCAGTTTCACGCTGGTCCTTATAGTTAAGCCCGACGATCCGTACACCCTGCTCTTTTGACAAGTGCATCAGGTATTCATGCTCGTCCCAGCAGGACGGACACCACTCGGCCCAGACATTCAGCAGGGACACCTGCCCCTGGAAAACCGAGGTATCCAGCATATGTTCCGGGTCGTGCAGGTCCTGCAGCTGGAATTCCGGTACCGGTTTGCCGATACGGGCCGATTCCAGCTTGGTGGGATCCTTGCCGATACCGGCAAACAGGAAGACCCCGATACCCACCGCAATCAGCAACGGAACAAACAGCAGCAGGCGCCTCATGACGACGCCTCCGCCGGCTTTCCGGGAGCCGTGTTGCCAGCCTGGGCCTTCTGTTTTTCCTCAGCTTTTACACGAATGCGGTAACGCTTGTCGGCAATGGCCAGGAAGCCGCCGATGGCCATCACCAGGGAACCCAGCCACAACCAGCGTACCAGCGGCTTGTACTGCAGGCGGATGGCCCAGGCGTCGTCTGAAATCCGCTCGCCAATGGCCACAAATACATCCCGGAACAGGCCGGCATCAATATCCGCCTCGGTCATCACGCTCATACCCACCGGGTAGTTACGCTTCTCCGGGTGCAGGTCGGTAACCAGCTTGCCATCCAGGAACACATTAAAGCTGCCGTACTGGGCGGTGAAGTTGGCGCCCTGCCGCTCACCGATGTCGGTGAACACGATTTCGTAATCGCCCACCATGGCGGAATCGCCCGGAGTCATGCGGACATCCCGCTCGACACCGTAATTGGACACCACAGTGGCACCGGCCATCACCATGGCCACACCAAGGTGCCCCAGCACCATGCCCCAATAACTGCGGGACTGGCGTTTGAGGCCATGCAATCGGCCCTGGCGGGAAGCAGACTTGTCCCACAGGTCCCACAGGGTAGCCACGGCAATCCAGATGGCAGTGAACACACCGGCAAAGGCCCAGGGCGCAAAGCTGCCGTAGTTGACCATCACCGCAGCCGTCGCCACCAGGCTGATCGCCAGCGGCCACAACAGTTTACGGGCCAGCATTCCGCCGTCGGTTTTCTTCCAGCGGGAGAAGATACCGGCACCCAGCAACAGGCCGGTGGCCACGGCCAGCGGGCTGAAGGTGGTATTAAAGAACGGCTCGCCGATGGACAGCTTGCCGGCATCCAGGTAGTCCAGGACCAGCGGATACAGGGTACCGATGGCCACCAGCAGCGTGGCGGATACCAGCAGCACATTGTTCAGGAGCAGGAAGATCTCACGGGACAGGGAGCCGTAACGGGAACGCACGTGCACCACCGGTGCCCTGAACGCGTAGAGCAGCAGGCTGCCTACTACAGTGATACCCAGCAGCATGAGCAGGAAGCTGCCCCGCTCCGGATCAGAAGCGAAGGCGTGAACCGAGGTGAGAACGCCGGAGCGCACCAGGAAGGTACCCAGCAGGCTCAGGGCGAAAGTCACGATGGCCAGCAGTACCGTCCAGCTCTTGAACACGCCACGTTTTTCCGTCACCGCCAGCGAGTGCATCAGGGCCGTACCGGACAACCACGGCAGCAAGGAGGCGTTTTCAACCGGGTCCCAGAACCACCAGCCGCCCCAGCCAAGTTCGTAGTAAGCCCACCAGCTGCCCAGGGCAATACCGATGGTCAGGAACGACCAGGCAACGGTTGTCCAGGGCCGGGACCAGCGGGCCCAGGCCGCGTCCAGACGACCGTTGATCAGGGCGGCAATAGCGAAAGCAAAGGCCACCGAGAAGCCCACATAGCCCATGTACAGCATGGGCGGGTGCATGATCAGGCCGATGTCCTGCAGAAGCGGGTTCAGGTCCTGGCCATCCGCCGGTACGTTCGGCAGCAAGCGGTCAAAGGGGTTTGAGGTAACGATGATAAACAGGAAGAAGCCGACACAGACCATGCCCATAACCGCCAGCACCTGGGACACCATGGTCGATGGCAACCTGCGGCTGAAGATGGCCACTGCCAGGGTCCAGCCGGTGAGCATCAGGATCCACAACAGCAGTGAGCCTTCATGGCCACCCCACACGGCACTGAACTTGTAGTACCAGGGCAGCATGCTGTTGCTGTTGTTGGCCACGTAGGCCACGGAGAAATCGTCTACCAGGAAGGCGTGGGTCAGGATGGCAAAGGCCAGGCCGGTAAACACAAACATGCCCGACGCCAGGGGCCGGGCAAACGCCTGCAGACTGTCACGCCCGGTGAGCGCACCGGCCAACGGGACGACGGCAAGAAGCACCGAGAGCAACAGCGCGAGTATCAGTGCAAGCTGTCCGAGTTCCGGATACATCAGAAATCTCCAAGGTCAGTCATGATTCGGGGCTCAGTAAGCCGCGCTTTCTGCAGCTTTCTCTGCGTTCGCCTTGTTCAGGCCCTTGGATGATTTCTCCAGGGCATCGGCTACTTCCGGCGGCATATAGTTTTCATCGTGCTTGGCCAGAACCTGGTCTGCCACAAACAGGCCTTCTTCGTTCAGTCGACCCATGGCCACCACGCCCTGCCCTTCTGCGAACAGGTCCGGCAGGATGCCTACGTACTGTACCGGCACAGACGCGGCATAATCCGTCACCCGGAAGTTCACCTTCAGGCTTTCGGTATCACGTATCACACTGCCTTCTTCCACCATGCCGCCGGCACGGATGCGTACATCAACCGGGGCATTGCCGGCAGAGATTTCTGTCGGGTCGTAGAACAGGTTGATGTTCTGGCGCAGTGCATAGGTCGTCAGGCCCACCGCCAGCGCAATGCCGGCAACCAGGAAGGCAAGAATGGTCAGTCTTTTTTTGCGGATCGGATGCATGGGTTACCTGCTGTTCAGTCCTGGGAAACTTCAACTCGGGTGAAAGTGGCCGCCGCTTTCGGGCGGGCGCTGTCTTTGCTTCCCTGCTGCTGTTCTAGCCTGCGTCTGCAGGAATCGTATACGGCACGGTTGCGGCGTGCAGACCAGATCATCAGCCCGCCCAGCAACACAACAAATACGGCGTAGCACGCCCACACATAGGGGCCGTGCCCTTCCATGGCAATAAATGCGGAGAACGAATCGAATGCCATTGGTTATTTCCTTCCCGCCAGAACAAGTTCTCTGACCCAGCGGGTACGCTGCTCCCGCAACAGGATCTCGGTTTTCATTCGCAGACAGGCCAGCCAGCCAAACAACAGGTACAGGCCAAGCACTGAAAGCAGCAACGGCACCCACATTTCCATCGGCATGGAGGGCTTTTCAGTCAACTTGAAGGTGGCCGGCTGATGCAGTGTATTCCACCAGTCCACCGAATATTTGATGATAGGGATATTTACTACCCCCACCAGTACCAGCACAGCCACGGCGCGGGCGGCAGATTTCTCGTCGTTGATGGCACGGTCCAGCGCGATGGCGCCCCCGTACAGGAACAGGAGAATGAGCATGGAGGTCAGGCGAGCGTCCCACACCCACCAGGTGCCCCAGGTGGGCTTACCCCACACGGCTCCGGTGAACAGTGACAGGAAAGTGAGCACCAGCCCCACCGGCGCGATGGCTTTGACAAACACGTCCGCCAGTTTCATGCGCCAGACCAGGGTGACCACGGCAGCAACCGCCATCATTATGTAGATTGACTGGGCCAGGAACGCTGCCGGCACATGGATGAAGATGATCCGGTAGCTGTTGCCCTGCAGGTAATCTTTCGGTGCAAACGCCAGCCCCCACACCAGTCCGGCCAGCAGCACGATCAGCCCGCCGGCCAGCAACCAGGGCATCAAGCGGTTAGCGATGCCGTAAAACCACTTGGGGGAACCCAATTTGTGAAACCATTGCCACATCAGTTGGTCACCGTCTTTCTTTTAACTGTTAGACATGCTGATTCGCAGCGCGGCGGCGGCTGCAAATGGCGCCAGAGTCAGCGCCAGTACCAGGAATGCCCCCATCAATGCGAGATAACCGGCCACGGGCGCGCCCTCGGCTGCTGCCGCCACGGTCCCGGTACCGAAAATAAGCACGGGAATGTACAGCGGAATGATCAGCAGTGACAAGAGCACACCGGCAGACCGTAACCCCAGTGTCAACGCCGCGCCGATGGCACCAATCAGGCTCAGTACCGGGGTACCGATCAGCAGCGTTAGACACAGAATTGCCACAGAGTTCCCGTCCAGGTGCACCATTATTCCCAACACTGGCGTAAGCAGTACCAGCGGCAGGCCGGTGAGTATCCAGTGGGCCAGTGTCTTGGCCAGGATCAGCAGGAACAGGGGCTGTGGCTGTAATATCAATTGCTCCAGGGTGCCATCATCAAAGTCGTGCCGGAACAGGTGGTCCAGCGACAGAAGCACCGACAACAAGGCCGCTACCCAGAGAATACCGGCACCGGACTGCTTGAGAAATGCCACTTCAGGGCTAACCCCTAACGGAAAGAGGGTTACCACCATAATAAAGAACAGCAGCGGGTTGAGCAGATCCTGGCGCTGCCGGAAGGCCACCCGGACATCCCGCATGAAGACCGCCGCCATGGCCTGCACTGGGCCGATGGCACTCTCTACCGGTTTCAACGCCGGCCGGGATTCAGCATTCATCACTCTGCCCTCCCCCCAGTGTAATGCGCTTCATTCCGGGCAACTGCAGGTCGTGGTGGGTCGTCACCAGCACCGCACCGCCTTCTGCAGCCCGCTGCTGCAATAATTCTTCAATGGCTTTGACGCCATCCGCATCAATCGCCGTGAACACTTCATCCAGCAGCCACAAGGGTTCGTCTGCAATCAACAGGCGCGCCAGTGCCACCCGGCGCTGCTGGCCGGCGGACAGGTTGCGACAGGGTACATTCTCGAAGCCCGCCAGTCCTGTTCCCGCCAGTGCCTGCGACAATATGTCGTCGCTGACGGTGCGGCGGCCAGCCATCAGGGCCCGAAGGTTTTCCATGGGAGTGAGCAGGGGTTTGATGCCGGGGCGGTGCCCAAGGTACAGCATGTTGCGCAGGAAGGATTCACGGTGCCAGGCCCGGGGTTCGCCACACCAGAGCAATTCACCTGACCAGGCGTCGTTCAAACCGGCAAGGATTCTGAGCAGGGTGGTTTTGCCGGTGCCGTTGGGGCCTTCAATACGGGTAACGGTACCCGGCATTACCGAGAAACTGAGATTCTGGAACAACAGGCGCTCGTCGCGCTCACATTCGAGATTTACAGCCTGTAATAACGGCTCGGACATCGGGGCCCCGTCTGCAGAGCGAAGGACGCCACGCAGGCATCCGGTGAATGAGTGCGCATTATAACGAATGCGACACCGGATTACCCATGCGTGACGTCAAATACCGATGTACTCAGCAAGCCTAACTTATTGAATCAGGGTGCGCAGTGCCCAAACCTGCTGCCAGTGATCACCCTTGCGCGGGGCGACCGCAGTTTCGAAGTAATGCTTCAGGCGCCGGCGGTCATCCGGCTGGTCTTTCAGGGCCGAACCGATGATGTGGTGCACCAGGTGTTCGATGGTCATGGTGCCGCCACCGTAATACCAGGCATTGAGGCTCGCCGCATGGGCCACGGAAACCGCCTCGGCCGTCGACAGCGCCGCACCGGCCAGCCGGTCGGTACTTCGGCCGTCCAGGGTCTGGCCATTACGGAGTTCATGGAACAGGGTTACCAGGACTTCCACCACCTTTTCATCCAGCGCTACCTCTATGCCGGCGCGCTGGTTGGCCTTGCGCACTTCCCGCAGCACCACGTCCATTTCATCGGCAAGCAGGCGGATGGGGCGGATTTCCTCGAAGTCCATCCGGCGCTTGAGGGCGGCACTCATCTGGTGCACCCCTTCATCCACGCTGTTGGAGGTGGCCACCAGGTTGAAACCTTCCTGGGCGAGAATCACCCCGTCTTCGCCCAGCTCGGGAATAACCACTACCCGGTCTGACAGCACAGACAGCATGGCATCCTGCAGGGCCTGGGGGCAGCGGGCGATTTCCTCGAACCGCACCAGCCGGCCTTCCATCATGCCCCGCAACAGGGGCGTGGGTACCAGGGCCCGGCGCGTAGGGCCTTCGCTGTGCAACAGTGCGTCGTTCCAGCTGTACAACAACTGGCTGACCTGGCTGATGGCGCCGCCTTGTAACGTGAGGGTCGAATTGCCCGAGATGGCAGTACACAGCAGCTCTGACAACCAGGACTTAGCGGTACCTGGCTCACCTACCAACAGACAGCCCCGGTTGGTACACAGGGAAATGATAATACGGGTGACCATGGCCCGGTCTGCCACGAACTTGCGCTCGATACCGAGTTTTTCGTCGCCCACCAGGAACTTCTCCACTGCCCGGGGCGACATCTTCCAGCCCGGCGGCACCGGCCCCTGATCCATAGCGACCAGCTTGTCGAGCTCTTCCCGGTAGATGACTTCCGCTGGCTCCCGCTGGGCCGCTTTTACCGTTGTTTTGGTGCTGTTCATCCGTTACTCCTTCGACCACCACGGACTTCCGGTGCCATGCGCTCCCTGGGCAGGATACGCGGCAATTCAGACAGCGGGATCAAGCCTTCAATCACATGGTCCAGCGCACTGTCGCGCATGGTAATCAGTCCGGCATCCAGCGCCCGCCAACGCAACTCACCGATCGGCGGCTGGCTGGAAATGGCGTTCCGGATGTCCGAATCCACTTCCATATATTCAACGATGGCCACCCGGCCGTGGGTGCCCCGTCCGTTGCACTTGTCGCAGCCCTCCCCTTCGAAACAGCGGAAATCTGCAGGTGCCCCGTTCGGGAAGACCTCGGCCAGAATCGCCGGATCCGCCCCGGCCGGTTTGCGACAATGCTTGCAGATACGCTTGGCCAGTCGCTGGGCAATCACTGCCAGCAATTCGCCGGCAATGGAGTTGGGGTGAATACCCAGGTCGTACAGACGCTGCAGGGAATCCACCGCATCGTTACAGTGCAGGGTTGAAAGCACCACGTGGCCGGTCTGGGAGGCCCGGATGGCTTCCAGGGCGGTTTCCTGGTCCCGGATTTCGCCCACCAGGATCACGTCCGGGTCTTCCCGGACGAAAGCCCGCATGGCGTCCGCAAAACTGAAACCGATTTCGGTACGCACCCGGGTTTGCTGGATGTTGTCGATGGAGTACTCGATGGGATCTTCCACCGTAATCACCTTGCGCCGGCCATCGTCCGCCAGCGTCTGCAAACCGGCATAAAGCGTGGTGGACTTACCGGAGCCGGTCGGCCCCACCACCAGCACCAGGCCAGCGGGGTTATCCAGCAAGCGCTCATAGCGGGCGCCGATCGCCGGCGACATACCCAGCTCGGCAATGGTCATGGCCCGACCGGTTTGTGGCAGCAGGCGGATAACGGCGTTCTCGCCGTGCAGCGAGGGCTGGGTCTGGATCCGAAGGTCGTAGGAAGTATTACCCAGCTGCAGCCGGGAACGGCCGCCCTGGGGCAGCCGGTGCTCGGCGATGTTCAGCTCCGCCCTCAGCTTGATAACGTTGATAACGCCCCGGATTTCCCGGGCCGAGAGCTGGTACTGGGGCAAGTCGTGCAGGTCGCCATCTACCCGCAGGCGGATGCGCACCCGGTTCTCGTACTGCTCGATGTGGATGTCACTGGCCTTCTCGCTGACGGCATCCAGCAGGATGGCCTCGTAGACCGACACCAGGTACGGGCTGATGCTCCTGGAGTTATCCTTGCCCAACAAATCCTTGCTGGCCCCGGTTTCCGACGGCTTTACTCCGGTATTCGTGCCCTGCTCCGCGACAAAGCGGCTGCCCTTGACGGTCAGATCCAGGGCCGACCAGATGCGCCGGAAATCCGTCGGGGTAACCAGCATGCAGACAATACGGTGCCTGGGCGTCAGCCGCTCCAGCTGGTCTGTACGGGCGTCCGGGTCATCAGTGACAACGGTCAGGGTACTGTCTTCCTCCGATACCGGAATCAGCCGGGACAAATCCAGGAAGGTGCGGGAGAAGCGCCGGAACAATTCCGCGTTCAGGCTGTTCAGCACCTCGTCACCGTCGGTGAATTTCATGCCCCGCTGCTGGGCCACCGACCGGTACAGGTCGATTTCTTCCAGGTTCAGCTTGCGGCGCACCACATCCAGAACCCGGTCGTTGCCGGTGGCGGCTTCGATTCTGGCCTGGGCCAGCACCGAATCGCTGACCAGCCCCAGGTCGATCAGGATCTGCTCGGAGTTCCGGTTGAAGTCGACCCAGCCAAGGGTGCGAACCCGCTCCAGCTGGCCACCCGTGTTCCGGAATATGGCTAGGCTGGGCACCGGGCCGGCGCGCCCCTCCAGGCAAAGGATATGGCCATCCCGCTTCACGCAGGGCAACAGAAGTGCCGGATCTTTGATAAACGTTGTGCACAGCACCAGGTCGCAGAGTTCATCGACCTTGATACCGGCATCGGCAGACACCTGCATGACGTCCACATTATGCAGGCTGCACTGGAAGAACCGTTCACGGGCTTTTTCCGCCAGCACCGGGTTCTTGTCGACGTAGATCACCCGGCGGGCCAGCCGCGCCAGCACGGCCGTCAGATAGCCGGAACCCCCACCCACGTGCATAACAACCTGGTGGCTGTCGATTTCGGGTATCAGCCCCAGCAGGTGGCGGACGGTTTCTTCCCGGGGAATGGAATGGCCGGTAATGGATGGCGCGAGATCCGCACCGGAAACAAAATCCTGGCGGGATACCGCCAGCAGGGCCTCATGGGCACGGGAATACAGTTGTTTCATTCAACGGCTCCAACCAGACGCTCCACAAAAAACTCAAGATGCCCCCCGGGAGCAGAGGGTAAAGGCCAGTTTTCGACTTTTTCTGCCAGTGCCCGCATGGCGAGGGACGCCCTCGCCTTGGGGTAGGCTTCCATAAACGCCTTTTGCCGCTGCACGGCCTTGCGCACGGCGTCGTCACTGGGAATGGCTCCACTGTAGTGTAGCCCCGCATCCAGGAAACGACCGGTGACTCTGGTCAGTTTTTCAAACAGTTGGGTGCCCTCCCTGTCGTTGCGCACCTGGTTGGCCAGCACCCGGAAGCGGCTGGTGCCGTAATCGCGGTGCATCATGCGGATCAGGGCGTAGGCATCGGCAATGGAAGTGGGTTCGTCACACAATACCAGCAGAATCTCCTGGGCGGCCCGCAAAAACGCCAATACAGAGTCGGATACACCGGCTGAGGTATCGATGATCAATACGTCGGTCTGGTCGCCCAGATCACTGAAGGCGTGGATGAGCCCTGCGTGCTGGGCCGCAGTCAGGCGGGTCATCGCCAGGCTGCCGGACGCAGACGGTGCCACCCGGATACCACCGGGGCCATCTACCAGAATGTCTTCCAGGGCGCACTGGCCATCCAGCACGTGCTGAAGGTTATAGTGGACCGTCAGGCCCAGCAGCACATCCAGGTTACCCAACCCCAGGCCGGCGTCGAGCACCAGCACACGACGGCCCCGTTCGGCCAGTGCAATACCAAGGTTAACGGCTATATTGCTTTTCCCTACTCCACCCTTGCCGCTGGACACGGCAATTACCTGAACCGGACGGGGTTTATTCATGATTGTTATGGTTCTCTGAAAAACTTGCTGCGCGGCCTGTTCATGGCCCTCTGAGTGCCTGACTCGGAGCTAAAGATACGGTATCCTTGCGCCATTTATTTCAAGCAAATCCACGCCAGATTATCCGAACACACAGGTGACCACAAATGCCAATCCACGAAGTAAAGCACCCCCTGATCCAGCACAAACTTGGCCTGATGCGCCGGGCAGACATCAGCACCAAGAATTTTCGTGAACTGGCCCAGGAAGTTGGCGCCCTGTTGACCTACGAGGCAACCAAGGATTTCAGCCTGCAGGAGAAGACCATTGATGGCTGGGCAGGCCCGGTCACCGTTGAGCAGATTCACGGAAAGAAGATTACCATCGTGCCGATTCTGCGGGCAGGCCTGGGCATGCTGGACGGCGTGCTGAGCCTGATTCCGGTAGCAAGGGTAAGCGTGGTTGGCCAGATCCGTAACGAAACTACCCTGGAAGCGGAAACCTACCTGGAAAAACTGGTGGGTGAGCTGGACCAGCGTATGGCGCTGATCATCGACCCGATGCTGGCGACCGGCGGCTCGATGATTTCCACCATCGACCTGCTCAAGAAAGCCGGAAGCACCGAAATCCGCGCCCTGGTCCTGGTGGCGGCCCCGGAAGGCGTGGAAAAAGTGCTGGAGAAGCATCCGGACGTTTCCATCTACACCGCTTCGGTGGACGACCGCCTGAACGAGAAAGGCTACATCCTGCCAGGCCTGGGCGATGCCGGTGACAAGATCTTCGGCACCAAGCAGAAGGACGTCTGAGTATGCAGGACCACAACAACGACCCGGTCTGGAAGCAGGCGCTGGCCGGCTCCCAGATGCTGCTGGTAGCCTTCGGCGCGCTGGTGCTGATGCCACTGATTACCGGGCTGGATCCGAACGTAGCCCTGTTCACGGCCGGCATCGGCACCCTGATCTTTCACGTAGTGACCGGGGGCCAGATTCCGATCTTCCTGGCATCTTCCTTTGCGTTTATCGCACCGATCATTGCGGCCAAGGGCCGGTTCGGGCTGGAAGAAACCCTCGGCGGCCTGATGGCGGCAGGTATCCTGTACATTATCCTGTCCGGCGCGGTTCGACTGCGGGGCACCGGGTTTGTTACCCGCCTGCTGCCGCCGGTGGTCATTGCGCCGGTCATCATGACCATCGGTCTTGGCCTGGCGCCCCTGGCCGTGCACATGGCCTCTGGCCGCACGGGCGATGGTGCCGCAGAGCTGGTGCCCTACGATACGGCCATCTGGATTGCCATGATCTCACTGTCCGTCACGGTTGTGATGTCAGTCTGGGCGAAAGGTATTTTCCGGTTGGTGCCGATCATGTTCGGCGTGATTGTGGGCTATGTGCTGTCCTGGTTTGCCGGCATTGTCGACACCACCGCCATCGAGCAGGCGGCCTGGTTCTCGGTGCCGAATTTCGTCGCACCCGCGTTCAGCTGGGGCGCCATCCTGTTCATGATTCCGGTGGCCATCGCCCCGGCCATTGAGCACATTGGCGATGTACTGGCCATTGGCAACGTTACCCGCAAGAACTACCTGGAAAAGCCCGGCCTGCACCGCACCCTGCTGGGCGATGGCCTGGCCACCAGCGCCGCGTCTATGCTGGGCGGGCCACCCAACACCACATACTCGGAAGTGACGGGCGCAGTGATGCTGACCCGCAACTTCAACCCGAAAGTAATGTGGTGGGCGGCCGTTGTTGCCATTGTACTGGCCTTTGTGGGCAAGTTTGGTGCCGCGCTGCAGACCATTCCGGTGCCCGTGATGGGCGGCATCCTGTGCCTGCTGTTTGGTTCGATTGCCGTGGTGGGCCTGAATACCCTGATCCGCCACCAGGTGGACTTGTCTCAGTCACGTAACCTGGTGATCGTCGGTGTTACCCTGGTGTTCGGTATTGGCAACATGGTGCTGGGGCAGCTGGAAGGGATCGCCCTGTGTGCCGTGGTGGCGATTATCCTGAACCTGGTCCTGCCAGGCGAGAAAGAAGCCTGGGGCCGCAAGATCTACGAAAGCAAAAACGATTAACCGAAGTTCTCGAGGCGCTGCTGCACCTCCCGAAACTCCGTGTAAATCTGCTCCAGTACGGCCGGAGCCTGTTCCAGTGCTCCGGCCTTACCCAGCTTCTCCGCTTCAAAGCACGCCTGCCCCAGCCGGGGCGCACCAATATTGATGCTGCTGCCCTTGAAGCTGTGGGCGGTCTTGGCAAAAACGTCCGGATTATTCTCTGACAGCGCCTGCTCAAGGCTTTCGATGCGGCTCCTGGAGTCGGCCAGATAGGTCTGGATCAGGACATCAAACTCTTTTTCCATGACATCCTTCAGTTCAGCCAGCGCCTCTTCATCAAGATGCGGTTTGTCGTTCATCGGTCAACTCCCTGTCGTGCGCATATCCCGATACTTTCTCAGAAAGGCCGCCGGAATCAAAGCCCCGCAGGCAAACTCGGGGCGCTTCAGCGTCAGGAGGACGGGGTTTCTTCCCGCAGGCCGTACTTGCGCACCTTCTCTACCAGTGTGGTTCGGCGGATACGCAATTTCTCTGCAGCCCGTGCCACCACGCCCCCGGTTTCGTGGAGGGCCTGCTCGATCAGTTGCTTCTCGAGATTGGCCAGGTAGTCCTTAAGGTCAATGCCGTTAACCGGCAGCAGTACCGGCCCGTCCAGCCCCACCAGGCCGGGAACGGCAGAGGGCAAGCCCTGATCTTCCGGAGCCTGGTGTTCGTCGTGGTCATCCAGGTAGCGGAATTTCCGGGGCAGCTCCTGAACACCAATCACGCCGTAGGGGTACATGATGGCCAACCGCTCCACCAGGTTGGCCAGCTCCCGCACGTTGCCCGGCCAGTCATGCCGGCACAGGCTCATGATGGCAGCCGAGTTCAGCCGCAGGGAGCCGCGCTTTTCCTTTTCCATGCGGGAGATCAGTTCGTTGATCAGCAGGGGAATATCTTCGACCCGATCACGCAGGGCGGGCATATCGATGGGAAAAACATTCAGCCGGTAGTAGAGGTCTTCACGGAAGCGGCCGGCTTCGATCAGCTGCTCGAGATTCTTGTCTGCCGCCGCAATAATCCGCACGTTGGTAGGCCGGGAGCGGTTACTGCCGATGCGTTCGAAGTTGCCATCCTGCACCAGCCTAAGCACCTTCACCTGGGTGTTCAGGGGCAGCTCGCTGACATCATCCAGGAACAAGGTTCCGCCGTTGGCCAGTTCACAGCGTCCGGCCCGCTCGGTGATGGCACCGGGAAAGGCTCCCTGTTCATAGCCAAACAGCTCGCCTTCAAGCAGCTCCGCCGGTATGGCGCTGCAGTTTACCGGCACGAAGGGCTGGTCGCGACGGTCGGAATGGTAGTGCAGGTTGCGGGCAACCACCTCCTTGCCGGTTCCGGACTCTCCGGTGATCAGCACGCTGACGTCCCGGTCGGCGACCTGCTCCATCAGATCCCGCACCTGCTGTATGCGACGGCTGGTGCCCACCAGGCTGCGAAACAGCTGGACACCCCGCTGGTGCCCGCGGCCATTGCCCTGGTCAAACTGGGAACGGTACACCTGGGCCCGGTGCAGGGAATCGACAAACTTGGCGTAATTCAGGGGCCATTCAAGGCGGGCGATAATGCGGCTGGCGAGATCTCTGGGCAGGTCGGCAGCCTCAGGCCCGCCGGCCAGCAACACCGGCAAAGCCGGGGCGATGCGGGCAAGCTCCTGAAGGCTATTCTGCACGGCCTGGCCGTCACCTGCCAGCACGGCCACGGAGAAACCCTCCGGCTGACCCTCCCCATCCTGCAATTGCGCTGCCACTGACAGGTCGTCAGCAGCCACCGGGCCTTCACCCAGAAACTCCAGGATAGTAACAAGATCCCGGCGCAGGCCGGGATCTTCACTCACTACCAGTACTTTATTGTTGTTGGGCATTAACCGGTGTCTCTGTCAGGTATCAGCGTCGTGCTGCCCGCCGTGCCGCCGAGGCGGTAAATTCATTACCCCGGAAGCCCGGATCGAAATCGTAGGCCGGGTAACCGTTATCCAGGCCATCAATGTAATAACGCTGCGCTTTGAGGTCGTAGGTCATTTCCATGGTGGTCCAGAACACCGGCACACTGTAGTAGCTGATGTTGTGGGCTTCCGACACGCGCCACAGCTCACCCTCTTCGTTGTACTCTTCAGAGGCCATGATTTGCCAGCTATCTTCATCAATGTAGAACACCCTGCGATCGTAGATATGGCCAATACCAACGCGGCGCTTGGCTTCCACTACCCAGACCCGGTGCAACTCGTAGCGGGTCAGCTCCTGGTTGATGTGGTTCGGGCGAATCACATCCGAGGGGCGAATGTTGTCGTCATGCAGCTTGTACGCATTGTACGGCACCAGCAGTTCCCGCTTGCCTTTCAGCTCCCAGTCGTACTGGTTAGGGGCACCGTTGTACATGTCTTTCTGGTCAACGGAACGCAGCGACGAGGAGTTGGGCAGATCTGTCTCGTAGGCCAGGTTCGGTGACCGGCGCAAACGCCGTGAACCGGAATCATACCGCCATGCCAGCCTCGGTGAACGGACCTGGTCCAAAGTTTCGTGCACCAGTGTGATGGTGCCGGCCAGGGTGCTGGGCGCGATGGTCTCGGTTTTCAGGTAGAAGATCTTGTTGTCGATATCTGCCAGCTCGGCGCCAATCTGGCTGTAGGCAAAGTAGTAATCGTACTGGTTAACCACTTCGTTGTAGGCGCCATCCCGCTGGGGCGTGGCGGAGGCACTGCGGAACGAAACCTCTTCACCCCGATAACGGAGGATGTGATTCCAAATCGCCTCAAGCCCATTCTGGGGAATGGGGAACGGACTGGTCATGATGGTATTTCGCACGCCGTTGCCGTTATCCAGCAGCTCTGCGCTCAAGGCATTCTCGAAAGACTTTTCGTAGACATGCTCGGGGAAGGCTGCAGTCCGGCGCGTCTGGTAAACCGGCATAAAGAATTCCGGCCCGTACTGTTCCAGCATCCGGATATGGCCATCCGACAGCACATCACGGTACTGGTCCATGTTATCGCGAGTAACGGTATAAAGCGGCTTGTCTTCCGGGAACGGATCAATCTCCTTGGTTCCCTCTCGCCAGTTTGCCGGTGGTGTTGCCAGGCCGCCGTTCCAGGCCGGAATAGTGCCTTCGGCATTACCGGCGCGTTCGGCACCGACCGGTGTGAGCTCATTGTTCAACCGCTCTGCTTCGGCAGGTGAAACCTTTGCCACAGCGGATCCGGACAACCCCATTACTGCTGCGGTAACCGCCGCAACCAACTGGTTTCGCATCCCTCAACCTCCATTCTGAATGGTCGGGCGATCGACCTTCGCCCGAATTGCGGGTCTTTTTGCCAGTTTCAAACGCCCGTTTCAAGTGAAGGTTTGTAGTTTCTTGTGAACAGGCACCTGCATCAACAGCGACCATCAAAGGGGAGGAAATGGGTGGACAAAAATGATACTATTAGTCGCTTGGCCTGATCGATATACAAGGGTGTGGTCTTCAGGCGGGCAACTGATCATCCGGCACTGCATGTGGGCAGGTATTGCATGGCTTCAACGTGGTATTCACTGGTTTCACAAAAACTGTACCTGGCCCAGGTACTGATCCGGGAATTTGACCAGCCAGCCAGTACCGCCAGCACCGGACTGCCGGCAGCCGTGATCGGAGAAGCCCGGTCCCAGGCAGTGGCAGAAGTTCTGCTGAGAGCCCGCGACGTACTACTGACCATGATCGCAAGGCTGCACCAGAAAAAGACGGAAACGCCGCACAGCCTGGCCGAGTTAAAGGCGCTGTTCGAATACGATGTGGCGGAAGTCGAGACTCTCGACAGCCTCGCACAGCAGCGGGACAGCTGGTGGAACCACCTGGTTCAGCTGGACAAGGCCCTGGGCCAACCACCAGCGCAGAAAAAGACGGTCTCTGCCGACAACATTATTGCGGTAGCCGCAGAAGAAGGCCCGGACCGCTCCCTGCAGGCACTGGAACAGACCAGGGCAGCCATGGCCATTTTTGCAAGGGAACTTGAAGAGCGGCACGGCGAGTGGTAGCAGCCCTGACCACGGCTGCACCGAAACAACCCGAATGACGACAAAGGTTTAACGAATGTCACCATCGTTTTTTGAAATTGTACAACTCTCTGACGGCGACTACGCGTTGCGCCGGATAGATGATGATGCCGCCCCACTGGTGCGCATTTCTTTTTCCGAAGAAGCCCGGGAAATGATGGAGAACCGGGATATGAACGTGGCAAAGGCCATGATTGCTGCAGGCATTGAAGCCGCCGGCAATATCGACTACGACATGGGCCATGAAATGGAATGGGATGACGAAGACGGCGACGCAATCGACCCCCAGCCCAGCTATACCCTGCACTGACCGATACTGCGCCAGCCTTCAGCGCTGGCGCAAAATCACCCCGTGACTGTTTCCTTTCGCAGAAGCCTTTTGCAGTGAATCGAAGGCGGCGCGCCCCAGCTTGTTGGTCCAGAGCACTACCGCATGACAGGTACCTGCGCCCAGGGCGCGCTCTGCCAGCTGCTGGGCCGGGTATTCCGCGGTTGAACGCAGCACCAGGATCTCATTCGCCACAATGCCGTGCATCTTCTGCCACTTGGCCACCAGCGCCTGAGGCGGATCAATCCACGCCAGCCAGCGCTTTTCCTGGTTCAGCTGGGTGAGCATGGGCAATAACAGCTGAAAGTTCTCTACCTGCCCTTCCGGCAGGATAATCTCCGTCACATTGCCGCCCAGGCCCGAATGACCCGCTGCCGAACCACCTGCAGGCCGGCGCATGCTTGCCGGGCGCTGCCCCGCAGAGATCGCTTGCGCCGGTGCCACTGTGGCCGGATGAAACGCCATGTTCTGATTGAAGCTCAACTGTTCCATAACTCACCTGCCTGTTCAGTGAAGATCGGAGCGCCGGATTACACCCACACCAAGACCTTCGATAAACAATTCCTGCTCACTCAGATCCACTTCGATAGGAGCAAACTCTTCGTTCTCCGCAATCAGCCAGACCCTTGAGCCTTCACGGCGGTAGCGTTTAACGGTAACTTCCTCGCCCACCCTGGCCACGACTACCTGGCCATTGTGAACATCCTGGGTGCGATGCACCGCCAGCAGGTCGCCATCCAGGATGCCGATATCCTTCATACTCATGCCCCGCACCCGCAGCAGGTAATCTGCCGAGGGCGAGAAGAAGTCGGGTTTCAGGGTGCAATGATCTTCCACATGCTCCTGCGCCAGGATCGGGCTACCCGCTGCTACCTGACCAATGACCGGCAACCCCAGATCCGGCTCAGCCTCCGGCAGGCGAATACCGCGGCTGGCGCCCGGCACCATCTCGATCGCACCTTTGCGAGCCAGCGCCCTGAGATGCTCTTCCGCCGCATTGGCCGAGCGGAACCCCAGCTCGGCAGCGATTTCTGCGCGAGTGGGCGGATAACCGGTTTCATCCAGATATCGCCGGATAATATCCAGCACCTGGGACTGTCGGGCGGTCAGCTTCATGCTTTTTCTCCGGGGTTGTTCGTCCTGGTTTTTTATACAGTGATTTGACTATATACAGTGTTTTATCCAGTGTAAAGTCCCTGTGCAGTTTCTTTCCTTTGGGTAACGGGACACGGCGCAAGCCTATGTTAAGGTGACCTGAAACGAAGCAAGGGGATGCAAACACTCCATGAACGCAGCCAATCGTTGCAAGATGCCGGAAAGACTGAAAAACCACGAAGGTGAAGAACGCCGCGTAGGGGTCGAAATCGAGCTTTCGGGGCTCGGTTACGAACAACTGGTGCAGCATGCCGCCCGCTTGCTCGGCGGATCGCCGGAGCTGACCTCACGCTACGTGACCGCACTGGACACCGAACATGGCCGCTTTACCATCGAACTGGACTCCGATCCCATCAAGGAGCTGGACCTGGACGACGAGCGCCTGCCGCAATCCATCCGGGAGCTGGGCAGCCATGCCATGGATGTGATCGACTTTGCTGCCGAGAAGGTCGTTCCGCTTGAGATTGTCGGCCCGCCGCTGGCGTTCTCGAAACTGGAACTGATCGAAACCCTGATGGATGAGCTACGGGAACTGGGCGCAGAAGGTAGCCGTGAAGCCATCTACTTTGCCTTTGGCCTGCAGCTGAACCCGGAATTGCCGGACCTGGAACCCGCCACCCTGGTAGCCTACCTGCAAGCCTTTGCTGCCCTTTACGACTGGCTTAAAGCCCGGCACCAGCTGGATATCAGCCGTAAGTTCACCACCTATATCGAACCCTGGAGCAGCCGGTATACCGAGAAGCTGATGGCGGATGACTATCGCCCGGATTTGGAAACCCTGATGCGGGATTACCTGCACTACAACCCCACCCGCAACAAGGCCCTGGACCTGCTGCCGCTGTTCGCCCATCTCGACAAGGAACTGCTGGCAGGCTACGTGAAGGACCCCAGGATCAAGAGCCGCCCTACCCTGCATTACCGTCTGCCGGACTGCGACATCGACAACCCGCGCTGGCATTTCTCCACGGTGTGGAATGACTGGGTGGTTCTGGAGCAGCTGGCCGCACATCCGGAAGACCTGGCCGATTTACGCAGCCGGTTCCGGGAAGCCCAGAAGTTCAGCTTCCACAACCTCACCCATTCCTGGCGTGAGACCACGGACAACTGGCTGAAACAACACGGTTATGTCTGATTATCAGGGCAACGACATGCCGATGGCAGAAGAGCTGCCGGAGAAACCGGGGCTGACTATCGGCATCAGTGGCCCGGTGCGAAGAAGCCTGGCGCACCGGCTGATCAACCTGGCCCTGCGCCTGCACGGTGCCAACACCCATTACATTCGCCCCGGCAGTCATACCGATGTGTCCCTGCTGGACGGGCTGGTGCTGTCCGGCGGCACCCACGTACACCCGGAGCTTTACGGGCAACAGCCCCAGGTAACGGCCCGGTACGATCGCAAGCGGGATTCCACCGATCACCGGCTGCTGGTTCAGGCCGAAGCCATCAATATTCCGGTGCTGGGCATTTGCCGGGGCGCACAGTTTATCAATGTGTTCCACGGCGGCACCCTGTGCCAGAACGTAACTCCGCTGCGGGAACATACCCGCCACCGGCCTCTGTTGCTGCCCCTGCAAACCGTACAACTGGTGAAAGACAGCCGGCTGGGCCGGTTGATGCCTGCCACGGTGATTGGCGCCAACCGCATTCACAGCCAGGCCATCAAACGGCTGGGCCGGAACCTGCGGGTAACGGCCCTGGACAACGACCGGTTCGTACAGGCCATTGAAAACACCGGAGCCCAGTGGCTGATGGGCGTGCAATGGCATCCCGAGTACCTGCTTTATCACACCGGCCACCGGCATATTTTCAGCCACTTTGTGCATGCCGCCCGGGGCAGAAAACTGGAAAGACTGGAAAGCCGATATTCGGCCTTTGATCAATAAGGAGTTTGATGATGGTATCGCTGAAACACCCCCTGGCACTGACCGCCGCCCTGTTAGCGACCGCGGCCGTGCCCCTGGCCGCCAATGCCGGCGAAGTCAGCCTGACCGGTGAAGGCGTGGTGCGTTACAACCCGGACAGCGCCCGCCTGCAATTCTCGGTTTCTGCCGAGCACAGGCAACCGCAAAAGGCTTCCGCCCAGGTAGCTGACACCATGGACAAGTGGCGTAGCGCCATCAAAACCTGGCGAGACCAGTTGCAGGACTACTCCGACGCGGATGTAAACCTGTATACACGCACCCTGCCGGTTCAGGAGAAAGGCAAGGAGCCGGAACGGGTCTCCGTCGCCAGCCAGACCGTGAGCTTCTCGATCAATGACCTGGAACTGCTGAACCCGCTGCTGGAGCAGGCCAATAAACTGGGCCTCCAGTACAACCTTGGCAGCCACCAGTTTTTCCATTCCGACGAGCAGGGGCTTGAGCAGCAGGCGCTGGCCCGGGCCATCGAGGACGCCCGAAACCGCTGCCAGTTCGTGGCGGAGCAGCTGGACAAAACCTGCGGCGAGGTGGTGTCTATCAACATCAACGGTGGGCACCGGCCCGTGCCGATGATGATGGCAGAAGCCAAGTCCGCCCGGGATACCGTCTCGAGCGTGGGCCCCCGTGAGATTCAGTCCAGCGTGAGCGCCACCTTCGAACTGGACTGAACCGGGTCAGAAATTACGGGTATAGAAGATATCGAGGGAGGCCGCCAGCCCGCTGGCCGCTTCCAGATAGAAATACTTGCCCAGGTCATAGCGCAGCGCCACGGTCGTGATTGGCTCGAAAATACCCACCCCGTAGCGCAGGCTGAGCTCGTCGGTAATGTAACCACTGGCCACTACGGCAGACTGGTCGCCAGAGCCTTCCGCTTCCAGGGTCAGGTTACGGATACCCAACTCGTCTCCGATACTCTGGGTTATACCGCTGGCCTGGTTCAGCCCCAGCGAAATCGCCGCCCGGCTCATCTGGCCTTCATCCCCCTGGCTCTGGGGTGCCCGGCCGAGAATGATGTAAGACAGCGCATCACTCTGGGGCATGGACGGCTCCGAGAACACTTCCGTGGTCGGCGCGTTCACCGGCCCGCTCAGGCGAATACCCGCCACAACGGTATCGACGGTGCGCACGGCTTCAACATCCAGGTATGGCTCGGCCAGAGACCCCACAAAGATTATCCGCGCCCTGCGCAGGTCCAGGTCTTGCCCGAAGGCTTCGTAGCGACCGTCCACCAACTGCAGGGTGCCGCGGGTATCCATGTTGTTGCCAATGCGAAGGGTGCCCTCCAGGTTGCCGGTTACATCAAAGGCATTGAAGGATACTTCGTCTTCACCCACCACTACGGTGATATCCATCAGCATGGTGCGAATGGCGGGCTCTTCCTGTTCGACACCGACAATGACTTCGTCCTCGGATACCGAAACCGCCGATGGCGGCAGGCCCTTGATTTCGATATCACCCCGGGGCACATCCACCCGGCCTGACACCGCCAGCTCACCGGCGCGGAAAGCAATGGTCAGATCCGGGCCCACTTCTACCCGGGCATAGGGCTCGACCGAAACCGGCAGCCGCTCACCGCTGATATTCAGCTGGACTTCGGGCTCATCCTGCCAGTCCAGGTAGCCGCCCAGCTCGCCACTGCTGCGATCGTTACTCTTCCAACGGCCGCTGATGTCGGCCCGGCTGCCCAGAAATTCCAGCACCAGCACGATGTCTTCCATGGGCAGGGGCAGGCCCGGGTCGAACACCCGGCCGTCGGTGAGCGCCAGCTCCCCTTGCACCTGGGGCCGGAACAACGGGCCAGACAAAGTCCCCTGACCATTGACCTCGCCGGCCACCTCTTCAATGCCGGCAAAGGCCGACAGGAAAGCCAGGTTCAGATCTTCCAGGTTGAAGCGGCCATCGATGGGCCGGCTTTCGGTATTCGGGTCCACCGCCAGTTCCAGGTCAAAGCTGCCCAGTTCCGGGCCCCGAAGCGCCATGGCCAGTTCGGCGGTTTCAGGCTTTAGCCGGGCTTCCAGGGTCAGGGATTCATGCTGCAGGGTTTCCCAGTCATCCAGGATCAGGAATTCAAAGGCCCCACCCCCAGCATCAATACTGATCAGGCCATCCGGGCCCTGTTCGGTGAGTGCCAGGTCAATGTCTGCGTTCAGCGACGCCTGCCAGCGAAAGGTTTCCGGGAACAACGGCGCCAGCGCCTGCATGGGGAACTGGCGAATCTGATAGGCGATCCGGGTATCCGGCAGCAGCTGCTGGTCGTCGGCACACACCGAGCTGGCCTGCCAGCGCCAGCAGTGGGCGCCAAACAACACTTCGCCGTCAGCCGTGTAATCCAGGCTTGCCGGCGCTTCCAGCCGCCAGGTTTGCTCCGGGCCGGGCACATCGATTTCGCCCCGGGCCAAGGCGCCCTGCCAGCTGGTCCAGGCGTCACCCAGGGCGCCGGCGAACGTCAGCGCCACCGAGGCTTCCGGGTGCTGCACAGTCAACGCCAGCTGGTGATCCGCCCGGGTACCATCAAGGTCTGCAGTCACCGCAGCCAGTTCCTGCCCAGCTACACGCAACGCTTCTGCGTTGAGGCTGGCATCCAGCACACCGCCACTGGCAAGGCTGGCATCCAGCTCCATGTTTTCAATGCGCAGCAGGTCCTGCCATTCGAATTCACTGGCATCAAGCGTCACCTTGCCCGTGGGATCCTGCGCCGAACCCGCCAGGTCCACCCTGGCCGAGAAACGACCGGCCAGGCCGGGCAGCAGACGGTCCGGCTGCGGCAGGTTCACAGTCAGGCCGGCCCCCAGGCTCTCACCGTAGCGCCCCTCGCCTTCTATCCGGTTCTCCGCTATCGCCACCAGCAGATCCTGCACGCGCCAGTCGGTACCATCGCTGCTGAGCTTACCCCGGGCGGTGGCCGGCTCCTGCTGCCAGCGACCTTTCAGGTCCCAGTCGGCGGTCATTACCGGCAGGCTGTCCGGCACCAGCCGGCCCTCGGAATTGACTTCACCGTTGAGACTGGCTTCCAGCACCGGCACCCAGTAGCCAGGGTTGAACTGATCCAGCAGCAGCCGGGCCTGCCAGGCCAGCTGATCCGCGAAGGCCAGTTCGGCATCGCCGGTCAGGGAACCTGCACCGGTGGTCATATCCAGCTGTGTGATGCGAACTGCTTCCAGGTCCCCGTTCAGAGCTGCGGTAAGCTCCGCATCGCCTTGCGGACCTCTCACCGCCGCCTGTAAATCGGCGTTGTAGTTGCCATCGTTGTACTCAACATTCCCTTCCAGCCGGTTCACGGCAACCGGTGGCGGCTCCAGCCCGGGAATCAGTCCGAACCAGGGGAAACGGTCAAGGGCCAGGTCGGCCTCTGCCTGCAGGCCGCCAGACCAGCTCGCACTGCCCTGAACTTCCAGGGTACCCGGAGCGTCGGGATCTTCGCCGGATGGCTGTGTGGCCGCCGGCCCGGTCATGGTCAGGACCAGGTTGTCGACACCACCGGTTGTGACCAGGCCCCTGATGACAGTTTCGATGGTGCCGGTTGTACCGGGAAGGTTGGCACTGGTACGGGTACGGAAGCCGTTGGCAAGGGAACCGTCCAGCGACACCACCCAGTTTTCCAGGGTCAGAGTTTCCGGCAGGGTGTCGTAGGCCAGGAAGCTCTCTGACTCAATGGTGAGCGCCGCCGGCAACTGCGCTGCCAGCGGCTGCACGGTGCCGCTCAATTGTGCGTTCAGATAACCGCTGCTGGTTCCGGATACCCGAAGATCCCGCACGCTGCCCGCCAGGTTGGCTGCAATCGTCCAGCTGTCTCCGCTCGGGGGTGGCAACTGTGCCGTAACATCGAGATCCACCGGCCAGTCCCGGCGCATTTCAGCACGGCCACTGGCAGTCACCCGGATTTCGCCCAGCTGGTACAGGGCGTGGTTTACCGTAAGGCTGGCGCCGGATGCTTCACTGCGCAGCTCCACCTTGTCCCAGATGGGGCTGCCATTCAGCTTAAAGGGCCCCAGTTGTACATCCCCCACCACCAACGCCACCGGCAGGTTGATAGCGGGCAGGCTGATATCACCCCGTTCTGTGTCTTCGGCGGTATCAGAAGGCTGAACCGTGACATCGATCTGTTCGGCTTTCAGGGTATCCAGGCACAGGGTCTTTTCGAACAGGCAGCTGGGAGACCAGTCCACTTCCGGCGCCAGCAACAGTACTTCCACGCCATAGCCGCGCCATTCCAGCCGTTCCGCCTGCCACTGGCCCAGCAGGGAACCCTGGTCCGCCTCGGTTTGCAGCCCGGGAATCTGGTCGATGGTCCAGGCGGTGCCGGCATCGGTCAGAAGCGCCAGCAAAACAATAGCCACCAGCACCAAGGGCAACAGCAACACCAGCAACACAATCACCACTGGCCAGAACCACCAGCGTTTGTGTCGGGGCGGCCTGGCTGGCGCTGCGCCATGCTCCGGCTGCGGCTGCGGAGGTGTCTGGTTCGCTTCGGTCACAGTTCCGGCCCCATGGAGAAGTGAATCCGCCAGCCGCCGCCGAACTGGTCATCCATACCCTTGGCCACATCCAGGCGCAAGGGGCCCACCGGGCTCACCCAACGAATGCCCATACCCACGCCGGTGGCCAGGGGATCAAAGACATCATCCACGGCATTACCCTCATCAATAAAGGCCGCCACACGCCAATTTCGCACAAACTCATACTGGTACTCGGCGCTTCCCACCACCATGTAACGGCCACCGATGACGACATCATCCGAGTCTTTGGGTGCCAGGGTTTCATAGCCGTAGCCGCGAACGCTCTGGTCGCCACCGGCGAAGAAGCGCAACGAAGGCGGAACATCCCGGAAGCTGTTGGTGGCCACGCCACCGAAATTGAAGCGGGCGAGAAACCGGTGCTTGCCGGCCAGGGTATAAAGCCCCTTGGCCAGGAAATTCACATGCAGGATATCGGCATCCGAGATCACCGCCCGATGGGCCCCGGTCACGTCGAACTGAAGGCGATACCCCCGGGACGGGTCGAGCGGCGAGTTGGCGTGCAGCTTGGAATAACTGACACCCGGCAATAACAGGCTGGAGTTACCCTGCTCTTCCTCACCAATACTGAAGCGCTCCCCTTCCCAGCGCATGGACAATATCTGCATCCAGCCGTTGTCCAGCTGGTGGCTCCACTGCTGGCCGAAGGTGAGCCGTTCAGACTCCACATCTTCAATATGCTCGCGCTGGTAACCGGAGGTCAGGCGGATGGCATCCGTCATGGGCGGATCCAGCGGCAGCTCGTACCAGCCGCTCACGCTCTGGCGTAACTCGGACAGTTCGGTATCGGCGCCCCGGCGATGCCCCATGGGATTGATGTAGTGTTCCCGCCAGTTACCCCGGAACCGGGGGCCGACGTCTGTCGAAAAGCCAACACCGGCGGCCACGGAGCGCGGCGGCCGGGGCGTCAGGGCGATATCGACAGGGATTACCCGGTCTTCTGCCTTCGACGGCGCGGCGTCTACATCCACCCCGGAGAAATAGCCACTGTTGGACAAGTCATTACTGAGTTTTGCCACTTCATCGGCATGGAACGGAATACCGGGCTCGAAAGTAACAAACTGCTCCAGCAGGTTCTGTTCGAACTCGTGGCCTTCCAGAAAGGTGACCTTGCCCAGCCGGTAGCGTTCGCCGGACTGGTACTCCAGGGTGATGTCAGCCGCGTTTTTGGCGGGATCCACTTCCAGCCGGCGGGTCAGGAATTCGCCCTCGAAATAGCCCAGCCGGTTGGCGGTGTTCTGGATAGACTGGCGCAGGGCATCGTACCGGCCATGGTGCAGCACATCACCTTGTGCAGGCGATTTCGGGAGGTTCTGCCGGAAGTCTTCCTGTGCGCCATCCGGCCCTTCGATCATCACATTGCGGGAGCGGATAAGCACCGGCTCGCCGGGAATGAGGGTAAGCACCAGCTCCGCCGGTTCATCGCCGGCTTCTTCTACTTTCCAGCGTACCTCGGGACTGTAATAGCCCAGCGCCCGGGCCGCCTCTTTCACCTGGGCAATGGCGGTGTTGGCGTAACGGCGCAAGCCATCGGCAGTGCGGCCTTCCACTTCGCCAACAAAGATCTGGGCGTTGTCCTGGAGGTTATCCACATCGCCCTCAACCTCCACCCGAACCTGGCTGGCGAATACGGCAGGGGCAAGTACCAGCATCACCAGGCCCGGGCTGATGGTGGCAAGGCGTTGTAAGGTTCTGGCTAACAGCATGCTGGTTTTAATGGCGTCCGATCCGGTGTCCGGGCTGATTCCCTGAAACAGGTTGCTGAGTTTACCGACTGAATAGGCTAACCTTCCAGTCACTTAGCTTTGATATTGTAGGCCCCAAGGTAGCCCGGATGCTCAAGATAAACCGAGAAAACCTCAAATCCAGCCACCAGCTCACCTGGTTCATCATCGACTTTGTGATGCTGGGGCTGCTGATCCTCAATCTCGCGCTGATTATCTGGGACTCGATTTATAACTTCGTGGCCGTACAAAACCTTCTGAAAGACTACGCCCCGGTTATTCAGGAGCTTTACCACCCCATCCACGAACGCTTCATTTTCTACGACCTGATCTTCGTGTCGATCTTCCTGGGCGAGTTTGTCCTGCGCTGGGGTTACTCCATCAAGGCCCGGGTGTATGACCGCTGGTATTTCTATCCGTTCATCCACTGGTACGACCTGGTGGGGTGTATTCCGGTGGGCAGCCTGCGTTTTCTCCGGGTACTGCGGATTATTTCCATTATTTACCGGCTGCACCAGTACAAGATCATCGACTTCACCAGCACCCGCCTGTACCGGTTTGTCATCTTCTACTACGAAGCCTTTATGGAAGAGCTGTCTGACCGGATTGTGCTGAAGGTGCTGAGCGGCGTGCAGGATGAGGTGAAACGTGGTTCGCCCCTGTTCGAGCGTATCCAACACGACATTCTTTTCCCGCGGCGGGAAATGTTGTCTGACTGGCTGTCCGAAAGGGTCGCCCAGGCCGCGAAGCAGGGCTATATCCCCAATCGGGGTGCCCTGCGGGTTTACCTGGAAAACCGGGTAGACCATGCCCTGAAACAGAACCTGGAACTGTCACGCCTGAAGTACCTGCCGGTCGTGGGCCCGACCATCCAGGACACCCTGGAGAATGCGGTGGGTGACATCGTCGCCAACGTGGTGCACCAGATCCTGGATGACCTCGCCTCCTCCACCAACCATGCCTTTATTGAAGACATCGTTAACGTGTTCCTGCCGGAGCCCGGCGAAGGGCTGACCGAAGAGGGCGAGAAAGAGGCCTTGATCACCCTGATCCTGGAGGTGATCGACGCCATCAAGGACCAGGTACACGTAAAACACTGGCGGGAGAACCTGCCGTAACGGGATCCCTCACTGCCACCGGGCATTGGAATAGCTGAACACCGGCAGCGAAACCTGCCAGCGGATAGCACACATGCGCAGCAACAAGCCCAGGCTGAACGCCGCCAGCAGGGTAACGTCTTCATGGAACCCTTTGCGCACCAACACCAGATACACCAGCGCCACCACCAGCGACACGCTGGCATAGAGCTCATGGCGCAGCACCTGCGGCGTGCGGTTGCACATGATGTCACGCAGAATGCCACCAAAGATGCCGGTGGTAATGCCGGACATCACAATCACCGGGGTTTCATAACCCAGGCGCAGCGCCACATTGCAGCCAATCACCGTGAATGCCACCAGGCCGATCGCATCCAGCACCAGGAACAACTGGTGCAGGTGGCGCATAAACCGGGCAATAATGATTGTGGCCAGGCCACCGGTGATGGTGAGGTAGATATAGCTGGGATGCTGGGTCCAGGTAACCGGAAAGTTGCCCAACAGGATATCCCTGACCGTACCACCGCCCAGGGCGGTGAGAAAGGCAATAACCGCGACACCAAACAGATCCATATTGCGGCGCCCGGCGGCCAGGGCCCCGGACATGGCTTCAGCGGTGATAGCAATCAGATAGACAGAGGTCAGCACACAGAACTCCTGTGTAATCGTGGCCTCTCCCCCTGTCCCTGATACCTGAGAGTTTACAGGATGTACCCTGCTTGCCCCTTCGGTGGACTGCAACGGGGCAGTCACTCTCCAGTCGGCTGTTCATGATAGGTCGCAGTACATGGGCCTGAGCGTTTATGGGAGTTTGCGCCTTCGGCGGGGTGCGGCCGCACCCTCTCTCCTGCGAGGGGGCGGATTATATATCAATCCACACCACTTGCCACTCAATCAGGAAACAGCCATTCCGTTGATAGCAAGCCTGTATGGAAGTGATATAACCTTAGAGATTGATGAAATATAAGCGCTCACCTATCTTTACCGCCAGACAACCAAACCCGTTTCAACAGGAGCCTGCCAATGAAAACTGCTCACGACCTAGTAGAAGCCGCCCGCGCGGAGATTCGTGAAATTCCGCTGGACCAGGCCGACGACGCCATCAAGAAAGCGGACGTACTGCTGGATGTGCGCGAAGCAGACGAATACAACACCAGCCACATTCCCGGCGCCGTCAATGTGTCCCGTGGCATTCTGGAATTCAAGCTCACCAACGATCCGGCATTTGAAGACCGGGCCCTGAACCTGGTGATCTACTGCAAGAACAGCGGCCGATCAGCCCTGGCAGCCAGGGCCATGAAGGAAATGGGCTACATTCACGTTCAGTCCATTGCAGGTGGCATTGAAGCCTGGGAAGCAGCCGGCAAGCCGCTGGTAAAACCGGAACTGCCAAGCTTCGATTAAACCCGGGGGCAGATCAGTCTATAGAGGCAAGCAGCGCACGCACCATATGGTTCGCCTGCGCCTTGTCTCTGGCATCAAAGCTGAACACGGGCAGAACCAGCCCCTGTTCCGCCAAGTTGGCACGCAGAGATCGCAAGTCCGGCTTTGCCAGCAAGTCGGTTTTGGTCAGGCCAATGACAACGGGGGTGCCCGGCGCAATCTTTTCGATGGCGGCCAGCTTCTGGAACAGGCCTGCTGCCGGCAGCCGGTCGTTCGAGGCGGTTTTCGGATGTGGCGAAGGCATTTTCTGCTGGTCCGGAACGATCAACCCTGCGGCCTGGAATCCCCACAGAATACCCGATGCCTGTACCGGCTCTATGCCGGTCAGCCCGGCCACCTTTTGCAGGTCTCGATGGCCCTTGGCCAGCAGGCTCGCAACCCGAAGCGGCTCAATCAGATCCGGCGCGGTGCCAAGGTCCGGCCAGCACTTCATTCGTGAACCTTCCAGCGGGAACATCGGCAGGGCCTCGCCATGATGGATGCCGGCACGAATCATGAAAATATCCAGGCTTTCGGCATGGCCATTGGCAACCTGGCTGCCCACGGCCTCACGCAGCTGCCAGCCCGGCTGTCCCAACAATTGCTTGGCCTGAAGCATCACCTCAGACGACGCTGCATGGATGGTTCCAGTCGACGGGCAAATACCAAGCTCCACCCCGTCCAATGCCATCACCAGGTCACCCGTTTGCCGGCTAAGGGCCTGGGCCAGCACAATTAGCCCAGCCGTCCAGGATGTTACCGAAGCGAATACGCAGGCACTGTTGTTGCCCAGCACCCGGTCCAGGGTGGCCTGGCAGGCTTCGCTGAACTGGTCAACAACATTGGAATTTGCTTGTTTAACGGTAGCTTGCACAGGCCCAACCTATCACTTAGTTAAAACACATAGTTTCGACAAATCGAAACAGGTGACAGTGTTACGGCCTGAAAAGACAGGCAGATCAGTTATGTCGTAATAAGTTTCAGTTATTTTACGGAATTTTTCGTTTCAGCTTTTAAGCTTCTGGAGGTCAATGGGCGGCACCCCGAGGTCTTGCCATTTCTCGGGATGGCAGGTGAACAGCAGGATCTGGTGCCGGCTGGCAGCATCGAACAAGATACGTTTCATGTCTTCCAGCCGGTTCTGGTCGCTGTGCACCAGGGTGTCGTCCAGGAGAATCAGGGTGGGCCTTTGAGCTTCCCTCAACAGGTCGGCATAGGCCAGGCGGCTGATCAGCCCCATCTGTTCCCGGGCACCAAAACTCAGTTCGGCAATCTGGCCGAGCTCATTTCCCCGGTTGAAAGTTCCCGGCCGCAGGTGTTCGTCCACCTCCAGCGTTGCATTCGGAAACAGCAGCGACAGGTAATGGTTAAGATGTTTTTGCAATGGGGCCTGCAGGCGCCGGGTCAGCGCCTGGCGTTTGTCTGTCAGCAATGTGAGCAGCAAATCCAGTGCCCGGGCACGGCGATCCAGCTCCTGGTACCGGCGCTGGCACTGTTCCAGCTCTGCCTGCTTCTCGCTCAATTGCTCTTCCAGGCCTTCGGCACCCCAGGCCTCAAGCCGAACACGAATGTCCCGAAGTTCCCGTTGCCGGTCTTCCTGGGTTTGCTGCAAAGTCTGGATCGTGCGCTGAAAACGGTCGATATCCTGCCGCAGGATATCCGGCCGGGCCTCTCGGATTTGCTGCTCCCGCTTCGCCATGCTCTCGCGCAGGCTGACCTGTTGCTGTTCGATCCGGGCAAGCTCAGCCGTTAATCGGGTCAACTGTTGTTGGCGCTCGGGGCTGTTGGCCTCGTCTTCCAGCCGCTGCCATTCGGCCCTTGCGTTATCCCGGGCCTGCTTGCCGGTGAGCAGTTGAGCCTGATGGCTGCGGTCGCTGGCCTCGGCGTCATTCAAGCGCTTCTCGGCACTGGACAGGGCGCTTTCGGCCGCGGCCAGATCCAATACCTGAACGTCCTGATCCGATACGGGAGTGGTTTCCAGTTTTTCACGAACAGCTTTCAATTCTGCCTGCAGTTCCGCCAGCTCGGTTTCCAGTGGCTCCAGACCGGCCGGGGCAACCGAACGCAACAACTCGACGGCATGTTTACGTTTTTGCTCCGCTGCCTCCCAGGCGGAGGCACGGCTGTCTGCCTGCTCAACGGACGCCACAGCCATCGCCTGCAATTGCTCGTCCAGGGATTGTTCGAGCGTTTCGAGCTTGCGCCTGGTACTGGCCAGCTCCTCGCCGCCCGGGGCGATGCCCAGAGTGCCTACGCCCGGAATAACCAGCTGCGAGGCTTCCAGCAATTGCTGTTCGCCCTGCCCCTCCAGTTGCCGGTCGTCGAGGGTAATACTAGCGCCGGGCTGCAGCTGCCAGTTCAGGCGGGTGGCAACGGTGCCGGAACGGATGGTTTCGTCATTCAGTTCCCTGGCGGTTGTTTTCAGGCGGGCCACCGCGGCGGTATCAATGCGGTTTGCCTTTGCCTGCTCCCGGGCCTCGTCAACCTGTTGCTGGTATTCCCGGGCCCTGGCCAGGTTCTGGCTGAGGGCTTGCTGTCGCTGTTCAGACTGGCGCAGATCCTGCTCCAGCCGCTGCCGGATTTCCTGCTGGCGAGCAAGTTGCAGTTGTGACCGGGCATTTTCATAGGCAGCCCGGGCATCGTTCAGGGCGCCAGCCAGGGCAGCGGTCTGCTGCCCGGTTTGTTGCAGTTTGCGTTCGGCACTCTCCAGTTCTGCCTTGCGGGCGCTGCGCTGTTCGTCCAGCCGACTCAGGTGGCCGAGGTTCTGCTCCAGCAGCTCGCGGTTCTGAACCAGCTGCGCCAGGGTATTCTTTTCCTGTTCCTGCTGCTGTTCCAACTGCTCCACCTGCTGCAGCTGTTCACGGGCCTGGTCCAGTTGCCGCCGCGCTTCGTCCCAGGGCTTTTCCTGTTCGGTGCGATCAAACTCCTGCGACAACTGCCCGAGGCGATCCACCTGCCCCTGATACTGCTCAACCCGCAGCTGCAAATCGTCGACCTGTTGCTGCAGATCTTCCCGCTCTTTATCCAGTTTTTTGTAGTCACCCTTGGGCTGGCCGGTGGCCGTCAGCAACACGTCGCGCTTGCCTTTTACTTCTTCGATGATTGCATCGCCGCCGGTGCTGGCCACCTCGCCTACCAGGGCATTGAGGGCGGATTTCAGGTGATCGCCCGCGTGTTCAACAGCTTGCTCGATATCCTGCCCCGTGCCCTGCTCTACCCACAACAGGCCCGGAATACCCCAATGCTCCGCCTTGCTGGCGCCCCGCTTGGGATACTGGTAACCCAACAGCTCCGCCAGCTTTTCTTCTGCGTCGTCTTCGCTCCAGGTTTCGTTGCCGACCGACAAGTCACAGCGGGTGCGCTTCAGGAAACTTTTAACCAGGCGCCATTGGGCACCCTGATGCTCGAAGGCCAGTTCAACGGTGGGGGCTGCCGCAGAGTCACCCCAGGGGCGAAGGTCATCTACCGCCTGGGACCGATAACGTTCAAAGAACGCCGCCCGGATGGCCCGCACCAGGGTACTTTTGCCGGATTCGTTGGGGCCGTGGATCAGGTTCAGGCCGGGCTGAAGATGCTCAAGGGCAAAGGGTTGGCGGAACTGGCGCAGCTGTTCAACCTTCAGGCTCTGCAGTTTCATTGGCCTGCCTCCTGAGCCGGTGTTTTCAGCATGGAGGCCAGAATGGCCAGGGCATCCCGGGCGGCTTCGCCCTGCTCCCCGGCTTGCTGCTCCCGCAGGGTTTCGACCACCTCGCCAACGTAGCCGTCGGCTTTCAGGGCGGCAATATCATCGTCGGTAGGTGCCAGCTGAAGGTTACTGCGCTCGCAACGAATGCTGCGGAAACGGGCTTCGGCAACCGACAATCCGTGCAGCAGTTTTTCGTCGCCCGCCAGGGTGATCAGGCCATCCAGCCGAAGATCCACCACCGAGGATTCAGGCAGGTTTTGCAGGCGTTCCAGTAATTGGTCCAGGTCTGATTCCACAGAAAGGGTTTCCCGCCATTGATGCCACTGGTAACGACCGGTAGCTAACACCTGAACCTGCGGCAGCTCACCCGGCCCGGAAATATCGACAATCAGGGCATTACCGGCCTCGTTATCCCGGAACCGCTCCGGCTCCGGGGTACCGCTGTACCAGGTGCGTTCGTTGATTTCCTTGGTACCGTGCCAGTCTCCCAATGCCAGGTAATCCAGCTTGCTGGCTTGTACCCGATCCGGCGCAATAGGGTTGGTGGAATCGATTTCACCCGCCAGCAATCCCTGCACACTGCCGTGGGCGAGCCCCACCCGAACCAATCCTGCCGGAGTCTCGTAGCGGCCGAAAGCTTCTGTCAGATCGCCATAGGTATGACGCTGGGTCAGAGGTGCGTTCAGTATGGCGAGGCCTTCGGCAGCCAGTTCGATAACGCCCGGCACCAGCGCCAGGTGCACGTTATCCGGCACGGCACCCAACCGTTGAGCGCGGGTCCAGACACTTTCGGCGAGCGCCGCATCATGGTTACCCGGCAGCATCACCCAAGGGCCAGGGAATGCCTTGGTGGCATTGAACACCCGGCGAATAGTGCGATCAGATACCGTCTGGGCATCAAACACATCACCGGCCACCAGCACCGCCTGGCACTGAGATTCATTGGCAAGCCGGGCCAGCTTGTCTATGGCCTCGAACCGGGCTTCCACCAGCGCTGCACCGTCTTCGGTTTCAAAACGGCTGTAGGTACGCCCCATTTGCCAGTCGGCGGTGTGTAGAAATCTTGGCATTGCGTGCCCCTTCAAAATGTAGACTTTCGCTTAATCGCTTGCCGATTCTGGCGTGGGAGCCCGGCGGCTTCTGTACCATCCTAATCATGCTTGGGCTTCATGCAAGCAACCTTCACAGCTGACCCTGGCGAGGGTCTTAAATAAGGTTTGACAAGCACCCTACCCAGCTGTACTATGCGCACCTCGTTGATCGGGGACAGCCCCGAAGACAACAACCAGTTTTGATGCGGGGTGGAGCAGTCTGGTAGCTCGTCGGGCTCATAACCCGAAGGTCGTAGGTTCGAATCCTGCCCCCGCTACCATAAAAAAGAAAGGCAGATCAGTTACTTACTGGTCTGCCTTTTTTGCATCTGGGGCCGCCAAATTCCCCTGTGACGTATATGTGACATATATGTGCCAATCCTTGTGGCCCCCTATTTGGGTGGTTAGGTGAAATTGACCGTAAGTCCGCCACGCCGGGCACATCCTCGTTCACCGCAATGCTGGTCGCTTAGTCCGCCTTACCAGTCTTCACGTCCGCACTGGCACAGGAGGCGCCTCCCGCTGGGACCAGACCGCCTGCACCACGCCCGAGACGATGATCAACGCACCACCGGACATTTGCAGCAAGTTCAGGCTTTGGTCAAACAGCAGCCAACCCAGAATAATCACTGTAATCGGCTCCAGGTATGCGAGGGTGCCGTAGGTTGCCGCCGGCAATGCCTTTAACGCCACCACCGCCAGCATAATCGCCAGGAAGCCGGGCAGCACGCCGGCCGCCGCCAACCAGCCCCATTGCCCGGCCTGAATGGCCTCATCCTGCATGAGCATCAGCGGCAGCATGCAAAGCGCCCCGGCCAGCATCTGGTACCCGCTTCGGGTCAGTACATGCACCCGTTCGTGAATCAAGCGGTTGGTCAGGATAAACGCGGCGTAGCAGAGCATGGCGCACAGGGCATAAAACAGGCCTGCCGCCTCTTCCGCCCGGCCGGAGAGGTTAAAGTTGAATTCCATCATCATGGCAAAGCCGAACAGCGCCAAGGCGATCAAGGCTGCACCCAGGCCCGACAGCCGCTCCCCCATGAAAAAATGCGCCACTATCGACGCGGCAGCCGGGGCCAGGTACAGCAGCATCACGGCGTTCGCCATGCTGGTGTAATTCATGGCCATTACGTAGAACACCACAAAACCGGCCAGGTATGCCCCGGTCACCAGAACCTTGAAACCGGGCCAGGTGAATACCTTTGCTCGCTGTCCAGTCAGCAGGAGAAACGCGGCCATTAATGCCGCCCCTATAAACAAGCGATAGAAGGTAACAGTTTCCGCGCTGACACCGGCATACACCGAGATGGCGCCAATGGTGCCCATAAAAACTGCGGCAAACACGGCGGCAAGTATGTGCGAATTCATTTTACAAACACTCCCGGACGGGACGAAACGACCGCCGGTGCTCCGGCGTTGCACCTAACCGCTTCAGCGCTTCCAGATGCACGGGTGTGGGATAACCTTTGTGCTGGGCCAGTCCGTAGCCGGGATATTGCTGTTCCAGCATCTCCATTTCCCGGTCGCGGGTGACTTTGGCGAGGATAGACGCAGCGCTGATCGCCTCTACCCTGGCATCGCCCTTCACCACCGGCTCGGAGGGCCAGCGCCAATCCGGGCAACGGTTGCCGTCTACCAATACGTATTCAGGTTCGAGAGCCAGGCCCTCCACTGCACGGGTCATGGCCAGCATGGTGGCCTGGTAAATATTGATCTGGTCAATTTCCGCTGCCTCACACCGGCCCAGGCTCCAGGCAGCGGCCTTTTCGAGGATCTCGTCGTACAGCTTCAGGCGGCGCTTTTCGGTGAGCTTCTTGGAGTCCGCCAGGCCCTCAATCGGCCGTTCCGGGTCCAGTATCACGGCCGCAGTCACCACTGCACCAATCAGCGGGCCACGGCCCACTTCATCAACGCCGGCCAGTAACCGGCCCTTGTAGCTGCACTCAAACGGCGGAAGGTCTTTTGCGGCCATCAGCGCCGGCGCTCCATTAACTCGGAAATAGCGGTTGCTGCGCGTTCGTCCGCATTCTCGCGCAGGCTTTCGTGCAACTCGGTGAAGGCTTGCTGCAACTGCTCGCGCTCTTCGGTGTTTTCCATGCGCTCCAGCACGGCGGCGCCCAGGGCCTCCGGTGTGGCATCATCCTGCAGCAACTCCGGCACCAGGCCTTTTTGCGCCAGCAGGTTCGGCAGGGCCACCCAGGGCACCTTCACCAGACGGGACAGCAGTTTGTAGCTGAGATCACTCAACCGGTAACCCACCACCATGGGGCGTTTGAGCAGCATGGCTTCCAGGGTTGCCGTGCCGGATGCCAGCAACACCACATCGCTGGCGGCCATTACTTCCCGGGAACGACCGCGTACCAGGGTAACCGGCAGCTTCACTTCCAGCGCCTCGACCAGCCCCTCTACCTGCTTCTCCCGGTCCCGGTTGACGCAGGGAATCACCAGCTGGATGTCTGGACGGCGCTCCTGCAGCCAGCGGGAGGCCTCCAGAAACAGGGTACCAAGGCGCTCAACTTCCCCACCCCGGCTGCCCGGCAATACCGCCAGAACAGGCTGGTCGGGATTCAGGCCAAGTGCCTTACGGGCCGCGTCTGTGTCTGGCCGCATGGGAATGCGGTCTGCCAGCGGGTGCCCCACAAAGGCCACCGGCACATTGTGCTCTTCGTAGAAACGGGCTTCGAAGGGAAACAGGGTGAGCATCAGGTCGACAGACTTGGCAATCTTGAAGATTCGCTTCTGGCGCCAGGCCCAGACCGAGGGGCTTACATAATGAACCGAGGGAATACCGGCTTCCCGGCAGCGGCGTTCAATCGTCAGGGTGAAATCCGGGGAATCGATACCGATGACCACATCCGGCGGTGTGGTGAAGAAGTATTCCAGCAGGCGGGCACGGATACTGAACAGCTCGCGAATGCGTCCGAGCACTTCCACCAGCCCCATCACGGAAAGCCTTTCCATGGGTACCAGGGAGTGAAAGCCTTCGGCGATCATTTCGTCGCCGCCGATGCCCACAAAGCGGGCTTTCGGATAGCGTGTGCGCAACGAGCGAATCAGCCCGGCACCGAGGATATCCCCCGATGCCTCGCCGGCGATGATTGCAATGGTTACCTTGCGGGAGCTGACCTGCCCGGTTTCAGCGGTTGCCACCAGGGCCTCCTGGCTCAGCGAATGATGCCGCGATCCGCTCCCCGGAGCGAGTCAATCAGCGGGCGGACTTCCGGCACGTCATTGAAGGACTTCTCGAGTTCTTCAACCGCCTGCTCGGTGGTCAGGCCCTGACGGTAAACCACCTTGTAGGCGCGGCGCAGAGCCATCAGCACGTCTTTGCTGAAGCCACGACGCTTCAGGCCTTCCACATTCATGCCATGGGGCTGGGCAGACTGGCCAGACGCCATCACATAGGCGGGAATGTCTTTGAGTACGATGCTGCCGCCAGCCGCCATGCTGTGAGGGCCGATGTGGCAGAACTGGTGCACCATGGTGCCACCACCGAGAATAGCGTGGTCGCCTACGGAGACGTGGCCGGCCAGCGTGGCGCAGTTGGCCAGGATGGTGTTGTCGCCTACGATGCAATCATGGGCCACGTGCACATAGGCCATCAGCAGGTTGCCGCTGCCAATGCGGGTTTCACCCCGGTCCTGAACCGTGCCACGGTGAATCGTGCAGTTTTCACGGATAACATTGTTATCACCAATCACCAGCGTGGTGGGCTCGCCGGCGTATTTCTTGTCCTGGCACTCTTCCCCGATACTGGAAAACTGGAAAATACGGTTATTGCGACCGATTACCGTTGGGCCCTTGACCACCACGTGGGAGAGAATCTCGGTACCTTCGCCGATCTCCACACCGGGGCCGATGTAACTCCAGGGGCCTACGGTTACGTTGTCTGCCAGTTTGGCTGACGGGTCTACAATCGCCTGAGGATGGACACCCGACCAGTCATTTGTCGCCATCAAACTTCTCTCTCAGCGGTCATGATTTCTGCCACGCACACCACTTCGCCATCAACGAGTGCCCGGCAATTGAATTTCCAGATACCGCGCTTGGCGGAGACAAATTCAGCCTCCATATCCATGCGGTCTCCCGGCACCACGGGGCGCTTGAAGCGCGCTTTGCTGGAGCCAGCCAAATATTGTATCACGCCATCAGAGGGTTTCCGTTCTACGGTCACAAAACCGAGAATGCCCGCCAACTGGGCCATAGCTTCGATAATCAGCACGCCAGGCATGATCGGGTTATCCGGGAAGTGCCCGGTAAAGAACGGCTCGTTGAAGGAGATGTTCTTGTAGCCCTTGATCGACTTCCCTTTCTCCACATCGGTAACCCGGTCTACCAGCAGAAACGGGTATCTGTGTGGCAGGTACTCAAGAATCTCATCAATCTTCATCTGCATGTTGATCGGCCTCAGCCCTCTGATTTCTTTTCCAGTTCTTTTATGCGCCGGGCCAGGCTGTCCAGTTGCCTGAAACGCACGGCGTTCTTGCGCCAGTTCCGGTTGGTGTCGGCGCTGGTGCCGGAAGAATACACGCCCGGCTCGCGGATATCACCCGTTACCAGCGTCATGCCGGTAAGATGCACCTGATCCCCGATCTCCAGGTGCCCTGCCACCCCGGAGGCGCCACCAAACACACAGTGTTTGCCGATGCGGGTACTGCCGGCGATACCGACCATGGCGGCCATGGCGCTGTGATCACCGATATGAACGTTGTGGGCGATCTGGATCAGGTTATCCAGCTTCACGCCGTTGCCAATGACTGTGCTGTCGAGCGCGCCACGGTCGATGGTGGTGTTGGCGCCCACTTCCACATCATCACCCAGCACCACGCCGCCGAGCTGGGCAATGCGGTGCCACTGGCCCCGCTCGTTGGCAAAGCCGAAACCGTCTGAACCGATCACCGCACCGCTGAGGATATGGCAACGCTGCCCCACTACAATGTCGTGAGCCAGGGTAACCCGGGGGCGGATAATGGTGTGGTCTCCGATGCGGGTGCGTGCGCCGATGACGGTGCCGGCACCTATTACAACGTGGGCTCCAAGATGCACACCGGCTTCGATGACCGCGTGAGGGCCTACACTGGCAGTGCTGTCTATGCTGGCGCTCTCATCTACCACAGCGGTGGGATGAACACCGGCTGATGCCACCGGCGCAGGGTCAAACCAGTGACTGAGGCGAGCATAGCCCATGTACGGGTTGTCCAGTAACAGGACATTGGTAGGGCAATCATCCGCTGCTGCGGGTGAGAGGATAACCGCACCGGCCCGGGTGTCTTGCAGGTATTTGCCGTAGGCCGGATTGGCCAGAAAGCTGATCTGATCCGGGCCGGCCGCCTGCAAGGTGGCCAGGCCGCTGACCATGATATCGGGGTCTCCCCGGAGACTGGCTCCCAACGCATCGGCTATTTCCTGGAGCCGATAGGACTTCTGTGACATTGCCTTCTCCAAACACCGGGGCGGGGAGCCCCTTGTTCTTTACTTGTTCAGTTTGTCCAGCAGCTGGGACGTCAGATTCATTTCCGGCTTCACGTACACCACCGCTTCGCTGGGCAGGATCAGGTCCAGATCATGCTCTTCCAGCAGTTCTTTGACAGCCACGTCTACTTCCGGGCGGGCATTTTCAAGGAACTGCTGCTTGCGCTGGTTAACCGTGGCATCAAGGCGTTGCTTGAGGAAGTTGAACTCCTGCACCTTCTCCTGGAATTCACCCGCCACCTTGTTACGCTCGCTTTCATTCATCATCGAACCGTCTTTTTCCAGGCGGTCTTTCAGCTTGCGGGCTTCTTCCTGGGCCTGGCGGACCTTTTCTTCATCTCCGGCAAAGTCCCGCTGCAGCTGCTGGCTGAAGGTCTGGGCATCATCCGAGGAAAACAGGGCCTGGCGCAGATCCACCACACCAATGCGGGTTTCTGCAGCTGCCTGGGCAGAAAAGGCCAGCAAGGCGGCACCAATCAAAGCAGTCACACGGTTCATCATCAATCTCCTTTGTTTCATCCTTTATTTTTTATAGTGGCGTCAGAACGTCTGGCCCAGCGAGAACTGGAATACCTGGGTATCGTCACCTGCCTTGTCATTAAGCGGCTTGGCCAGGCTGAATGCAAGCGGGCCCACGGCCGTGATCCACTGGAAGCTGACACCCGCGGCGGTGCGCACTTCTGTCAGTTCCGGATCAAACCCGCGCTCGGTGTCGAACACCTGCCCGGCATCCAGGAAGAACGAAGTTCTCATGGAGCGGGAATCCCCGGCGAACGGCGTCGGGAAGATCAGCTCAAGGCCTGCTTCGGTGAGCAGGTTGCCGCCGAATGGATCTTCATCGGAATAGTCGTTTTTTGCATTCTCGGCCAGGTTACCCAGCGAGTTCGCACGGTAACCGCGCACCGAGCCATAACCACCTGAGTAGAAATGCTCGAAGAACGGCATCTGGGTGCGGTCACCATAACCGTCCCCGTATCCGATTTCTGTTCGGGCTCTCACAATCCAGTCCTGTGCATCAGTCACCGGGAAGTAGAAGTCGGTACGGTGTGAAGCCTTGTAGAAGGTCAGGTCACTGCCCGGCACCGCCACATCCAGCGACAGCGAATGGCTGTAACCATCGGTTGGCAACACGCCCCGGTTGAGGGTGCTGCGGCGCCAGTTACCAAACAGGAAGTAGTTGGTAAAGGAGTCGCCTTCCTCCGCCACGAAGTCACGGACTTCCTGGGCAGAGAACACCCCGGGCTTGATATCGGAACGAGTAATGCCGGCACCAAAGCTCAAGCGGGTGATAGAATCTGTCGGATAACCGAAGGTCAGGCGCCCGCCGTATTCATCCAGCAGGTAGGAGGAGATATCCTCTTCCTCGTAGTCGGTTTCCCGGGCGAACAGGCTGAAGCCACGGCTTACGCCATCGACGGTGAAGTACGGGTCCAAGTAGGAAACATTGGCGCTCTTGACCGAGTCACTCACGTTTACACCGAACGACACCCGTTTGCCGCTGCCGAAGAAATTGTTTTCAGACACCGAGGCACCAAGGATCACACCGGAGTTCTGGGAGAAACCCACAGACGCCGACAGGCTGCCGGTCGGCTGTTCCTGCACGCTGTAGTTCACATCCACCAGGTCATCGGTGCCGGGTACCGGGACGGTTTCCACATCCACCGTCTGGAAGAAGCCGAGGCGCTCAAGGCGGGTCTTGGAAAACTCGATGCGGTCAGACGATGCCACGCCACCTTCCATCTGGGTCATTTCCTGGCGCAGCACTTCGTCCTTGGTGGATACGTTGCCTTCGAAATTGACCCGGCGCACGTAGGCCCGCTTGCCCGGCTCGATGAAGAAGGTCACCGCGGCGGTATTGTCCTCGCCCGGTTCCGGCACGGCGTTCACGTTGGCAAAGGCATAGCCCTCACGCCCAAGGCGGAACGACAGGGCTTCGGAAATGGCGGTCATCTGGGCCCGGGAGAACACATCGCCCTCTTTAACCGGGATCAGCTTGCGCAATTCCTCTTCTTCAACAATCAGGTTACCGCGCAGGCGGATGTCAGAGATGGTGTACTGGGGGCCTTCATTCAGGGCGATGGCGATAAACACCTGCTTCTTGTCCGGTGAAATGGACACCTGGCTGGATTCGACGCTGAAATCCAGGTAACCGCGGTTCAGGTAGAACGACCGCAGAGATTCCAAATCACCACTCAGGCGTTCCCGGGCGTACTTGTCTTTGTTGGTCAGTGAATTCCACCAGCTGCTGGTGCGCAGCTCGAACAGGTCGATCAGCTCTTCGTCGCTGAAATCCTTGTTGCCGATGATGTTGATGTGCTGGATGGCGGCTACCGAGCCTTCGTTGATATCCAGGCGCACCGCTACCCGGTTGCGGGGCAACTCTTCTGCGGTCGCCTTGACCCGGGCGTTGTATCGGCCCTGGGCAATGTAGGAGCGCAGAATTTCCAGCTCCAGGCGCTCCAGCGTAGCCCGGCGGAACACCTGCCCTTCTTCCAGGCCCGCCCCGGCCAGGGCATCCATCAGCATATCGGTTTCGATGTTCTTGTTGCCTTCGATCTCGATCGAGGAAATCGATGGCCGCTCCTTCACCGTCAGAATCAGCACGCCACCATCACGGCTGGCCTGGATATCGGTAAACAATCCGGTGCCGAACAGATCCTTGATGGCGCCCGCCAGGCGGGTTTCGTCAATCTGCTCACCAATATTGACCGGGAATCCGGCAAATACGGAACCGGCGGATACCCGCTGCAGGCCTTCTACCTCGATGTCCGCAACCGTAAATTCATCCGCCAGCGCTGGCTTCATACCGGTTGCGGTAATGGCGAGGCCAACGGCTACAGCTAGAAGGGAACGTCTCATTCAGTTTTATCGCCTGGTTAATGTGCGGTAAGGAGCCCGCAATTCTCACAACCGCATCAGGTCGTTGTAAAGAGCAAACACCATTAAACTCAGAATCAAAGCCATACCAATTCGTAATCCCAGCGCCTGCGCGTGCTCCGACACCGGCTTCCGGCGGATGGCTTCGATGGTGTAATACACGATGTGGCCGCCGTCCAGAACCGGAACCGGCAGCAAGTTCAAAACCCCGAGACTGACGCTCAGATACGCCAGGAACCGGACAAAATCCTCGAATCCGGAACTGACGCTGGCTTCCGCCACCCGGGCGATGGTGATCGGCCCGCTCAGGTTAGTGGGCGACAACAGGCCGGTGACCATCTTCTTGATGGCCACCAGTGTCAGCCGGGTGTCGGCCCAGGTTTCTTCAAGCGCATTGGGAATCGCCGCCAGCGGGCCGTAGCTAATCTCCCGAAGCACGCTATCCGGCCAGCTTATGGCCTGCACCCCGGCGCCCACAAAACCGATGTCCTGGCCGTCTTCCAACGTTCTGGTGGCCGGCGTTACCGGAACATCCAGAGTCTGCCCGTTCCGCTCCACGGTTAACTGCAGCTGCTGCTCCGGGGACTCGCGAATGATATCTACCAGCGCGAACCAGTCCGCCACCGGCTCACCGTCAACAGCGGTAACCCGGTCATCGGGCTGCATCCCCGCCATGGAGGCGCGGCCGTCTTCACTGATCTGACCCAGCACCGCCGGTACGTCCGGGCGCCAGGGGATGATGCCGAATTCCGCCAGCGGATTGGGTTCGTCGTTGCTGAGGTTCCAGCCGTTCAGCGGGGCTGAAAAGGTACCACGGGCACCATCACGGGAAACTTCCAGCGAAATGGGGCCCTGCTCCCCTGCCCGCTCCAGCAGGCGCATGTTCACGTCGCGCCAGGACGTCACCTGGCGGCCGTCCACCCCCAGAATTTCCATACCTTCCTGCAGGCCCGCGCGCTCGGCCACGCTGTCTGGCGCCACTTCGCCAACAATCGGCGCCACCGTGGTCACTCCCACCACACTGATCAGCCAGTAGGCAAAGATAGCGAAAATAAAGTTGGCGACGGGCCCTGCTGCCGCAATGGCAATGCGCTGGGATGGCGGCTTGGAGGTGAAGGCCTGGTCTTCGAGTTCGGCCGGCACAGGGCCTTCCCGGGCGTCCAGCATTTTCACGTAGCCGCCAAGAGGGATGGCGGCTACGGCAAATTCGGTGCCGTGGCGGTCGTACCAGGAAAACAGCGGCTTACCGAAACCCACAGAGAAACGCAGCACTTTGACTCCGCAGCGGCGAGCGACCCAGAAATGGCCGAACTCGTGCAGCGTCACCAGAATGCCGAGGGTTAGTGCAAGTGCCAGTACGCTTTGAATAATCTGCATAGACTGTCCGGTTGATAACTGAAAGCCGGCGCAACACGCCCCGCCGGAATCAGACCGATAAAAGGCGAATCTGTTCCATTGCCCGTTCGCGGGCTTCGGCGTCTTTCCGGAAGATGGTATCGAAACTGTCCGCCGATACCACTTCGGTGGCCGCCAGTGTTCGCTCTATGATAGCGGGGATGTCCGCAAAGCACAGCCCGCCTTCAAGGAATGCCGCCACGGCCACTTCGTTAGCGGCGTTGAGGACAGCTGGCGCGGTGCCACCGGTGGCGAAGGCTTCAGCAGCCAGCCTCAGGCACGGAAAACGCTGCAAATCCGGGCGCTCGAAGTGAAAGCGGCCGATGGCGAACAGGTCCAGGGGAGCGACCCCGGCTTCAATGCGCTCGGGCCAGGCCAGGCCATTGGCGATCGGAGTTCGCATATCCGGGCTACCCAACTGCGCCAGCACCGAGCCGTCTGCATACTCCACCATGGAATGGATGATGCTTTCGGGATGAACGTGCACCTCCACCTTGTCCGGCGAGGTATTGAACAGCCAGCAGGCCTCGATGAGCTCCAGGCCCTTGTTCATCAGGGTGGCGGAATCGACGGAAATCTTCTGGCCCATGGACCAGTTGGGGTGGGCACAGGCCTGGGCAGGCGTTACCGAGCGCAACTGTTCGGCCGGCAAAGTGCGGAACGGGCCGCCAGAGGCGGTGAGCAGAATGCGGGTAATGCCAGCGGCTTGCGGATTACGCACCTTGTCTGCCGGCATGCACTGGAAGATGGCATTGTGTTCCGAATCGATAGGCAGCAGTTCAGCACCGGATTCAGCCACGGCATCCATAAAGAGCTGGCCGGACATGACCAGGGCTTCTTTATTGGCCAGCAACACGCGCTTGCCAGCGCGCACCGCCGCCAGTGTCGGCGCCAGCCCGGCAGCCCCGACAATCGAAGCCATTACGGTGTCGGCCTGTTCGGCTGCTGCTACGTCGATAAGCCCTGGCTCGCCACTGAGCACGTCAATGTCAGGGCAATCGGCGAGCAGGCCAGCCAGTTCCTCTGCCGCCCGGGCATCCGCCATCACCGCTACCCGGGGGCGGAATTCGCGGCAAAGCGCGGCTAATTCCGGTGCACGGGTTCCCGCCGTGAGGGCGTGAACCGAAAAACGCTCCGGGTGCCGCCGAATAACATCCAGGGTACTCAGGCCAATTGAGCCTGTTGCTCCCAGTACCGTAATGCTGCGTGTGATCATAGATTCCAGACACCCGTAGACAACCAGCCCAGCAGCGTGGTCATCAGGGCAAAGACGGGAATGGCGGCGGTAAGACTGTCAATACGGTCCATAATGCCACCGTGCCCGGGCAGCAACTGGCTGCTGTCTTTGATACCACGGAAGCGCTTGAGCATGCTTTCCAGCAAATCCCCCAGCACCGATACCAGGCCGGTAACGAGGCTTGCCAGCACCAGCAGAACGGTTTGCACGGCACCGGCACCGGCAATCAGGCTTGCCGCCACTGCCAGGGCAGCGACCGCTGCCAGGCCACCCCACACGCCAGCCCAGGATTTACCGGGGCTCACTTTCGGCGCCAGCTTCGCCTTGCCGAAGGCCCGGCCGGCAAAATAGGCGCCGATATCTGCTACCCAGACCACCAGGAAGATGTAGAGAATGGCCAGCAGGTTATTGGTCAGCTCACCGAACTGGAAGCTGCCGGTACGCAGATGGTTCAGCCCTACCCAGGCGGGAACCAGCACAAACAGCCCCATCAGGGCCCGTAGCGGCACGGCACCCCAGCGATCGGAGCCCGCCGGGTAACGGCTTACCAGCCCGAAGCACACCAGCCACCAGAGCAGGGCCAGCCAGAGCACTGTTATGGCCGGCACCTGCAACTGCCAGATCACGGCCAGAAGCCCTGCCATGACCAGGGCATAAATCACGCGCCCCGGCTGGCCTTCGATACCGGACATATTGGCCCACTCCCAGGCGCCAAGGGAGATAATGGCACCGGTAAACAGGGCGAAGCCCGCCGGAGGCAGGAAGAAAATCCCGCCGATCGCGATAGGGGCCAGGATAAGCGCGGTAATAATTCGGGTTTTTAACACGGTGTTGGTCGCTATATCGTTATTGTTTTGTGGCGCGGGCGGCGATCTGGTCATCGGTTTGCCCGAACCGGCGCTTGCGCCCGGCGTAGGCTTCCAGTGCCTTCTGCATTTGATCGGCCTTGAAGTCCGGCCAGAACACCTCAGAGAAATAGAATTCGGTGTACGCCAGGTGCCACAACAGGAAATTGCTGATGCGCTGCTCGCCAGCTGTACGGATCAGCAAGTCAGGCATGGGCAGGTCACCGATACTCAGGTGCTGCTGGATCAGGTCATCAGTGATATCTGAAGCTTCCAGCTCGCCAGCGCGCACTTTTTGGGCCACTTGCCGGGTGGCCTCGGTAATATCCCAGTGGCCGCCGTAATTGGCGGCAATCACCAGGGTCATGGCGGTATTGTCACGGGTGAGCGTTTCGGCCCGCTCCATGTGTTCCTGGAGGGTCGAATTAAACGCGGAGCGGTCGCCGATAATGCGAAGGCGAATGTTATTTCTGTGCAGCTTGCGGACTTCCCGTTCCAGGGCAATCAGGAACAGGCGCATCAGCGCCGAAACCTCGTCTTTCGGACGACGCCAGTTCTCACTGGAAAACGCAAACAGGGTGAGCACTTCCACACCTTGCCGGGCACAGGTTTCTACCACGGCTTTCACCGCATCCACGCCGGCCTTGTGGCCTGCCACTCCCTTGAGCCGGTGCGCCTTGGCCCAGCGGTTATTGCCATCCATGATAATGGCCACGTGCCGGGGGCGGCTGTCTGCCTCCACCGGAATTTCTGCGGTTACTTGTCCCGTCATGAAATCCTCTGCGCGGCGGACATCCAGCCGCCGCTCATTCTGCTCTGAACAGACCCGGGCGATTATACCGCCATCAGGTCCTCTTCCTTCACCTTCAGCAGCTTGTCGACTTCAGCGATGTGCTTGTCGGTCAGCTTCTGGATTTCTTCTTCGCCACGGCGCTGGTCGTCTTCGCTGATTTCCTTGTCCTTCAGCAAATCCTTCAGCATGCTGTTGGCGTCACGACGGGCGTTACGGATAGAAACCCGGCCGTGTTCGGCATCGGCCCTGGCCTGTTTGACCATTTCCTTACGGGTTTCTTCGGTCAGCATGGGCATGGGTACGCGAATGGCGTCGCCATTGGTGGACGGGTTCAGGCCCAGGTCAGACATCATGATGGCTTTTTCGATGGTCGGTACCAGGTTCTTTTCCCAGGGCGCCACCAACAGGGTGCGGTTATCTTCTACGTTCACGCTTGCCACCTGCTTCAGGGGTGTTTCCTGGCCGTAGTAGTTCACCATGACGCTGTCGAGAATGGCCGGATGGGCACGGCCGGTACGGATTTTGTTAAACGCCGAACCCAGAGCCTCCAGGCTCTTTTTCATTTTCTTTTCGGCTTCTGCTTTGATGTCGTTAATCACGTAAAAATCCTCAATTCGTTATTCAATCAGTGTGCCTTCTCTCTCACCCGTCACAATTCGGGTAAGAACGCCGGGCTGGTTCATGTTGAAAACCCGCAGCGGCATACCGTGGTCCTGGGCGAGGACGATGGCTGTCAGATCCATCACACCCAATTTCTTTTCCAGAACCTCATCGTAGGTCAGGTGGTCATATTTTACTGCGGTAGGATCAAGATTGGGATCGGCAGAGTATACGCCATCCACCTTGGTGGCCTTGAGTACCGCATCTGCTTCGATCTCGATACCGCGCAGGCAGGCCGCCGAATCCGTGGTAAAGAACGGGTTACCGGTGCCGGCGCTGAAGATCACCACGTCGCCTTCTTTCAGGTCGCGCACGGCGCGGCGGCGGTCGTAATGTTCAACAATACCACTCATGGGGATGGCAGACATCACGCGGGTACGAATGTTGGAGCGTTCCAGGGCGTCACGCATGGCCAGGCCGTTCATCACCGTGGCCAGCATACCCATGTGGTCGCCGGTTACGCGGTCCAGGCCGGCAGCGCTCAGTGCGGCGCCACGGAACAGGTTACCACCACCAATCACCAGCCCCACCTGAACACCAATGCCTATCAGGGCACCGATTTCCAGGGCCATGCGGTCAAGAACTTTGGGATCAATACCGAAATCGTGCTCGCCCATCAGGGCTTCACCACTGAGTTTGAGCAGAACGCGCTTGTATCTGGGCTGGGTTTTTGAAGATGTCGACATGGTGATCCCCTTCTCGTCTGTTGGCTATCCGGTATCAAACCCGCTGCAGGCTTGTATCTGACATACTCCTCGAAAAAGGGGTATCTCAGATACAAGCCCGCCACGAAAGCCGGGAAATCCCGGCTGACGTGGCAGACTCAGGTAGCCCGGCCGCTTTGCGCGACCGGGCCGGGAAGAGGGATCAGGCCTTGCCTGTGCCAGCGGCAGCAGCCACTTCAGCGGCGAAATCCACTTCTTCTTTTTCGATGCCTTCACCCACTTCCAGGCGAACGAAGCCAACCAGGTCGCCACCGGCGGCCTTGATCAGATCACCCACTTTCTGGTCAGGGTTCTTGACGAACGGCTGCTCAACCAGGCTGTTCTCAGCCAGGAACTTCTTGATACGGCCACCCATCATCTTTTCAATGATCTCTGCAGGCTTGCCTTCCATGTCCGGCTGGGCCTTGATGATTTCCTTCTCTTTTTCCAGCTCTTCGGCAGGCATTTCGTCCGGCTTGCCAACGCGCGGGTTAACAGCGGCAACGTGCATGGCGATGTCGCGGGCCAGCTCTTCGTTACCGGCGCTCAGAGCTACAACAGAAGCAATCTTGTTGTTGCTGTGAACGTAGCCACCTACAACCGGGCCTTCAACCTTGATGATACGACGAACAGTGATGTTTTCGCCGATCTTCTGAACCAGCGCTTCACGCTTGGCTTCCAGGTCGCCAGCCATCAGGGCTGCAACGTCGGTTTCGCCTTTTTCGAAGGCAACGTTCAGAACGTCGTTGGCGAAGCCCATGAAGTTGTCGTCACGAGCAACGAAGTCAGTCTCGGAGTTCACTTCCAGAATGTAGGCAACGGTGTTGTCGTCAGACACTTTAACCAGAGACACACCTTCAGCAGCGGTACGGCCAGCCTTCTTGGCGGCTTTCAGGCCGGAAGACTTACGCAGCTCTTCGATTGCAGCGTCAACGTCGCCACCAGCTTCAACCAGTGCCTTTTTGCATTCCATCATGCCAAGGCCGGTACGCTCACGCAGCTCTTTGACCATTGCAGCGGTAATTGCAGCCATGTTCAATCCTCTTAAATCGTTTCCGAATTCGGTGGGGAGGTATGCCCGGATAAACAGGCGGGCATACCTTACAACTCAAACGTGAAGTTTAAGTGTTACTCGGCGGCCGGAGCAGCGCCTTCGGCGTTCTCGCTGACTTCAACAAACTCGTCAGCACCGCCTGCAGACTGGGAAGCTTCCAGGCAGGTGTCGGCAACAGCCTTCACGTAGATCTGGATGGCGCGGATGGCGTCATCGTTACCCGGGATCACGTAGTCAACGCCGTCCGGATCGCTGTTGGTATCAACAACACCGATTACAGGAATGCCCAGCTTGTTGGCTTCCTTGATGGCGATACGCTCGTGGTCTACGTCGATAACGAACAGCGCGTCAGGCAGGCCGCCCATATCCTTGATACCACCAATGGAGCGCTCGAGCTTGTCCATTTCACGGGTACGCTCAAGGGCTTCTTTCTTGGTCAGCTTGTCGAAAGTACCGTCTTTGCTCTGGGCTTCCAGGTCACGGTAGCGACGGATAGACTGACGGATGGTCTTGTAGTTGGTCAGCATGCCACCCAACCAGCGGTGGTTAACGAACGGCTGGCCGGAACGCTCGGCTTCTTCCTTGATGATCTTGGCGGCAGCACGCTTGGTGCCAACGAACAGGATCTTGTTCTTGTTCTCAGCCAGGGACTGAATGAAGTTCAGGGCTTCATTCATGGCCGGAACAGTCTGCTCCAGGTTGATGATGTGAATCTTGTTGCGGGCACCGAAAATGAACTTGCCCATTTTCGGGTTCCAGTAACGAGTCTGGTGACCAAAGTGAGCACCTGCTTTCAGCAGGTCACGCATATTTACCTGAGCCATGATATTTACCTTTTAGCTTCGGGTTAGACCTCCACGCGTCCGATTGCCCCAACCAGTCTCTGCAAGCGCATTATGTGAGCTGCTAGCAGGTACCGGCACCCTGGGACAACGTGCTGACACGTGTGTGAATTTGCCGGATTCGTTTCCAGCGGGCGCGTTTATACCACAAAGCACCTGCCGCACGCCATTATTTTTGCCCCGTAACTTAACCCGGAGCTATGGCATCCATAGCACCACCCCGCCTTGTACCTTACCCCCATGCCCCTTAAAATGGCTGTTTGACGCAAATCAACAGGAAGTCCGATGCAGGTATCTATCAAGACCCCCGAAGAAATCGAAAAGATGCGCGTAGCCGGCCGCCTGGCTGCTGAAGTTCTGGAGATGATCGGCGAGCACGTGAAGCCCGGCGTAACCACCGAAGAACTCGACCGCATCTGCCACGACTACATTGTGAACGAGCAGAAAGCCATTCCGGCCCCGCTCAATTACAAGGGATTTCCGAAGTCTATCTGCACCTCGGTCAACCACGTTGTCTGCCACGGCATCCCTTCAGACAAGAAAGTACTGAAAGACGGCGACATCATTAATATCGATGTGACAGTTATTAAAGATGGCTACCACGGCGACACCAGCAAGATGTGGGTTGTCGGCAAGCCCAAGCCCGGCACCGAGCGACTGATCCAGATTACCCGGGAGTGCCTCTATAAAGGTATCGAGCTGGTCAAGCCGGGCGCACGCCTGGGCGACATCGGCCATGTGATCCAGCAGCACGCAGAGAAACACCGTTACTCGATCGTTCGGGATTACTGCGGCCATGGCATTGGCGCGGTATTCCACGAAGAGCCACAGGTGATGCACTACGGTAAGCCCGGAACCGGCCTGGAACTGAAAGAAGGCATGACCTTCACCATCGAACCCATGCTGAACCAGGGCAAGTACCACACCAAGATGCTGGCCGACGGCTGGACCGCCGTGACCAAGGACCACAAACTGTCTGCCCAGTGGGAACACACCATCCTGGTAACTGCCGATGGCCACGAAGTACTGACCAAGCGATCGGAAGAGTCCTTCTAAGTGGACCGGAGTGAGCTGGAGTCCCGCATCAGTAACGACCGCTCACCGGTCTCCGCGGCCCGGCAATTACTGCGGGAGAGTTACGACGCCGATGCCGATGCATTCCGCGAGGGCGCAGACGTCCGGGCCCTGGTTCGCTCAAGGGCCGACACCGTAGACACCGTACTCCGGCTGATCTGGAATCGATATCCGTTCGCCCGCTCCGAAGACATCGCCCTGATTGCCGTAGGTGGCTATGGCCGGGGCGAATTGCACCCCCACTCCGATATTGACCTGCTGATCCTCACCCGCAAGGGCATGGCGCCCGAGTGGCAAGACGATCTGGGCGCCTTCATTACCCTGCTATGGGACCTGAAACTGGATATCGGCCACAGCGTGCGCAGCATGGACGAATCCATCGCCGCCGCCCGGGAAGATATCTCGATACTTACCAACCTGCTGGAAACCCGTACCATTGCCGGGCCAGACAGCCTGCGGCAAGCCTTGAGCGAACAGGCCTACTCCGACGAGGTGAGTTCCGACAAGGCCTACTTTGTGGCCAAGCGGGAAGAGCAGCAGCAACGCCACAAGAAATACGGCGACACCGAGTACAACCTGGAGCCCAACGTAAAAGGCTCCCCGGGCGCCCTGCGGGACATCCAGACCATCGGCTGGATTACCAAGCGTCACTTCGGCCTGCAAAGCATCGCCGACCTGACCCGCTTCAGCATCCTCACCGAGGAAGAGCACCAGATTCTGCACGAAGGCGAAACCTTCCTGTGGTGCCTGCGCTATGGCTTGCAGCTGATTGCCGACCGCAACGAGAACCGCCTGCTGTTCGACCACCAGCGGGCACTGGCCCATATGCTGGGCTACCAGGACCAGGGCAAGCGGCTGGGCGTCGAACTAATGATGCAGCAGTACTACCGTACGGTGCTGGCCCTGGCTGAAATCACCGATGTGCTTTTGCAGTATTACGACGAAGCGATTATCGGCAGCGGCACGGAAGACGAAATCCGTCCGCTCAACAAGCGCTTCCAGATGCGCAACCTGTATATAGAAGCCATCAACAACCAGGTGTTCGCCTACGCCCCCTACGCCATCATGGAAATCTTTGTGCTGATGGCGCAGCATCCGGAGATCAAGGGCATTCGCGCCACCACCATCCGTTCACTGCGGGCGCACCGGCACCTGATTGACGATGCCTTCCGTAACGACCTGGCTGTCACTACCCTGTTCATGGAACTGATGCGCACGCCCCATGCACTGGACCAGACCCTGTCCGCCATGAAGAAATACAACGTGCTGGGCCGCTACCTGCCGGAGTTCGGCCAGATCATCGGCCAGATGCAGCACGACCTGTTCCATATTTATACCGTGGATGCCCACACCATGCGGGTAATCCGCAACATGGTGCGACTGACCGGCACCGAGGCCCAGAGCGAATACCCCCTGGCCTCGCGCCTGATTCATCGGCTGCCCAAGCTGGATACCCTTTACATTGCCGGCCTGTACCACGATGTGGCCAAGGGCCGGGGCGGTGACCATTCCGAACTGGGCGCTATTGATGCCGAGGCCTTCTGCCAGCGTCATCACCTGAGCGAACGGGATACCCAGCTGATTTCCTGGCTGGTGGAGAACCATCTGTTCATGTCCATGACCGCCCAGCGCAAGGACATTTCCGATCCGGATATCATCCAGGCCTTCGCCCGGGCCATGCCCAGCCAGGCCCACCTGGACTACCTGTACATCCTCACGGTGTGCGACATCAGTGCCACCAACCCGAAACTCTGGAACACCTGGCGCGCCTCGCTGTTGCGCCAGCTGTATATCGAAGCCAAGCGAGCCCTGCGCCGGGGTATCGACACCCCGGTAGACCGCCAGGCCTGGATAGACGCCACCCGCGAAGAGGCCCGGGAAATCCTGCGCGCCCAGAACATGACTGACGAGCAGGTCGACAAAATCTGGGACACGGTCGATGAGGAATATTTCCTGCAGGATTCCACCGTGGATATCGCCTGGCAAACCGCCGCGATTATCCGCCATGGCGACAACCCGGACCCGCTGGTACTGATCCGCGACACCCGGGGCGGCCCCACAGACGGCTACTCGCAAATCATCATCTACATGAAAGACCGGGTTGCCCTGTTTGCCGCCACCACCGCGGTACTGGAACAGCTGAACCTGAACATTGTCGACGCCCGCATAAACTCCAGTGAAGGCCCCTACTCCATCAGCTCCTACGTGGTTCTGGACGAGCAGGGCCAACCGCTGGGTGTTGACCCGGCCCGCAAAGAGCGGGTTCGCAAGCGCCTGATCGAAGAACTGGACGATCCGGAAGACTACCCCGACATCATCCACCGGCGCACTCCGCGCCAGTTGAAGCACTTCGCATTTCCTACCGAAGTGACTTTCTCCAACGACACCATTAATCAGCGCACGGTGATGGAAGTCATCACCCCCGACCGTCCGGGCCTGCTGGCACGGATTGGCCAGGTATTACTGGAACACCGGGTGCGCCTGACCAACGCCAAGATTGCCACCCTGGGCGAACGGGTAGAGGACGTTTTCTTTATTACCGACGAACACGGTGAACCCCTGAGCGACCCGAACGTGTGCCAGGCCCTGCAACAGCACATGAGTAAAATGCTGGACGATATTCAATGAACCCGAACCTGGAAAGACTGCACCCCTACCCCTTTGAAAAGCTGGCCAAACTGAAAGCCGGCATCAGCGTGCCGGAGCACCTGGCACCGATTTCACTGGGCATCGGCGAACCCAAACACCCGTCACCCGCCTTTGTTAAACAGGTGATTGCCGACAACCTGGACAAACTCGCCAACTACCCGACCACCAAAGGCCTGGACGAGCTACGCCAAGCCATCGCCAACTGGGCCAGCCGCCGGTTCCAGCTGGCCGAGGGCACACTGGACCCTGCAAAACACGTGGTGCCGGTTAACGGTACCCGCGAGGGTATCTTTGCCCTGGTGCAGGCGGTTGTAGATTCCAGCAAGCCAGCAACCGTGGTGAGCCCAAACCCGTTTTACCAGATTTATGAAGGCGCAGCGTTCCTGGCCGGTGCCGATCTGGTCTACCTGCCCTGCGACGCAAGCAACGGCTTTATTCCGGACTTCGATGCGGTTCCGGAATCTGTCTGGAAGGACTGCCAGATTCTGTTCCTTTGCTCCCCCGGCAACCCCAGCGGTGCCGTAATTCCCCGGGAAACCCTGGTAAAAGTGATCGAACTGGCCGACCGCCACGATTTCCTGATCGCCTCCGACGAATGCTACTCCGAACTCTACCCGGACGAAGCCAACCCGCCCGAAGGCCTGCTGCAAACCTGCGCAGCCATCGGCCGGCACGACTTCAAACGCTGCGTGGTGTTCCATAGCCTGTCCAAGCGCAGCAACCTGCCGGGCCTTCGCTCCGGATTTGTGGCGGGCGACGCCGAGGTACTGGCGGGCTACCTGAAATACCGCACCTACCACGGCTGCGCCATGCCCGTTCAAAACCAGCTGGCCAGCATCGCTGCCTGGAACGACGAAGACCACGTACGGGAGAACCGCGCCGCCTACCGGGCCAAGTTCGAGGCCGTGGTGCCCATCCTGCGTGAAGTGATGAACGTAGACTTCCCGGATGCCGGTTTTTATCTATGGCCGGAAACGCCCATGAGCGACGAAACCTTCGCCCGTGAACTATCCGCCCAGCAGAACGTACACGTACTGCCCGGCCGCTACCTCTCCCGCACCGTGAATGGCCACAACCCCGGCGAAAACCGCGTACGAATGGCGCTGGTGGCACCGCTGGAGGAGTGTGTGGAGGCGGCACGGCGGATTGTGGAGTTTGTTAAACAGAATTGATTAGCCACGGAATACACGGAAGGACACGGAAAAATGAAAAGATAAAGACTGTTTTGCCACGAAATCCACGAAAGAACACGAAATGAAAGACAAAGAACTTTTGGTTTTTCAAATCAATAATCTTTGTTCGTGTTTTTTAGTGGATTTAGTGGCGAAAAAATCTTTCAATCTTTTTTCCGTATCCTTCCGAGATGGGATGGTCTCCTCCCCACTCCAAATCGGCGTCGCAATGCGCCAGGATAGAGGTTGCAGACACTATCCAAGAGTTAAGGAGGAGACCATGCATCAGAATACCGTGATCGGCATCG
>NZ_JAJSPB010000014.1:0-101539 GCF_021282325.1 Marinobacter sp. G11
CCCGATCCCCCTCAACCACCATCCCACGGGCTTTCAGCTGTGGATGCTCCGCCGCCTCCTCAATCGTCAGCACCGGCTCCACGCACGCATCCACCTCGGCAAAAATCACCCGCCACTCGGCAAACGTCTTGGCCGCTAGGTTTTCCTTGATCGTCGCCTTCAGCTTCTGCTGGTGTTCGGGATTCTGGCTCATCGCCAAGCTCTTCATCTCGCCAATACCCAGTGTTTCACACAGCCGCGCTGAAAACTGCGGCTCCAGGCTACCCACAGACAACCAACGGCCATCGCTGGTCTGGTAGTAGTCGTAGAAAGTTCCACCATTAAGCATGCCACCTTCGGGTTTCTGCTCCACACCGCCAGCCAGTGCGGCGGCACCGGCCATGGCATTCAGGGCAAAGGCAGCGTCGGTCATGCTGATATCAATGAACGCCCCCTGCCCGGTTTGCTGGCGCTGGATCACGGCGGCGAGGATACCCATCACGGCATGGTGGGAGCCGCCGGCTACGTCGGCAATCTGGATACCCATGGGGGGCGGGCCGCTGTCGGCGCGGCCGCAGTGGCTGGCAACACCGGAGATGGCCAGGTAGTTGATGTCGTGGCCGGCGCGGTCTTTGTAGGGGCCTGTCTGGCCGTAGCCGGTGATGGCGCAGTAGATGAGCTTCGGGTTGATGGCTTTCAGGGTTTCATAACCCACGCCCAGGCGGTCCATTACGCCGGGGCGAAACTGTTCCACCACAATGTCGTAGTCCTTCACCAGTTCCTTGATCTTCTCCACGCTTTCCGGCTGCTTCAGATTGAGCTGCAGGGTTTGCTTGCCACGGCTCAGGTAAGAAAACGTAGTACTGAACTTGCCATCAAAGGGCGGCATTACCTTGGCCAGGTCTACCCGGTCGGGGGCTTCTACTCTCAGCACTTCGGCACCCATATCCGCCAGCATCATGGTGGCGTAGGGGCCGGGCAGCAGGGTGCTGAAATCCAGGACTTTCAGGGTACTCAGGGGGCCGGGCATCTGGTGCTCCTTTTCGTTGTTATGGGTATAGGGTTACTGTGCATTATGCTGCCGGGTTTTGCAGTCCCGGCCAACTGCCGGTTACTTCATTCCCGTTGGCCATTTCTTCCATTGGCCGGTAAATCAGGTGGTTGCATTGTGCTTCTGGCCACTTATGATGAAGCACGTTCTCTTTATTGGCGCTGGTTATGTCTACCCTCACGGTTTCCAAACACTTTGTTGAAGCATCCCTGTCCGGCGCACAAAGGCTAGGGCTGGATGTGCACGAGTTGTTGCAGGAAGCCGGTATCTCGCCGGATTTGTTGCGTATCGAGAAAGCGCGGGTCAGCAGTGATCAGTTCAGCACCCTGATGCAGGTAATCTGGAGCCGCACCGGTGATGAGTTCATGGCCCTCGGGCCACGCCGGGCCCACTCAGGCACCTTTGCCACCATGTGTGCGCTGGTGATCGATTGCCAAACCCTGGAAGAGGTGTATCAGCGGGCATTCCAGTTCTCCCGCCTGTTCGAACCCATGGTGGCCATGGAGCTGGAAGTGGGCGAAGACAGCGCCCGGCTGGTGACGCGAATCGAAGGTAAAATCCACGATCCGGACTACTACCTGCGGGAAAGCATTCTGGTGATCTGGCACCGCTTAGGCAGCTGGCTGATTGGCCAGCCGGTGGAACTGGAGAAAGCCGAGTTCGATTACCCGCGGCCGGAGCATGGCGATGAGTACCGCCATATCTTCCACTGCCCGCTGAGCTTTGACTCTGATTGCACCGCCCTCACCTTCAGCAAGCGTTTTTTGTCTGCCCCAGTGATTCGGGATAAGCCGGAGATGCGGCAGTTTCTGAAAACTTCCCCTGCGGACCTGCTATCCCGTCCAGATGAAAGCAACACCTGGACCGGCCGCATCCGGGGCCTGATTGGCCGGGATTTCTCCAGGCCCATGCCGGATTTCGACTGGATTGCCCAGGAGCTGCATACCAGCCCGCAAACCCTGCGCCGAAGGCTGAAGCAGGAAAACACGTCGTTTCAGGAGATCAAGGATTTACTGCGGCGGGATATGGCCATCTACTACCTGAGCCATCAGGAACTGCCCATTAACGATATCGCCGAGCGGGTCGGCTTTACCGAACCATCCACCTTCCACCGTGCCTTCAAGAAGTGGACCGGGGTTACCCCGGGCGCCTGGCGGGAAGGCGAACGGGGCGACCTGGTGCAATAATGCCCGCTCAGGAGCCGGAACGGCCCTGCTGCAGGTTACGAATTAGCCTACCCAGGGTCTGAGCTGCTTCCCGGGCTTTGTCCTGGTTCTGGGCCATCTGGAACAGGCGGGAGCCATCCCTCGGGTCGTATACCCAGCAGGCGGCAACGGCGGGCTCGCAATCCCAGCGCAGCTGAGGGTTTACACCGAACACAGGCAACACGCTGGTTTTACGCACAAAGCTGTTATCCAGCTCCCGGCGAATCTCCTGGACATTCACGTTGCTGTTATCAATCGTCACCCGGTACTGAATGTCGGCCGGCCGGTCCAGCCGCACCACGGTTTTGTCCCTGCGCCAGCCTGCGGTATCCAGCACGGCATTCAGGTGAATAACCAGCGCTTCCCGGTCAGTTCTGGCCAGGTACAGCTGACGCAGGGTTTTCAGGCTTTCCTGCCCGGCCGGTTCTATCACGGCAACCGGCTCTTCCACCTGCGCAGCGCCTTCGGCCAGAGCGCGTACGTTATCCCGGTTTACCTTCTCAATATCGGTAATCAGCTTCAGGGATTCCTGATAATGCTGGCCCTCGGCCCCTACCTGGCTCACGTAGGTTTCCAGTGCCGCCCGGGCTTCGTTCAGGTGATTAGCCTTGAGCATCGCACGGCCACGGTAATAGTAGTATTCCGCCGGCTTCTCACCTTCCATCGCCTGCAAGCGGTTCAGGAACTCGCCGGCCTCGGCCCAGTTGTCAGCCTGCACGGCGGCTTCGGTGGCCAGCATCAGCCGTCGAATTTCATGCTCGGGCTCCAGGGCAAACGCCTGTCCGGAAAAGGCCGCCAGCGCGGAAGACAGCACCAGGCCGGCCAGCCATGAACGCTTTGCCAGCGTTTGCCGCTTGTTCGATACCAACATTCTGCTACTCCTGAGTCTTCTCTGTGCTGTCTTCAGGCTCATCGGGCTCGTAAGGGTCGTCCGCATCTACCTCAGCCTGTTCCGTAATACTTTTGGGCAACTCTTTTTTAACCCGCACGCCCAGTTCCACAAACCGGTTGGCCTGGGAAATCAGGTTGCCGCGGCCACGGGTCAGGGTATTCATGGCGTTGTCGTAGGTGCCCTGCGCGGTGTGCAGCTGGCTGCCCAAACGCTCCATAGCTTCCACAAACACCCGCAGTTTGTCGTACACCGCGCTGGCCCTGTCGGCAATGCGCCGGGCATTCTGGCTTTGCCGTTCGTACCGCCAGATGTTCTCGATCGTCCGCAGGGTGGCCAGCAAGGTGGTGGGTGTCACCACAATAATCTTTCGCTCGAAGGCTTCCGCGAACAGGTTCTCGTCCTGCTGGAATGCTGCCACAAAAGCCGGCTCAATGGGCATGAACAAAAATACAAAGTCCGGTGAATGCAGGCCATTCAGCTGGCTGTAGTCTTTCTCGCTCAGGGTTCGGATGTGGTTGCGCACGGCTTCTACGTGCTGTTTAAGGGCCTCTTCACGGGCGCTGTCCGCCTCTGCCACCACCCATTGCTGATAAGCCACCAGCGAAACCTTGGAGTCGATCACCAGGTTGCGCTGGTCTGGCAGGTGCACAATCACGTCCGGACGCAGCAGCTGGTTGTCGTCGTCCCGGTAGCTGCCCTGGGTTTCATACTCCACGCCCTTGCGCAGGCCCGAGCGCTCCAGTACCCGCTCCAGAATCAGCTCACCCCAGTTGCCCTGCACTTTCTTGTCCCCTTTCAGGGCCCGGGTCAGGTTGGCGGCTTCTTCAGTAATCTGCCGGTTCAGCTCCTGCAGGGATTTAATCTCGCTGCGCAGGGCCTGGCGGTCGCGGGTTTCTGTGGTGTAAACGTCCTCTACCCGTTTGCGGAAGTCCTGTAACTGGTCGCGGAACGGGTTGAGCAAGGAATCCAGGCTGGTTCTGGACTGCTGGCTGAAGCGCTCGCTCTTCTGGTCGAAAATGCGGTTGGCCAGGTTCTCGAATTCCTGCTTAAGGGCATCCCGGTTGCGTTCCAGCAGTTCCAGCTTTTCATTGGCATTGCGGCGTTCTTTATCCAGGGTTACCTGCTGCTCCCGCAGATCGGCTTTCAGTTCGGTGACCTGGTTACGCCAGCCTTCTATCGCTGCTTCCAGCTTTGCCGACCGCGTTCTCTGCTCTGTCAGCGACTGCTCCAGGTGCTGAACCTGCTGGCTGTGAAGGGCGCCAGTATGCTGCTGCCCGGCCTTAAGCCTGAACAGCGCCCACAGCGTCAGCACCAGCAGAACAACACAGGCCGCAATCAGCCCCAGAAACCAGCCCGCCATCCACTCGGGGCGTTCAGCCATTGCCCGGATGAGTACGTCTGTCACAAGATTGAACTCCTTGATACGGGAACCATCAAACCCGAGAGTGTACCTGATTGCCACAAGCTTGTTACGGTGGCGGAACCACCACGCAAATCGGGTATCGACTGTTTGGCAATTAAAGGAATTGTATAGATCTGTTGCTGGACGCCCGCCGTAAATTCATCTAAAACGGATTAAAGGTTAATCAAAACCTTTCTCGTGTTGCGCTCACTGGCAAGGACAGGAGCATGTTGAAGGAACTCTGGAGAAAACTGGGAGCAGAATTTCTGCACAGCGATGGCGCCGATGGCCAGCGCGGAGACGGGCTGTATCCCGGCGGTGCAGGCGTGTCTCACGGTGTACGGCTACTGCCCCACATTACCCACACCGGGGAGTTCCACCTGGAGCGCTTGACCACATTGCTGCGTGCGCGCTACGGCAAGAGCTTTGTTGTGCCGGACGACACCGCCGCCAGTGACCACTCGCTCAAGCAGGTGATCAGCTTCGCAGCACGCAGCCAGGACCAGGATATCCAGCGGGAATTGCTGCTGTTCTACCTCAACTGTTCGCCGGTGATCCAGGAGTACCTGAGGGCGGAAACCCCGCTCGGGCAGGGTCCGTTTTTTGCCGGCTAAAGCGCCTTAACCATCTGTAAAGTCAACACACAGATGCTTGTAGTATACTTCCCCGCCTGACCGACAACACATCCAGCGCTACCGCTTTATGACCACCGGCGGGCAGCCGTTTCAGGGGATATTCATGGGTTACAGGTTTCCGAAAGCCCGTACACTTACCTTTCTGGCCATTACCGGGCTCGCTGTAGCCTTGGCGGGCTGCTCCACAGACCGCTATCTTATGGTTCCCAAGGATGGGCTTGAAGACGTTCGCGCCACGGTAAAAACCCAGCGCGCTACGCTCGTTACCATAGAAGAAAACGCCAACGTTCGGCACAACCAGCTGCTTACCGATAACCGCCAGTCTACCCAGACCATCCTCGATGCCATCGCCACCCAGGTTGAAAAACCTGTGTGCCCGCCGGTTAAAGAAAAAGTATGCCCTCCCATCCCCAAAGACACCGGCCGCGCAGACCGCCTGAAGGGCAAGGTGATTGTGGGCGAGGTGGAAAAATTCTATCTGGCGGACCCGGGGCTGATTTACACCGCCCGCATCGACAGCGGCGCCGAAACCTCCTCTATCCACGCCCAGAACATCAAACGTTTCGAGCGGGATGGCAGCAACTGGGTGCGCTTTGACGTGCCCGTGCCGGGCACCGACTACGAACAGTGGATTACCCTGGAACGGGAAATCTCCCGCCGGGTACGCATCATCCAGTCGGCCGCCGATGAGGCCGAACGCCGCGTTGTGGTCGAACTGCAGTTTGCCATTGGCGACCACCAGCAAGTGGCGGAGTTCACCCTGGCAGATCGCACCAACCTGACCCACGAAGTGCTGATCGGCCGCAACATACTGAGGGATGTCATGCTGATTGACGTTGGCAAGGAATACGCCACGGAACTGCCGGCCTCCTACCGCGAAAATGCTGAAAGCGGAGGCAATGAATGACCGCCCGCTCACGAGCTCCGTTCTATGTGTTTGTCTTCCTGCTGATTGCGGCGGGGATTTCTATTGCCACCTGGCGCCACCTGGAACTCGGCATTCCCTGGATGACCGGCGAACAGCGCCCGGTATGGATGATTGAAGCCCGGGTGGATTTCGACGCCCTGGGTGACGCCGCCGAGGTCAGCCTGCACATTCCGGAGCAGCCGCCCGGCTTTCGTATTCTGACCGAACAGGCGGCCTCTCCCGGCTACGGCTTCTCCATCCTCGAGTCCCCCAGAAGCCGGCGGGCGGAATGGACCAAGCGTGAAGTGTCTGGCCCCCAGACCCTGTATTTCAAGGCCCAGTTCGTTCCGGATGAAGATGTTACCGAGCAAACGCCGGTGCGCACGCCCCGGCCCCAGGCGGTATTCTGGGAAGAACCCCAGGCCACCGCGGTTCGGGAACTGCTGGACCAGGCCATGGAGCGCTCCAGCAGCCCGGAAAGCATGACCCGGGAACTGATCCGCCTGATGCAGCCAGACACCCGCACCCAGAACACCACCCTGCTGGTCTCTGAAGACAATTACCTGCAGCTGATGGTGCGCATGCTCAACCATGCGGGCATTGCCGCCCGCACCGCCGACGCCCTTAAGCTGGAAGATGCCCGCCGGCGCCAGCAGCTGGTGCCCTTCCTGCAAATCTACAACGGTGAACGCTGGCTGACTTTTGACCCCCGCACCGGCGAGCAAGGCGTACCGGAAAGTTTGCTGCTGTGGCGCCAGGGCTCGGAATCCCTGCTGGATGTTCTTGGTGGCGACAACTCCCAGGTGAGCTTCTCCATGTTGCGGCAAACCGTGCCGGCACTACAACTGGCCACGCTGGAGGCCAACCAGAACGGGCTGGGTGTGCTCGGTTTTTACCAGCTGCCCATCGAAGAACAAAGCATGTTCCGCATGCTTCTGTTGTTGCCGCTGGGTGCACTGATTGTCGCGTTCATGCGGATTGTCATCGGTATCCGCACCTCCGGCACCTTCATGCCAGTGCTGATTGCGGTGGCCTTTGTGCAGACCACCCTGGTGCCCGGCCTGATAGCCTTCCTGTCTGTGGTGGCCATCGGCCTGGTGCTGCGGGGCTATCTGTCGAGCCTGAACCTTTTGCTGGTCTCTCGGATATCCGCACTGATCATCCTGGTGATCTTTATTACCGCCGGCCTGAGCATTATCGGCTACCAGATGGGCTTCAACACCGGCATGACGGTAACCTTCTTCCCCATGGTGATCATTGCCTGGACCATCGAACGCATGTCCATTCTCTGGGAAGAGGAAGGTGCCCGGGAAGTTCTGGTACAGGGCTCCGGCAGCCTGTTTGTGGCGATTTGCGCCTACCTGGTCATGAGCCTGCCGCTGGCCGGCCATCTCACGTTCAACTTCCCGGAATTGCACCTGGTGATTCTGGGGCTGATCCTGCTGATGGGCCAGTACACCGGCTACAAGCTCAGCGAACTGCGTCGATTCACCCCCATGAAGGCCTACGACTGATATGGGCGGCTGGATATCTCCGCGCAGGCTCACCCGGCTTGGCATGCTGAACATGAACCGGCGCAATGTGGATTACATTGCCCGGTACAACGAGCGCTCGTCGTACCCGCTGGTCGACAACAAGCTGAAAACCAAGCTGGCAGTCAGCGAATACGGGGTAAAAACCCCGAAGCTTCTTCAGGTTGTGCGCCAGCAGCACGAAATTTCCCACTTCCGGGAAATGGCCGAAGACCTGGACGGCTTTGCCATCAAGCCCGCCAAGGGGTCCGGGGGCAAAGGCATTACCGTAATCACCGGGCGCGATGGTGACGACTTCGTAAAAGCCTCCGGCGCCCGCATCAGCGTGGCCATGCTGGAGCGACACCTGACCAACATCCTGGCCGGCCTTTACTCGCTGGCCGGTACGCCGGATGTGGCCATTGTCGAAGACCTGGTGCAATCCTCCCCTGCCCTGGCGAAATATTCCTATCAGGGCGTGCCGGATATCCGCATCATCATCTTCCAGGGCTACCCGGTAATGGCCATGCTCCGGCTGGCCACCAAGGCCTCTGACGGTAAGGCCAACCTGCATCAGGGTGCGGTGGGCGTCGGCCTGGACATCGGCAAAGGCCAGAGCCTGAATGCCGTGCAATTCAACCGCCCGATTACCCTGCACCCGGATACCGGCCTGGCCCTGGAAAACATCCGGATTGATGACTGGGAAAACATGCTGGAAATGGCCGCCCGCTGCTATGAAGCGACGGACCTCGGCTACATGGGCGTAGACCTGGTAGTCGATGCCCATCAGGGCCCGCTCCTGCTGGAGCTGAATGCCCGGCCCGGGCTTGCCATCCAGATGGCAAATGGCTGCGGCCTGCTGCCCCGCCTGAAGAATATCGAAGCCCTGAAGCGGCCCCACTTCAGCCCGAGGGAACGGGTGCACTATGCCATGGAGACGTTCGGCAAACTTTGAACGCTTTCTTCAGCCACAAAAAAACCGGGGCCTTTCACAGCCCCGGTTTTTTTTATTCCGTTACTTCAGCTGATCAGAGCAATTCGCCCCGCTGAAGCAACAGTTTCCGCTCATGGGTGAGGCCCTTGAGCAAGCCCCAGGTCATGATCAGCAGGATCACCGTGAACGGCAAGCCCGCACTGATGGCCACGGCCTGAATAGCGCCAAGGGCATCATCACCGCCGCCAAAGATCAGCGCTGCGGCAATAGCACCTTCCATAACCACCCAGAACACACGCTGCGCAGTGGGTGCATCGGTTTTACCGCCAGCAGTGATGCTGTCGATAACCAGCGAACCGGAATCCGATGAGGTTACGAAGAACACCAGCACCAGGATAATCCCGACGAAGGAGATAATGCCAGTCAGCGGCAGGCCTTCAAACATCTGGAAGGTGGCCAGGGACACTTCAGTCAGCCCATTCTCTGCCAGCACGCCAACGCCTTGCTGGATCTGCTCCAGCGCGGTGCCGCCAAAGCCGCTCATCCACACGGTAGTGATCACGGTGGGGATAATCAGCACAGCAGTCACAAACTCACGCACGGTACGGCCCTTGGATACACGGGCAATAAACATACCTACGAACGGTGACCAGGAAATCCACCAGGCCCAATAGAACACAGTCCAGCCCTGCATCCAGGCGGAATCTTCACGGCCGAACGGGTTGCTCAGGGGCACCACATTGGTCACATAGCTGGAGGACGTTACCCAGATCGTTTCCAGGATGGTCATGGTGGGGCCGGCGAACAGGATGAAGAACAGCAGTACGCCAGCCGTCATCATGTTGATGTTACTCAGCACCTTCACACCGCCGTCCAGGCCGCGGAGAACCGAGACCAGGGCCACTGCGGTAACGCCCACAATGATCGCCATCTGCACGTTGGTTCCGGAACCCAGGCCGAACAGGTAATCCAGGCCGGAGGCTGCCTGCTGGGCACCGAAGCCAAGGGAGGTTGCCAGGCCGAAGATAGTCGCAACAACCGCCAGCACATCAATGATGTGCCCGGGCCAACCCCATACGCGGTCTTTCAGCAGCGGGAAGAACGCCGAGCGGATGGTCAGTGGCATGTTCTTGTTAAAGGCGAAGAACGCCAGGGACAAAGCCACAATGGCGTAGATTGCCCAGGGGTGAAGGCCCCAGTGGTAGATGGTTGAACCCATCGCCAGGTCGCGGGCTGCGGGCGTGTTCGCCTCGACATTGAAGGGCGTTTCATACCAGCCCGTGTAGTAGGCAACCGGCTCGGCGACGGCCCAGAACATCAGGCCGATACCCATACCCGCCGCGAACAGCATGGCAAACCAGGACATAGTGGTAAATTCCGGCTTGGCCTCCTGGCCACCCAGGCGGATTTTGCCCACCGGCATGAAGATCAGCGCCAGGCTGACAATCACGAAGATGTTGGCACTGAGCAGGAAAAACCAGTCAAAACTGGCAATAATTCCCCACTTTGCACCATCGAGCGTTTCCTTGGCCATAGCCGGAAACAGCAGAGTGGCTATAACAAACAGAACTACAATGACTGCTGTTACCGGGAACACCCAGTTATGCAGATCCAGGCCAAACGGACTGATATTATCCTGGCCTGCGACGTAGTCCGTCTGATACTCGTCTTTCACTACCTCGCCCACGTTGGAGCCTCCTGATTCTGGTGTGATTTTTGACAGTTCTATATTCAGACGCATGAATGGATATTCAAACGTTACAGGCGCGTCATCTTATTACTTTGAACTCAAAATATCAAAGCAGCAAAACGATCACGCCACCAACCATAAGCATAGACAAACGTTCAGGAAGTGCCTGAAAACTTTCACAATCAGCGGTTCCAACCCGGCAAGGTTTCCGTAAGATAGGTTTTGTAGCTGCAGGCTTCACACATCCGTTCGTCCTCCAGAGGTCACTATGGCGAAAACCACCACCTTCCCAGTACGTTATTCCGCCTACGCCATCAGCATTGCCGGGCTGATCATCTCCCTGCCTGTTACCCTGTGGCTTGGCGGCTGGTACCTCATACCGGTGATCTTCGCGGCGCTGACCGCCCTGGGCACCTGGGACCTACTGCAGCGCAGTCATACGGTGAGCCGCAATTATCCGATCATGGCGAACTTCCGCTACCTGTTCGAATCTGTGGGGCCGGAAATCCGCCAATACTTTATCCAGTCCGACACCGAGGAGCGCCCCTTCTCCCGGGAACAGCGCACCATCGTTTACCAGCGCGCCAAGCAGGTTCTGGACAAGCGCCCTTTCGGCTCCCAGCTAAGCATGTACGAGGAAGGCTTCGAGTGGATGAACCACTCCCTCACCCCGACGCGGCTGGATAACAGCGACTTCCGCATTGTGATTGGCAGAAACTGCGCGAAACCCTACAGCGCCAGTGTGTTCAACATTTCCGCCATGAGTTTTGGCTCCCTGTCCGCCAATGCCATCCTCAGCCTGAACGCCGGAGCCCGCAAAGGCGGCTTCTACCACGACACCGGCGAAGGCTCGATATCCCGCTACCACCGGGAACCCGGTGGTGACCTGGTCTGGGAGATCGGTTCAGGCTACTTTGGCTGCCGCAATCCGGACGGCAGTTTCAACCCGGACATGTTCCGGCAGAATGCCACGCTGGACCAGGTGAAAATGATAGAGGTCAAACTATCTCAGGGGGCAAAACCCGGCCACGGAGGTATCTTGCCCGGCGAAAAAGTCACCCGTGAAATCGCCGAAGCCCGTGGCGTTCAAATGGGGGCAGACTGCATATCACCGGCCAGCCATTCCGCCTTTTCCAACCCGGTTGAGCTGTTGGAATTCCTGGACCAGTTGAGGGAACTCTCCGGTGGCAAACCGGTGGGCTTCAAGCTGGCGATCGGCCATCCATGGGAATGGTTTGCCATCGTCAAAGCCATGCTGGCAACCGGCAAGAAACCGGACTTCATTGTGGTGGATGGAGGAGAAGGTGGTACCGGTGCCGCGCCGCTGGAATTCATCAACCGGCTGGGCATGCCGCTGACCGAAGCCCTGCTGCTGGTTCATAACACACTGGTTGGCGCCAACCTGCGGGAAGATATCGCCATTGGTGCCGCCGGCAAGATCACGTCTGCGTTCAACATTGCCCGCACCTTGGCCCTGGGCGCCGACTGGTGTAACGCGGCACGGGGCTATATGTTCGCCCTGGGTTGCATCCAGGCCCTGAATTGCCACACCGGCCGATGCCCTTCCGGCGTTGCGACACAGGACCCCCGCCGGGGTAACAAACTGGATGTCCCCCTGAAGAGCGAGCGGGTGTACAACTTCCACAAGAACACCCTGGATGCCCTGCAGAACCTGCTGGAAGCCTCCGGCCTGAAGCACCCGTCTGAACTGGGGCCGGAACATATTGTTCGCAGGGTTTCCAAAACCGAGGTACACAGCTACCTGGATCTCTTCCCCTTCCTGGAACCCGGCGCCCTGCTGGAAGGCAAAACCGGGCTGACCGTTTTCGACAAATACTGGGACGATGCCCGGCCCGACACCTTCGAGCCGCCGGAATTCATCCTGAAACTGCGGGAAACCAAGCTCCGGTAATTCCGCGAAGAAAATCGCCAGCCCCCTGTTTATTTTTACCGTGGGCTGGTGTAGACTTCGCTCCCGCTAAGCCACTGAGATAAACCTCTTTTCTTGGTGGACAGCAGATTACGGGGCGTAGCGCAGCTTGGTAGCGCACTTGCATGGGGTGCAAGGGGTCGTAGGTTCAAATCCTACCGTCCCGACCAGAATTCCCTACACAAAGCCCGGGCCGAAAGGCCCGGGCTTTGTTGTTTCTGGTTCTCGGATTTCAGGACAGAGTATTCAGCTCGCAAACCAGTAAAACATCCGGGAATCCTTCCCCAACACCGTTACCGGTTCCACGTCATCTGAAGCTCGCCCGGCCATGCCGTAGCACACGTGCAGAGGCAACAAGTGCTCTTCCCTGGGATGACAGAAGCGCGCAGAGGGCGCTTGATCCCAGCGAGCCAGACGTTCGGTACGCTCGGCTTCAGTCAGGTCCGCACCGGCACACGTCTCCGCCAGCCAGTCCTGAAACTGCGCGTTTTTCGCATCCGCTTCGGTATCGGAGCGATCAAAGAACGCCCGCATGTTATGGAATGAGAACCCTGAGCCGATCACCAGCAGATTGTCGTATTCCAGATCAGCAAGCGCCTGACCAATCGCCAGGTGCGCCCTGGCATCCAGAGAGTTCACCAGCGACAGCTGCACGCAGGGTATATCAGCCTCGGGGTACATCAATTTCAGGGGCACGAACAGGCCGTGGTCAAAGCCACGCTCGCCATCCAGCTTCGAGTCTATGCCCGCCTGTTCCAGAGCTGCCCGCACCTTATCCGCCAACACCGGCTCCCCCGGGCAGGGGTATTCAATACTGTAAGACTCCTCCGGGAACCCGTAGTAGTCGTAAATCAGTGGCGGATTAGCACCGGAGGTGAGCGTGGGCACCCCTTCCTCCCAATGGGCACTCACCACAAGAATGGCAGACGGTCTGGGCAACCGCTTCGCAGCAGCTTGCAGGCTTTCTACCATCTGACGATGCCCGGGATCCCCCAGCAGCGGCATGGGGCCGCCGCCGTGGGACAGGTAAAACAGGTGCACCCTGCTCACCGCATCGCCTTCAGGGCCTGCGCCCACTTGGCCATTTCTTCGAGCATCACCGTTGCGGACTCGGAATGGGGCTGCGCGGGCTGAAACTTACCGGCATCGTCCATGTGCTCCCATGGCATCTGCACCATCACACCTTCCACCATCGGCATCATCTTCAGGGTGGTTACCAGCTGCTTGGCGTTCTGGGCCGAGCGCAAACCACCAGACACGCCACCGTAGCTTACAAAGCCGCACGGCTTGTAGTTCCACTCGTTGTAGAGGTAGTTCAGTGCATTCACGAATGAAGGTGGCGGGCAGTAGTTGTACTCGGGAATGACAAATACATAGGCGTCGGCCCTGGCCACGCTTTCAGACCACGCCTTGGTGTGGGCATGCTCATATTTCTGCATGCGTGGGTGGTTGGGCTCGTCGAAGACGGGGAGATTGAAGTCCGCCAGGTCCACCAGCTCGCTTTCAAAGCTTCCCTGTTCATTGGCATGGTTACTAAACCATTCAGCAACAGAGGGCCCCTTACGGCCCGGACGGGTACTACAAATAATGGTTTGGAGCTTCAGAGACATATCATTCAATCCTTTTTTAAGGGTATCCCGTTTGACTAATGACTATAGAAACAACAAGCGCGGAATGAAAACGGAGAAATCAGCAAAGCTTATTCAGTTTGTCTGATCAAGGCATCAAAGGGCGGGGTCTGACCCCGTGTCGAACAATCTGCGCATTTGCAGCAGGGCAACCACGATCAGTGCGCCGGACAGCCCGAAAGCCAGCACAAAACCGCCCAACTCCAGCAAGGCGCCGAACATCAGCGGCGCCAGGAAGTGAATGGCGCGATTGGCCATCAGGCGCATACCGAGCGCACCGGAGCGCTTTTCCCGCTCCACGCTTTCGGCCAGGATAACCATCGAAAGTGGCTGAGTGAGGCCGGACCCAATGCCCACCAGCACCGCCAGCAGCCCCAGTAAAACCATGTGTTCGAACAGGCCCAGCAGGCCAATGCCTGCGGCGAGGGTTCCCAGAGACAGCAACACCGTATTCCCGCGCCCGCCAGCCATGGCAATCATGCGCGCCATAAAGGGCCGGATCAGCATGGACACACCGGCCCGCAGGCTGACCAGTACGCCAATCACCACCGGTGTCATGGCCAGGCTTTCCAGGTAAACCGGCAGGTAGCTTCCGTACACGCCCAGGGCAAACATCCCGAGCACAGTAACCAGCACCGACAGCTGGACGCCCCGGCTAGCCTTCATTAACGCCCACTGAGCCCGGAAGCCCGCCTGTTTTCGGGTGATCGCCATCCGCTCCCGGGCCTGGCCGGTGAGGCGTAATCCAGCCAGGGCTGCCAACACCGCAAACAGCGCCATCACCAGAAAGACATTCCCCCGGCCCGTCTCGCTTGCCAGCAGTGCACCGGCCAGCAAGGGCCCCACCACCTGCCCGCCGGACAGCCAGGTGGAATACCAGCCGAAATACTTCTCCAGCGTGGGCCCGGTGCCCAGGTTGGAAATAATGGTCTGCGCTGAAAGCACCATTTGCAGGTGCGCCAGCCCCACCAGCAACTGGCCCAGCACAAGGCCGCCATAGCCATACCAGAAGTGCATGGACAACAGCCCCGCTACCATCAACACCCCGCCGGCGATCAATGTGGCACGGCCACCGTGACGGGTAACCACGCCCCCGAGGGGAATCGCCAGCAACAACGGCAGCAGGTACTGGGTACTGAGCACCGCACCCAATACCAGCGGCGAGGCGCCCAACTGCAAGCCATAAACCGGCACCGCCACAATCAGCATGGAATACACCACAAAGCAGAAGGTGAGCGAGAGGCAGACTGCAAAAAAGTTTCGGGCAGCGTCGGGGCTTATAGATGAAGGCAAGGAATCGTCCTGCAGGGCCTGGCGGATGGTTAGGCGACTATCTTAACGCGGCCGGCAAGCGGGGTGAAATCCACGCCCGTAAAAGAAAGGCCAGCCCCTTTCGGAAGCTGGCCTTAATGATCAAGCCTGTCATCTCAGGCCTTTCAACCCCGGGGTCAGACCCCGGGTCTGACCCCGGGGTTGACGCTCGCTTATTCGGCTGAGGCGATCAGGCTGGCGTTGCCGCCGGCGGCGGTGGTGTCGATACACAGGTGGCGTTCGATGACGTAGCGCTGGTCCAGCTTGTGCTCGGTGATGATCGGCAGCAAGGCACCATCGCGCTTGGCCAGGGCCTGGCGGTACTGCTTCAGCAGCGGCTTTTCAGCCACGCTGGTAACCGCTTCATAACCGTTGAGCTGAAGCAGCGCGTCGGGCTCCAGCAGGCCGTCTACGGCGGCTACTGGCAGGCCGGCTTTGATGGCGTCGGCCAGAAGATTTTCAACACCCGGTGCGATCACGACCACCTTGTTGCCCTGGGACAACGCAGTGCCCGCCTGCTCTATCGCAGATTCCGCATCCGGCCCAAGGCAAAGCACAACACCACGGGCATGGCAGGACAGATGGTTCTGCTCGCCAGTCGGCCCCGGCATTTCCTCGTAGCCTTCATCCAGCGGTGCGGGCAGGTCGCCAAAGTACGGCTTGAGCGCCTGTTGCCGGCCTTCTGCGACCGGAGCATCCACCTTCGCCAGCTGGTCGATCAGCTTCTGCACCTTGCTGGCCGTAACCGATTTGGCATCGGCAGGGGCCGCCTTTTCAACCACCTCGCCTTTGATGAACCGGCGCACATACTGCGGACCACCGGCTTTCGGGCCGGTACCGGACAGGCCTTCGCCGCCGAACGGCTGGGAGCCCACAATGGCACCGATCTGGTTACGGTTAACGTAGGTGTTGCCCACCTTGATACGACTGGAAATATGCTCGATGCGGCGATCAACACGGCTGTGGATACCAAACGTCAGGCCATAACCCTTGGCGTTCACGGCATCGATCACCTTGTCGATGTCCTTCGCTGCGAAGGTGGCCACATGCAGCACCGGGCCGAAGATTTCCTCTTCCATTTCCTCGATGCCGCTAACCTTGAGCACTGCAGGCGACACAAACCGGCCCTTCTCAGGCACCGACATTTTCTTCAGCAACTTGCCCTGCTGCTCAAATTTATCGCAATGATCGGCAATTTTCTTGCGGGCGTTCTCGTCGATCACCGGGCCCACGTCTGTAGACAGCAGCCACGGGTCGCCAACGCCCAACTCTTCCATAGCACCGTAGAGCATTTCCAGCAGGTTCTCGGCGATGTCTTCCTGCACGTAGAGCATGCGCAGGGCGGAACAGCGCTGGCCGGCACTCTGGAATGACGAAGCCAGTACATCCCGCACCACCTGCTCGGGCAGCGCCGTGGAATCCACAATCATGGCATTCAGGCCACCGGTTTCTGCCACCAGCGGGGCATCCGGCGCCATGTTTTCTGCCATGGCCTTGTTGATGCGCTGTGCCGTGGCGGTAGAGCCGGTGAAGCACACGCCGGTTACCCGGGCGTCTGAGGTCAGAGCTGAGCCCACGGTTGCACCGGTGCCCGGCAGCAACTGCACTGCGGCTTTCGGAATACCCGCCTGGTGCATCAGTTCCACCGCACGAACGGCCAGCAGGGAGGTCTGTTCCGCCGGCTTGGCCAGCACCGCGTTACCGGCGGCAAGGTTCGCCAGGATCTGGCCGGTGAAGATCGCCAGCGGGAAGTTCCATGGCGAGATACAGCACATCACACCCCGGGCCTGGCCATCGTCCTTGTAGCGGATGCCTTCGTTGGCGTAGTACATGGCAAAGTCGACGGCTTCGCGAATTTCCGCCACCGCATCGAGCAGGGATTTACCGGCTTCACGGGTGGTCAGTGCAAACAGCTCGTGTACATTCTCTTCGTACAGGTCACCGACTTTGCGGATCATCTCGGCCCGTTGCTCCGCCGGCACTGCCGACCACTGGCTGAAGCCGTCCCGGGCGGCGTCCATGGCCGCATGGATGTCGGCTTCGGAGGTGTAGGTAATATGGCCCACCAGGTCATCCGGATCGGCCGGGTTACGCACTTCCACCACTTCATCACTGGTGGACTCCACCGCCAGCACCGGGCCGCCCTGCCACTGGTGGGTTTTGTACTGGTTACGGCCGGCGTCAATCTCCGCCACCGTCACCGGATCAGTAATGTCCCAGCCCTTGGAGTTACGGCGCTGGTCACCGAAGATCTTCGCCGGCGGCACAATGGCCTTGCTGGAAATGTCATGGCCCAGCTGCATCACCACGTCGATCGGGTCTTTGGCGATCTCTTCCGGCGTAATGCTGGTGTCGACAATCTGGTTTACAAAGGAGCTGTTGGCCCCGTTTTCCAGCAGGCGGCGCACCAGGTACGCCAGCAGGTCTTTGTGGGCACCAACCGGAGCGTAGATACGGCACGGCACCTTGCTGTCTTCCAGTACCTGGTCGTGCAGCGATTCACCCATACCGTGCAGGCGCTGGAACTCAAACTTGTCCCGGCCCAGGTCTTTCGCCAGTTCCAATACCGCAGACACCGAGTGGGCGTTGTGGGTAGCAAACTGCGGGTAAATCCGATCCGTCATGCCCAGCAACTGGCGAGCGCAGGCCAGGTAAGACACGTCACTGCAGGCCTTGCGGGTGAACACCGGGAAGCCGTCCAGGCCCATCACCTGGGCGCGCTTGATCTCGGCATCCCAGTAGGCGCCTTTTACCAGTCGCACCATGATGCGGCGGTCGAGTTTTTCAGACAGGGCATACAGCCAGTCCAGGGTCTGGGAAGCCCGCTTCGCGAAGGCCTGGACCACCACGCCAAAGCCGTCCCAACCTTTGAGTTCTTCGTCTGAGAGGATAGCTTCAATCACGTCCAGAGAAAGGTCGAGGCGGTCCTGCTCTTCGGCATCGATGTTGAAGCCCATATTGGCAGCGGCGGCTTTTTTGGCGAGTGTCAGGGCGCGGGGGACCAGTTCGGTCATCACCCGTTCCTTCTGGCCGTATTCGTAACGGGCCAGCAAGGCAGACAGTTTTACGGAAATACCGGGATTGGTGCGCACATCGCCTTCACAGCGCTTGCTGATGCTGTCGATGGCATCGGAATAGGCGTTGAAGTAACGCTCGGCATCGGCATCGGTGCGGGCCGCTTCGCCCAGCATGTCATAGGAATAGGTGTAGCCCTGCTCTTCCTGGGATTTGCCGCGATCCTGGGCTTCTTCAATGGTACGGCCCAACACAAACTGCCGGCCCATTTCTTTCATGGCCTGGCCAGCGGCGGTGCGCACCACCGGTTCACCCAGGCGCTTCACCATCTTGCGCAGGGTGTCACCCACGCTCTGGCGCTCGGAGTCTTTCAGCAGGTTACTGGTCATCAGAAGGGCCAGCGTGGCCGAGTTGATCAGGCCGGACTTGGCTTTACCCACGTGGGCGCCCCAGTTCCCGGAGGTGATCTTGTCTTCGATCAGATCCTGGATAGTGAGGTTATCCGGCACCCGCAACAGCGCCTCGGCCAGGCACATCAGGGCCACGCCCTCTTTGGTGGTCAGGCCGTATTCAGCCAGGAACTTTTCCATGATGGTGGGCTTGGCGTTATCACGCACATCCCGCACCAGGTCCGCTGCCCGGGCTGAAATGGCCTTGCGGGTTTCATCAGACAGCTGAGCCTGCTCAATCAGCTGGTGAATCACTTCATATTCATCCGCCAGGTAGTTATTGCGGATGGCCTGGCGAATGTCCTGAAGCCCGGGGGACACGGATTGCTGCAGACTCATGGATGTACCTCCTGATTATTTTGATTACTGACCGCATTGTAGCCAACGGGGAATATGCTATTTACCTAATACAGCTCGAAACACCGAAATATTTTCCTTTTCTGATACGTTAAAAATTACCGTTTCGCCCACAAATTCACTAAAATCAGCCATATTCACCAAACCAATGAAAGCCAGCCACCTCCTTCAAGGATAGCAGCCATGTCAGATCTCGACAGGATCGACCTTTCCATCATCCGGGAACTCCAGAAAAACGGGCGGATCACCGTCACCGAGCTGGCCTCACGGGTGGGCTTGTCGAAAACCCCTTGCCAGGTGCGCATGCGCCGGCTGGAAGACCAGGGCTATATCACCGGCTACAGCGCCATGGTGAACCAGACCAAGCTGGGCCAGTCCCACGTCGCCTTCGCCCAGGTAACCCTCAACGACACGTCCAGCAAAGCCCTCGCGGCGTTCAACACTGCAGTCAAACAGATCTCGGCGGTGGAGCAATGTCACATGATGGCCGCCAACTTCGACTACCTGCTGAAGGTAAGAACCAAGAACATGGCCGAATACCGCCAGGTACTGGGCGAACAGATTTCCAGCCTGCCCCATGTACTGCAGACCAGTTCGTTTGCGGTGATGGAGAATGTAAAAGATCGGGGATTGTAGGGATTAAATAGTCCCGTTTACGGAAATCCCACAAAGCGGGGGTGCGCAGAGCCATGTTTGACTTTAAACTTGGCGCCGAATAACCAACCTGATTAGTAGGATATTAACCCAGCCCTATTCTGGAGATTGCCGATGCATCTGGTACTGATCCTGGTCGCGATCATAATTTTCATTGTGTTCGCCACCAGCCGACTGAAACTGAATCCGTTCATTACCCTGTTACTGGCATCCTTCCTGGCTGCCTTCGCGTTTGGTTTACCACTTGAAGATATCGAGAAAACCATCCGTGCCGGCTTCGGCAACATTCTGGGCTACATTGGCCTGGTGATCGTGCTGGGCACAATTATCGGCGTTATCCTCGAACGCACTGGCGCAGCCATCGTGATGGCCGAAACCATTATCAAGATCCTGGGCCAGAAGTTTCCTACCCTCACCATGTCACTGGTCGGGTTTATTGTTTCCATACCGGTCTTCTGCGACTCCGGCTATGTCATTCTTAACAGCCTGAAGCGTTCCATGGCCCGCTCCCTGAGCGTATCGCCGGTCTCGATGACCGTTGCCCTGTCTACCGGCCTGTTCGCAACCCATACGCTGGTACCCCCCACCCCCGGCCCTATCGCTGCAGCGGGCAACCTCGGGCTGGAGGACAACCTCGGCATGGTCATCGGTGTTGGCCTGGTTTTCGCCATCATCGCCGCAATGGCAGGCCTGTTCTGGGCTTCGCGCTGTAAAAACCTGAGCAGCACCGAACTGGAACAGGCAGAGGAAGCCTTCGAGGAAGCAAAGCAGCACTACGGCGAACTGCCCTCCGCCGGCAAAGCCTTTGCTCCGATCTTTATCCCGATCCTCCTGATCTGCCTGGGCTCGGTCGCAAGCTATCCCACGGCTCCGCTGGGGGACGGTTTGTTGTACGAGACACTGAACTTCATGGGCAAACCCCTGAACGCCTTGCTGATTGGCCTTGGCTTCGCGCTGACCCTGCTGCAAGGCAAAGGCAAGCTGGAAGAGTTTGGACGCCACACCAGCAAAGGCCTGGAAGTGGCCGCGCCGATCATCCTGATCACAGGTGCCGGCGGCGCCTTTGGTGCAGTTCTCGCCGCCACCCCGCTTGGCGAGTATCTGGGTGATACCCTTTCAACGCTTGGCCTTGGTGTTGTGATGCCGTTTATTGTTGCTGCCGCCCTGAAGTCAGCCCAGGGCTCGTCCACGGTCGCACTGGTTACAGCGTCTGCCCTAGTCGCACCGTTGCTGCCTCAGCTGGGGCTGGATTCGGATATGGGTCGGGTACTGACAGTTATGGCCGTTGGTGCCGGCGCAATGACTGTGTCCCACGCTAACGACAGCTACTTCTGGGTAGTCTCCCAGTTCAGCAAAATGAACGTGGCCACGGCCTATAAATCCCACACGACAGCCACCCTGATTATGGGCCTTATGACCATTACCGCAGTCTGGCTGACATCCCTGGTGGCTTTGTAACATGCGCATCGTCATCGCCCCGGACTCTTTCAAGGAATGCCTGGCTGCCGAGCAGGTAGCCAGTGCCATCGCCCGCGGCTGGCGCCGGGCGGCGCCGGAGGACCAGATTACTGAAGTACCGCTGGCCGATGGTGGTGAGGGTACTACCGTTGCACTCACCGAGGCGCGTAAGGGCGAACTGCATGAGGTGACGGTCACCGGCCCGCTCGGACAGCCGGCGACTGCCCGCTACGGGCTGGTGAATGATGGCGAGACGGCGATTGTGGAAGTAGCTGAAGGTAGCGGCCTGCATTGTGTGCCCGCCAATGAACGGAATGCCATGGCCGCCTCCAGCCGGGGCACCGGAGAGCTGCTGCTTGCCGCACTGGCTCACCGGCCCAAAACCCTGATCATGGGGCTGGGTGGCAGCGCCACCACCGACGGCGGTGCGGGAATTCTTCAGGCAATGGGCGCCCGGCTGCTGGACGCCCAGGGCCAGGACATTCCTGCCGGCGGAACCGGCCTGGAGCAACTGGCCAGTGTAGATCTCATGCCGGCTATTGACCGCCTGTCCGGAGTGCGCCTGGTCGTCGCTTGTGATGTGAGTAATCCCCTGCTGGGCCCTAACGGCGCTGCCGCCGTTTTCGGGCCCCAGAAAGGCGCCAACGTCCAACAGGTTGTGCAGCTGGATGCCAATCTGGGGCACTTTTCCGCGCTGGTGCAACAGCAGGGCTTTGATATCGCGAGTTTTCCGGGCAGCGGCGCGGCCGGCGGTATTGGCGGTATGGTGGCCGGAATACTTGGCGCACAGTTGCGCCCGGGCATCGAACTGGTGATGGAAACCGTCGAACTGGAAAGCCATGTGAAAGGTGCAGACCTGGTGATCACAGCCGAAGGGGCCATCGACGCCCAGAGCGCCTACGGCAAAACACCGGCCGGCGTGGCCGGCCTTGCCAGCATATACGGTGTACCAGTGGTTGGCCTGGCCGGCAAGCTGGGCGCGGAACTGGGGGAGCTACACCAGCTGGGCCTGACCGCTGCGTTTTCGATCACGCCCGCCCCAATGGACCTCCAGCAAGCCTACCAGCTGGCTGAGGCCAACCTGGAGCAATCCGCCGAGCAACTGGCCCGGCTGCTTCACGGCCTGTCAGGCCGTCGCTGAACGCTTCTTCAAGCCGGTCAGCTCAATCTTGCCGCGGGCCAGGCCCACTTGGCCCCGGCGCTCCAGCTCTTTCAGCAAACGGCTGATCACTTCCCGGGCGGTACCCAGTTCCGTTGCCAGCTCCTGGTGCGTGATGGTCAATGTCCGCTGCCCCTGCGCCGCCCTAGCCTGCAACCACTCTTCCAGGCGCTCATCCATGCGGTGAAAGGCGACTTCCTCTACCAGCAGCATGAGGTCGTCCAGCCGCCGGCCATAGGATTCCATAATGCCCAGGCGGAATTCCGCAGACTGGTCCATCAGGCGGTCAAACAATCCACGGGGAATGATGGCGGCCTCGGTTTCTTCCTCCACAATGGCCTCGGCACGGTAGCTGCGGCCTGTCATCAGGCAACCGATGGACAAGGTGCAAATATCGTCAGAGCCCATGCGGTACAGCACGATGCTGTGGCCAGACAACCCGGTCATCTGGACTTTGATGCTTCCGCCCAGCACCAACGGCAGGCCACGGCAATGTTCACCGGCACTGAACAGCACCTGCCCGGGAGGAAAACGCATGGTGCTGATGCCGGCCAGCGTATCTTTTCGCAGCGAATCGTTGAGGGTGTCCAGAATGCTGTGCCTTGCCATGAATGGCGCCCTGTTTGATCGGTTTATTAGGTTCTGTGTGACTTTATCACTGAACCGTCACGGATTGCGGACTATAGTTGCTTCAACATCCGACATCACACAGGAGAAAGAACGATGACGGTTAATATGGGATCAGCAGACCGGATTATCCGCGCAGTTGTGGGCATTGTACTGATTGCCCTGGTATTTGTGGGCCCGCAAACCCCCTGGGGGTGGATTGGCATTGTGCCACTGGCCACTGCGTTGATGGGCAACTGCCCGGCCTACTCTATCTTCGGCATCAAAACCTGCAAGAACAAGTAAGTCCTGGCTCAGCCTTAACGCAAAAAGGCCGGGGCAAAATGCCACGGCCTTTTCGTTACAGTACCATGCTGCGGGATATCCGCCTCAGGACGCTGGCGAATTCAGCACATCCAGTACTTCCTCCAGTTCGGTAATCATTTGGCGGATCAGCTGCTTGTACTGGGAGGTATCGTCTTTCACCTCACTGCTGCTGAGCTTTTGCTTGGCACCGCCGATGGTGTAGCCCTGATCGTAAAGCAGGCTGCGAATCTGGCGAATGGTGATAACGTCTGCCCGCTGATAGTAACGGCGGTTACCCCGGCGTTTCACAGGCGACAGCTGCGGGAATTCCTGTTCCCAGTACCGCAGTACATGGGCCTTCACCGCACACAGATCGGCTACTTCACCGATGGTGAAATAGCGCTTCCCCGGAATGGCGGGGAGTTCGTTGTTATGACTCGGTTCCAGCATACGTTTCTACTTTTTGCTTGAGTTTCTGGCCTGGCCGGAAAGTCACGACACGCCTGGCACTGATAGGGATTTCCTCACCCGTTTTCGGGTTCCGTCCCGGCCGCTGCTTCTTGTCCCTGAGGTCGAAGTTGCCGAATCCCGACAACTTCACCTGTTCATTGTGGCTGAGTGCGCCCCTGATCTCATCGAAGAAAGCTTCCACCATTTCCTTGGCTTCCCGTTTGTTAAGACCCAATTCCTCGTACAAACGTTCCGCCATGTCCGCTTTCGTCAAAGCCGCCATCTGTCAACTCCTCAGTGTTGCCCCCAACTCTTCCTTCAGGGCGTCGATTACCCCGTTGAAGAGCGAATGCACTTCGTCTTCGTTGAGCGTGCGCTCCGGATGCTGCCAGAACAGGCTGACGGCCAGGCTGCGGTTGCCTTCGCCCAGGCTTTCGCCTTCGTAGACATCAAACACACGCATCGCTGTCAGGTGCTCGCCGGCATGCTTGCGGGCGACTTCTTCAACCTGAGCAAACGCCACATCGCTCCCGATAATAATAGCCAAATCCCGACGAACTTCCGGGAATTTCGAAATATCTTTGAAATTAGGCACATATCCGGTAACGATCGAATTCAAGAATAGCTCAAACATCAGGATCGTGCCATTAAGTTCAAGATTTTTCTGCACTTGCGGGTGCAATGTACCCAACCAGCCCACATGCTCGCCGTCGCGCAGCAATTCGGCGGTCTGGCCCGGGTGCAGAGCCGGGTGCTGGCTGGCGAGGAACTGAATCTCGATACCCAGCACTTTGAACAGGCTCTCCAACTCCCCTTTTACATCAAAGAAGTCGGCGGTTCTGCGACCGTTTACCCAGTTTTCCGGCACCTGGTTACCAACCACGACACCGGCCAGCATCGGCTGCTGATCGATGCCATCACCATTCTGTTCGAAACGCAGACCAGTCTCGAACAGGCGAATCCGTGGCTGCTGACGGTTCTGGTTATGGGCAACCGTCTTCAGCAGGCCGCTCCACAGGGTGGTGCGCATGACTGAAAGATCAGCGGAAATCGGGTTCGCCAGGGCGATGCCCTCACGTTCAGGGTCCAGCAGCTGCTGGACCTTCGGGTCTACGAAGCTGTAGGTCACGGCTTCCTGGTAGCCCTGCGCCACAAAGAAATTACGGATAGCAGACAGCGGGCGAACCGCTTCTTCCCGTGCACGAAGACCCAGGGAACCGGTCGGCTCGGTGACCGGCAGGTTGTTGTAACCGTAAATCCGGCCCACTTCCTCGATCAGGTCTTCCTCGATGGAAATATCCGGGCGGAAGCTGGGCACGCTGATGCGCCAGCCGTCTTTCAACAGCTTGTCGGTACGCAGGCCAAGGCGTGTCAGGATTTCTTCAACCGTGGTCCGGTCGATCGCCAGACCCAGCACATCCGCCAGGCGCTGCTCTCGCAGGTCGATGGTGCGCGCCTTGGGCAAGTGTTCGTCGCTGTACACTTCAACAATTTCGCCGGGCTCACCACCGACAATCTCCATCAGCAGGCTGGTAGCCCGCTCCATGGCATCCCGGGCCAGCTCGTAGTCGACGCCACGTTCGAAGCGGTGGGAAGCATCGGTATGCAGGCCATACTCGCGCGCCTTACCGGCCAGGGTGATCGGGTCAAAATAGGCAGACTCCAGCACCAGGTCCCGGGTCTTGGCGCTCACACCAGAGTGCTCGCCACCCATCACACCGGCAATGGCCACCGGCTTCTCGTGATCGGCAATCACCAGGGTGTCTTCGGTCAGTTCCACTTCCTGGCCATCCAGCAACACCAGCTTTTCAGCGGGCTTTGCCATGCGCACCACAATGCCGCCCTTGATCTCTTCGCGATCGAACGCGTGCATGGGCTGGCCAAGTTCCAGCATGACGTAGTTGGTGACATCCACCGCCGCGTCAATGGAACGGATACCGGAACGACGCAGCTTTTCCTGCATCCACAGCGGGGTTTCCGCCTGCAGGTTCACGTTACGCAGTACCCGGCCCAGATAGCGGGGACAGCCGGCGGGAGCTTCCACACAAATGTCAGGAACCTCTGAATGCACGGCTTCAACCGGCTCGATAGCCGGTGCGTTCACCAGCAGGCTGTTCAGAACACCCACTTCACGAGCCAGGCCTTTGATGGACAGGCAGTCACTGCGGTTCGGGGTGAGATCTACATCGATGGTGATGTCGTTCAGCTTGAGGTAATCCGCCACGGCCTGCCCCACAGGGGCGTCGGCAGGCAACTCCATCAGGCCATCATGGTTCTCGGACAACGCAAGCTCGGACTCAGAACAGAGCATGCCTTCGGAAGGCTGGCCGCGCAGCTTGGCCTTCTTGATCTTGAAGTTGCCAGGCAACACCGCGCCGACAACCGCGAACGGCACTTTCAGGCCGGCACGCACATTGGGCGCACCACACACGACCTGCACGGTGTTGGTACCATCGCTCACCTGGCACACGCGCAGCTTGTCAGCATCCGGATGGGGTTCGGCGGAGATCACCTCGCCAACCACCACGCCGGTGAATTCGCCAGCCACCGGTTCGAAGCCGTCCACTTCCAGCCCGGCCATAGTGATCTGGTCCATCAATTCCTGGGATCCCAGATTCGGGTTAACCCATTCGCGCAGCCACTGTTCACTGAATTTCATCGTTCTTGCCTTGTCCTGATGCGATTTGTGCGGTTGATTCTGAGCTCTGCGTACGCCGTTCTGCCCTGGGGCTTACCGGAACTGGCGCAGGAAACGCAGGTCGTTTTCGAAGAACATGCGCAGGTCTTTCACGCCGTAGCGCAGCATGGCCAGGCGCTCTACGCCCAGGCCAAAGGCAAAGCCACGATATTCTTCGGCATCAATGCCGCAATGCTCGAACACTTTCGGGTGCACCATGCCGCAGCCCATGACTTCCAGCCACTTGATGCTGCCGTCTGCTTCCCGGCCCCACTCGATATCCACCTCGGCGGATGGCTCGGTGAACGGGAAATAAGACGGACGGAAACGTACTTTCAGGTCACGCTCGAAGAACACCCGCAGGAATTCTTCCACCGTGCTTTTCAGATCCGCAAAGCTGACGTTCTTCTCAACCAGCAACCCCTCCACCTGGTGGAACATGGGGGTGTGGGTCATGTCGGAATCGCAGCGGTAAACGCGGCCCGGACAGATCATACGGAACGGCGGCTTGCCGGCTTCCATGGTACGGATCTGGACCGGAGAGGTATGGGTGCGCAGCAGGGTACCGGGATTGAAGTAGAAGGTATCGTGCATGGCGCGGGCCGGGTGGTGCCCGGGAATATTCAGGGCCTCGAAGTTGTGGTAATCGTCTTCGATCTCGGGCCCTTGCTCCACGCTGTAACCGGCGCGGGCAAAAATCTCTTCAATACGCTGCAGGGTGCGGGTTACCGGGTGCAGGCCACCCAGGTCCTGGCCACGGCCTGGCAGGGTAACATCAATGGATTCGCTGGCCAGCCTGGCTTCGATGGCCGCCTTCTCGAGATCCGCACGGCGGGCATTGATAGCCTGTTCAACCTGCCCCTTGGCTTCGTTGATCTTCTGACCGGCCGCAGGGCGCTCCTCTGCCGAGAGCTTGCCCAGGGTCTTTGCCTGCTGGGTGATCACGCCCTTCTTGCCGAGGTATTCCACGCGAATTTGATCAAGTGCCTGAAGGTTGTCTGCCTTTTCAACGGCGCTCAACCCGTCCTGAACCAATTGCTCCAGGTTTTCCATTGACCCTGCTCCAAACCAGAAATGGGGTAGGTTAAAACAAAAATAGGGGAAGAGCGTGCCCTTCCCCTATCAGAGGGTGCATTCACGATGACATGAAGCACCCGGATCGATCAGTCATCGATGAAAGAGCTTAAGCGATCACAGGGACGCTTTGGCCTTCTCAACAACAGCGGCAAACGCCTGCTGCTCGTTCATGGCCAGGTCAGCCAGAACCTTGCGATCGATTTCAACATTCGCTTTCTTCAAGCCAGCGATCAGACGGCTGTAAGACAGACCGTTTGCACGGGCGCCAGCGTTGATACGGGCAATCCACAGTGCACGGAATGCGCGCTTACGGTTGCGACGGTCACGGTAGGCATACTGACCAGCCTTGATAACCGCCTGCTTGGCAACGCGGAATACACGACTACGAGCGCCGTAGTAACCCTTGGCCTGCTTGAGAATCTTCTTGTGACGACGACGTGCTACCACGCCACGCTTTACACGAGCCATACTATAATCCTTCTACCTTTACTTTCTAAGGAACGTTTCGCGCGGCTGGATCAGCACGCGGTCATGCGCTTGATAGATGCAACATCTGACTTGGCGATGAGCTTGGTGCCGCGCAGCTGACGCTTACGCTTCGGGCTCTTCTTGGTCAGGATGTGGCTGGTGAAGGACTGCTTGTGCTTGAAGCCAGTGGCGGTCTTTTTGAACCGCTTGGTAGCTCCGCTCTTGGTTTTCATCTTCGGCATTTTTAAAACTCCGCATTCTATTTTTAAATAAAACAAATTGTGTCCCTGAACGACAAATCCCCCGCCAATGCGGGGGACCCGTCAGAGGATCAGGTTCACTTCTTTTTGCGGGGAGCCACGATCATGGTCATCTGACGGCCTTCCATTTTCGGCCGCATTTCAACCGTTGCAATCTCTTCGATATCGGCTTCAATCCGGCCCATGAGCTTCATACCAAGTTCCTGGTGTGCCATCTCACGGCCGCGAAACCGAATCGTGATCTTGCCGCGGTCCCCGTTCTCAAGGAAACGTACCAGGTTGCGTAGTTTTACCTGATAATCCCCTTCTTCAGTTCCTGGACGGAACTTAAGCTCTTTGACTTGCGTCTGCTTCTGTTTCTTCTTGGCAGCAGCCTTCGCCTTTTTCTCGTCGAAGATCTTCTTGCCGTAATCCATTATCTTACAGACGATCGGATCGGAATCCGTAACCTGTACCAAATCCAGGGTTGCCTCCTCCGCCATCCGGAGGGCTTCCTCGATTGCTACAACACCTACCTGGTTGCCTTCGGCATCGATCAGGCGGACTTCAGTTGCGTCAATATTCTCATTGATAGGCGCTTTAGGAGTGCGCCCACCCCGATTCGTTCGCTGTTTAATAATCAGTTCTCCGTCTTGGTTCTGCCCTTGCGTTGAATGTCGTCAGCCAGCAGCTGTTCAAACGCTTCGAGCGATAAGGTTCCCAGATCTTCACCTTTGCGAGTACGTACGGCAACGGCGTTGTTTTCGATTTCCTTGTCGCCTGCAACGACAAGATAGGGAACCTTGTTAAGAGTATGCTCGCGGATTTTAAAGCCGATCTTCTCGTTTCTCAAGTCAGCATTAACCCGATACCCCAAAGAATCCCACTTTTCGGCCAGTTTCTGACAGTAGTCACGCTGATTATCGGTGATATTCAGGATCGCAACCTGCGTTGGTGCCAGCCAGGTGGGGAAAGCCCCTTCGTATTCTTCGATCAGTATACCGATAAACCGCTCAAAAGACCCGAGCACCGCCCGGTGCAGCATAACCGGCGTTTTCCGCTCGGAATTATCGGCCACATACTGGGCGCCAAGGCGACCCGGCATGGAGAAATCGACCTGAATGGTACCACACTGCCACACCCGACCGAGACAATCTTTCAGGGAGAACTCGATCTTGGGCCCGTAGAAAGCACCCTCACCCGGCAACAATTCCCAGTCAACGCCTTCGCGATTCAGGGCTTCTTCCAGGGCGGCCTCGGCCTTGTCCCAGACTTCATCGGAACCTACGCGCTTTTCCGGGCGGGTAGACAGTTTGTACAGAATCTCGTTAAAGCCGAAGTCTGCATAGACTTCGTGCAGCATCTCGATAAATGCCGATACTTCCTGCTGGATCGCGTCTTCTTCGCAGAAGATATGCGCATCATCCTGGGTAAATCCACGCACCCGCATCAGGCCGTGCAGCGCACCGGAAGCTTCATTCCGGTGGCAGGAACCGAATTCCGCCAGGCGCAGCGGCAAATCCTTGTAGCTCTTCAGGCCCTGGTTGAACACCTGCACGTGGCAGGGGCAGTTCATGGGCTTGATGGCATAGTCGTGTTTCTCGGACTCGGTGGTAAACATGCCGTCCTTGAACTTGTCCCAATGCCCGGATTTCTCCCACAGGGTACGGGACACCACCTGCGGAGTCTTGATTTCCTGGTAGCCATGCTGGTGCTGCTTGGCCCGCATGTACTGCTCGATCTCCTGGTACAGAGACCAGCCATCCGGGTGCCAGAACACCATACCCGGAGCTTCTTCCTGCATGTGGAACAGGCCCAGTTTCTTGCCGATCTTGCGGTGGTCCCGCTTCTCGGCTTCTTCCAGCCGGTTCAGGTAGGCCTTGAGCTCTTTCTTGTTGCCCCAGGCGGTACCGTAAATCCGCTGCAGCTGCTCGTTATTCTGGTCACCACGCCAGAATGCGCCGGCAACCTTGGTCAGCTTGAAGGCCTTCAGTTTGCCGGTGCTGGGCACATGGGGGCCCCGGCACAGGTCAATAAAGTCGCCCTGACTGTAGAACGACAGGTCCTCTTCACCGGGAATATCCTCGATGATGCGCACCTTGTATTCTTCGCCCATTTTCTCAAACAGCTTGACCGCGTCTTCCCGGGACATCACAGAACGGGATACCGGCAGATCCTGCTTGGCCAGCTCTTCCATGCGCTTTTCGATACGCGCCAGGTCTTCGTTGGTGAACGGGCGCTCGTATTTGAAGTCGTAATAGAAGCCGTTTTCGATTACCGGGCCGATGGTCACCTGGGCGCCCGGGAACAGCTCCTGTACGGCCATCGCCATCAGGTGAGCGGTGGAATGGCGGATAACATCCACGCCGTCTTCATCACGTTCCGTTACGATGGCCAGCTCGGTATCGTTCTCGATCAGGAAACTGGTGTCGACCAGCTTGCCATTCACCTTTCCGGCCAGGGCGGCTTTCGCCAGGCCTGCACCAATATCGGCGGCAACGTCGTGAACGGTTACGGGTTCGGCAAAACTACGGTGGCTGCCATCGGGCAGAGTAATAACGGGCATGATGCTCTCCTGTGGTTTCTCAGCGGTGATCTATACCAAAGATCACATGGTGGCCGGCTGCCGCGATACAAACCGCGGGTCGGTTTGGAGGCGAGTTTAACAGAAAAAAACCCGGCAACAATGCCGGGTTTGTACGAACGCCGATTCAGGTTACGCAGCCTGGGGCTGAGCATCCTCCCTGGCCTTCCGCTTGAGCTGGCCAAAGGCCACCAACGCAAGCAGCAACAGGGCCGGGATGAATATCACTTCCTTCGGCGGCCTTTCGAGCTTGGCCTGCACCGCTTCGATGTTCCAGCCGAAATCGATACCGGCTTCTTCCGCGGCACTGCCAAAGTTCACGAAGTCGACTGCCAGCATGTCGCCACTGACAGACACCTCCAGGCCTGCAGCAGACAACCGCTCAGTTGCCGAATCGCCGGCAGGAATCTCCAGTTGGGTGTAGGTTGTGGTATCACTGCCATCCAGTGCCATACCGGAAACACGGAACACCACTTTCTCGTCTGGCTCAGCCTGCTCGACGTACTCCATGATGGCTTCGCCCTGGCGTTCCTCGTATGGCGGATAAACCATATCCCACCAGAAGCCGGGCCGGAACATGGTGAAGGTAATCAGCAGCAGCAAAACGGTTTCCCACTTGTAGCTGCGGGTAAACCAGTAGCCTTGGGTAGCCGCAGAAAATACCAGCATGGCGGTCACCGCACTGAAGACTGTAATCAACAGATCCACCCAGCCGGTCAGCCCGATCAGCAACAACTGGGTGTTGAAGATGAACATGAACGGCAGGATCGCGGTCCGGATATCGTAGGTGAAGCCCTGAATACCCGTTCGTATGGGATCTGCCCCGGATATGGCGGCCGCCGCGTAGGCGGCCAGCCCCACGGGCGGCGTGTCGTCCGCCAGTATGCCGAAGTAGAACACAAACAGGTGCACCGCAATCAACGGCACCAGCAGGCCGTTCTGGGCCCCCAGAGTCACAATCACCGGCGCCATCAGGGTGGACACCACAATGTAGTTGGCCGTAGTGGGCAGGCCCATACCCAGGATCAGGCTGATCACCGCGGTAAACATCAGCATCAGCAACAAGTTACCGCCAGACAGGAATTCCACGAACTGGGTCATCACCAGCCCGATACCCGTCAGGGTAACCGTACCCACTACGATGCCCGCAGTGGCCGTTGCCACACCGATACCCACCATATTCCGGGCTCCGGTGGCAAGGGAGTGGAACAGATCACCGATACCACCGGTGAACTCATCCATGAAACCGCCATGCTTGCGGAAAAACGCCTTCAACGGGCGCTGGGTGATGACGATAAACACCATAAACAGGGTGGCCCAGAACGCCGACAGCTGGGGCGAGAAACGCTCAACCGTCAGGCACCAGACCAGCACCACCACCGGAAGCAGGTAATACAACCCGGTTTTCACCGTAGGGCCGACTTCCGGAAGTTCATCCATGGCCTTGTCGGGATCATCTTCCTCCAGTTCCGGGAAGCGGGTGGCATAGCCAATCAACGCCACGTAGATGGCAACCAGGATGGGGCCAAGCACCCAGGGTGCCGCTTCTCCAAGCACACCCTTGGTCCAGCCAACGCCGTAATAGACGGCAAAGGTCAGCACAATCAGCCCGATCAGTACCACCACCCAGTTCAGCATGCGCTGAGCCAGGGATGGCCGGTTCGGCCGCTCAATGCCGTGCATCTTCAGCTTGCAGGCTTCCAGATGCACGATGTAGATCAATGCCACGTAGGAAATCAGCGCCGGCAGAATCGCATGCTTGATCACTTCCAGGTAGGAAATGCCGACATATTCCACCATCAGGAACGCCGCAGCACCCATGATCGGCGGGGTCAGCTGACCATTGGTGGACGCAGCCACCTCAACCGCACCGGCCTTGGTAGCCGGGAAACCCACCCGCTTCATCAGCGGAATGGTAAAGGTACCGGTGGTCACCACGTTGGCAATGGAAGACCCGGAAATCACACCGCTCAGGCCACTGGACACCACCGCCGCCTTGGCCGGGCCGCCCTTCATATGGCCGAGCATGGCGTAGGCCACCTTGATGAAATAGTTGCCGGCGCCCGCCCGCTCGAGCAGAGCACCGAAGAGCACGAACAGGAACACGAAGCTGGTGGAAACCCCGAGAGCAACACCGAACACGCCCTCTGTGCCCAGCCACTGGTGTGAAGCCAGTTTATTCAGGCTGACCCCTTTGTGGGAGATGACATCCGGCATATAGGGGCCGGCAAGGGAATAGCCTATAAACACCGCTGCAACAATCGTCAACGGCAGGCCAAGCGCCCGCCGGGTTGCCTCAAGCAACAGCACAAGACCAAACAGCGCCACCCAAAGATCCGCGGTGATAGGGGCACCCGGTCGCGTCGCCAGCTGATCGTAAAAAACGTAGAGATAAGACGCCGCAAAGGCCGCGGCCAGGGCCAGCACCCAGTCATAGATGGGCACCTTGTTGGCATGAACCCCCTTGATCATGGGGAATGCCGAAAACGCCAGAAATACCGCAAACGCCAGGTGAATGGAGCGGGCTTCTGTCGAGTTGAAAATACCGAAGTTCAGAATGAACGGCAGGGGTGATGCGATCCAGAGCTGGAACAAAGACCAGCATACCGGAATGATGAAGAGGAGTACCGCTGCTGGGCCTTGCAGGGCACGGCCACCGGTTTCGGTCTGCAGCACCTCGCTTACCTTTGCGGCATCCGCACCTGCCCCGGTGCCCGGGTCATTCGTTGCCATAGAACGTTCCTGCAAATAAAAAACAGTCTGACTGAATCAACAGAGCGGGCTTGGCGCCCGCTCTGCTCTCTACCCGGCTGATCAGTCGATCAGACCAGCTTCACGGTAGTACTTGGCCGCACCCGGGTGCAGCGGTGCACTCAGGGCATCAGAGACCATTTCTTCCTTCTTCAGGTTGCCAAACGCCGGGTGCAGGCGCTTGAAGCTGTCGAAGTTCTCGAATACCGCCTTGACCACTTCGTATACCACGTCGTCCGGCACATCGGTGGAAGACACAAAGGTAGCTGCCACACCGAAAGTGGTTACGTCATCGTCGGAACCACGGTACATGCCGCCGGGGATAACCGCTTTACGGTAGTACGGGTTATCGTCGATCAGCTTCTTGGTGGCTGCGTTATCCACGTTCACCAGTACGCTGTCACAGGAAGTGGTGGCTTCCTTGATGGCACCGGAGGGGTGGCCAACGGTATAGAAGAAAGCATCGATGTTGCCATCACACAGGGCCTGGGACTGCTCTGCCGCCTTGATTTCGGCCGCCAGGGAGAACTTGTCCATCTCCCAGCCCATTTCCTTCATCAGAACTTCTGCGGTCGCGCGCTGGCCGGAACCCGGGTTACCCACAGAAACCCGCTTGCCTTCCAGGTCTTCGAAGCTCTTGATGCCGGAGCCTTTGCTGGCAACAACGGTGAACGGCTCCGGGTGCATGGAGAATACCGCGCGCAGCTTTTCATTCTTGCCCGCGTCAGTGAACTCGCTGGTGCCGTTGTAGGCATGGTACTGCCAGTCAGACTGGGCAACCGCCAGGTCCAGTTCGCCGGCACGAATGGCATTCAGGTTATAGACAGAACCACCGGTGCTCTCTACCGAGCAACGGATACCGTGTTCCTTACGATCCATGTTCACGAGACGACAGATCGCGCCACCCGCCGGGTAATAAACGCCGGTTACACCGCCAGTGCCGATGGTTACGAAGCGCTGCTCCTGGGCAGAAACTGCAGTCGATGCAGCTCCCAGAGAAACAGCTGCAGCCATGGCAAAAGCGGACGCTTTGAGTTTCAGTGTCATGTGTGCTCTTCCTTTTTCTTGGTCGTTGTAATCAATTGCCCGCCCAGAAATACGGACAAACATCCGGTTCGTTTTAAAACATAGAACACTTCGGGCGATAAATAAAGAAAGGATTAGTTCGCTAACCAGCTGAGTATTCAAGAAAAAAGCCCGCTTACGCGGGCTTTCGGGGGCTTTAGCCAATCATTGAGACTTGGCTGCGCGGGCTTTCGCCAGCATTTTGTCCGGTCTCAGCAGGAAGCGGGCCAGTGCTGGCAACAGCCAGATCGCTCCCACCATGTTCCACAGGAACATGAAGAACAGCAGGAAGCCCATATCCGCCTGGAACTTGATCGGCGAGAAGATCCAGGTCACTACACCAAGGCCCAGGGTCACGCCGGTGAAGATAACGGCCTTACCGGTCGAACGAAGGGTTTCGTAGTAAGCCTCCTGCAGCGTCTTGCCTTCCAGCAGGAACTTCTCGAGCTTGGCGTAGATGTAGATACCGTAGTCGACACCGATACCCACGCCCAGCGCGATTACCGGCAAGGTCGCCACCTTGATACCGATACCGGACACCGCCATGATCGCCTCACACAAAATGGAGGTCAGGCCCAGCGGAATTACGATACAGGCCACCGCACGAAGTGAACGGAAGGTCAGGAAGCACAGCAAGCTCACCACACCGTAGACCAGCAACAGCATCATGTCCTTGGCGCTGGAAATCACTTCGTTGGTCGCCGCTTCAATACCTGCGTTACCGGCCGCCAGCAGGAAGGTGTGCTCTTCGTTGCTGTTGGTCTGGGCGAAGGCTTCAACGCGCTCAACCACGGTTTCCAGGGTTTCCGCCTTGTGATCTTCCAGGAACACCAGCACCGGAGTCAGGTCGCAACTGGTGTTGATCAGGCCGGCCGGCGCATCCCGGATAGACGCATTGATGATGGTCTGGTTGCGGGAAATCTCGAACCACTTCCAGTTACCCTCGTTCAGGGCCTTGGTCACCAGCTTGGAAACATCTGCCAGGGATGCGGAACTCTGCACGCCCGGGGTGTTCTGCAGCTGCCACTGAAGGCTGTCCATGGCGCGTAGCACGTTGTACTGGGTGCACTGCTCTTCCGGGGTTTTCACCATAACCACCAATACATCGGCACTGGTGGAGTAGTTGTTGATGATGTAGGCGTTGTCCTTGTTGTAGCGGGAATCTGCACGCAACTCCGGCGCACCCTGGTCAAGGTCACCTACTTTCAGGTCTTGCTTGTAGTACAAGCCAAGGCCCAAGCCGATCACGGCAATCAGCAGGGAAATCGGTGCCACACCCGGGTGGGAGAAGTAAGACATAACCCGCCATTTGCGGTCCTGCTTGTCGCCGTGGTTCTGCACATGGCGCACACCGCCCTTGGAAATGCCGATGTAAGACATGATCAGTACATGCAGCACCAGGTTGGTGATGATTACAAACGCCACACCCAGGCCGGCGGCAACGGCGAGGTCACGGATAACGTCGATTTCGATGAACACCAGGGTCAGGAAGCCCATGGCGTCGGAAATCAGCGCCAGCATGCCCGGGATATACAGGGCACGGAATGCCAGGCGGGCTGCAGTTACAGCATCAAAGCCCTTGGCCGCTTCCACAGCCATGGCGTTAACAATCTGTACGCCGTGGCTGATACCGATCGCAAACACCAGGAACGGCACCAGCACCGAGTACGGGTCCAGTCCATAGCCCAGAAGCCGGAGAGTACCCAGCTGCCAGAACACAGCGATGATGGAGGTCAGCACCGGGATCAGCGTGCCGGCGATGCAGCGGGAATACCAGAACAGCAGCAACGTGGTCAGCAGGATGGTGATGCCGGCAAACCAGGCAATGGAACCGATACCTTCAATCAGGTCGCCCACTTTCTTGGCAAAGCCAACGATGTGGATGCTGATTTCCGGGTTCTGCTCCTGGTATTTGCTGCGAATCTTTTCTTCGAGCTCTTTGGAGAACGCGGCGTAATCCAGCGGCTCGCCGGTTTCCGGGTTGGTCTCGTACAGCGGCGCGTACACAATCGTGGAACGGAAGTTGTCTGAAATCAGGCGGCCTACTTCGTTCGAACGCAGTACGTTCTGGCGCAACTGCTCAAGACTCTCGCGAGTGCCGTCGTAAGTGTCCGGAATCACGGTACCACCCTGGAAGCCCTGCTCGGTCACTTCCACCCAACGCACGTTGGAGGTCCAGAGAGACTTCAGGCCGGAACGGTCAACACCGTTCAGGTAGAACATCTCGTCGGTAATCTGCTTCAGGGTTTCCATGTATTCGGCGGTAAAAATGTCGCCGTCTTCCACCGCAACCGCAATACGCACGAAGTTACCCAGGTTTTCCAGGTCGTCCCGGTGTTCGAGCATATTCACAATGTACGGATGCTCGAGCGGAATCATCCGCTCGAAGCTGGCGTCTGGCTGGATCTTCACGGCGTTGTAGCCGAGGAACAGCGTCAGCACAAAGAACGCGATAAGAATCAGCGCCCGGTTATTAAAAATCAAACGCTCAAGGAACGGCTCCGCCTTGGGCGTTGTCAGGTAATGTTCACCCCTGTCATGCATCGGGTCAGACATTAAAAAACCCCTCTATCCATTAAATCCGTTGATGCCACACCAGGGCGCTATTACAGGTCCCGGCCGCGGGAATCGGTGATCATCACACCGCCCTCGCCTACCAGAAGAAGATTGGTTCCGCTCAGTGGAACCACACCCATGACACCCTCCCGGTCGTTCCGGAAGTGCGCGCGGAAACTTTCACCACCGTTGCTGCTCATCAGCACCGCGCCGCTGTTACCCACCAGGGTGACCCGGCCATCGTCTGCAACCGAACCGTTGTTCAGGGTGGTGCCGCCTTCGTTAGCAACCATGGTCCAGCTGCGGCCGAGATCCGTCGATAGCATGGTGTTGCCGCGAAGACCGAAGGCCAGCACTTCATTCACCTTGCCGGTACCCATCACGCCAAACAGTGAGCCATCGTAGGGGCTCTCGCGCCGCTCCCAGGTATCACCGTTATCGACGGATACATGCACCTGGCCGGCTTCGCCCACGATCACCAGCGCACCACCGGTTACCCGGGCCACGCTGTTCAAATGGAAGTTCTGCGGGTTGCTGAGCTGCGGGCCCCAGTCTTCCCAGGTTTCACCGCCATCCTGCGTGCGCAGGACCATGCCGTAGGCACCCACCACGAAGCCGTGCTGGTCGTTTTCAAACCACACATCCAGTAACGGGTTAACCGGGCCGATTTCCATGTCTGCCTGCACGTTCTCCAGGGCAAAGAACAGGTCATCCAGCGCCCATTCCAGGTCGCCCTTTTCGGCTTCCGGAGCCTGTTCGATACGCTCCTCCATCGCAGCAATCTGCTCTTCCCGGCTTTCGATCACCAGCTCGGCCGCCTGCAGGCCATCGAACTGCAGCTGCCAGGTAGCCCCGGCATCCCCGGAATGCAGCACCACACCGCTGTGGCCAACAACCCAGCCGCTGCTGTCGCTGCCAAAATCCACGGCGTTCAGCGTCACCGATACAGGCACCTCGGCCTGGGTCCAGGTTTGCCCTTCATCATCGGAGTAAATCACATGCCCGCGCTCGCCAACGGCAACAATGCGGTCACCCGCACGGGTGGCGTCGTTGAGCAGGGATTCCGGAGCCAGGTCCGACATTAAAGCCGGGGTCTCGATGATATCTGTCAGCGCAAACGCCGCAGGTGCTGCCAATGCCATGGACAGGCCAAGACAGGCAGAACCCAGTGTCTCGCACATGAACCTATTAGCCATTCAGATTGCCTTTACGTTGGTTAGATCAGAAAGCTGCCGGCGCGGGCCTGAGCCCGCGCCAAAACTCAGCGTACACTTCGTCTGCGCAGGGAAGCCGGCGAGAAGTAACGCTTGCTGGGTACGTCGTCAGTGAACACACGGGTGTTGGGTTCTTCGGTATCCAGGCCCAGAACATGGTAACGACGGGCCTGCAGGTCGTGGTACACGTCCAGTGCTGTCCACACACCCGGCATGTCGTAATAGTTCTTGGCGATACCCATGGTTACGCGCCAGAGCTCACCACGGCCGTCGTACTGGTCGAGCAGCAGAGTGTTCCAGCTGTCGGCATCGACATAGAAACGACGCTTGGCGTAGATGTGGCGCTCACCATCCTTGAGGGTGGCTTCAACCACGTGCACCCGGTGCAATTCCCAGCGGGTAAGGTCAGGATTCAGGTGGGAAATACCCAGAATCTCGGAATACGGAGTGCCCTTTTCGCCAATCTTGTAGTTGTTGTAGGGCACGTAGATTTCCCGCATCCCTTCGTAATTCCAGTTATAGCGATCCATGGCACCGTTGAAAATATCGGTGTCGTCGGCCGTCCGAAGGTTATCGGCCGCCGCGATCGGGGAGTCGTAACCCAGGTTGGGTGCCCGGCGCACACGGCGCTGCCCGGCGTTATAACCCCAGCCATTACGGGGGCTGACGATCTGGTTCAGGGTTTCATGAACCAGGATCGCACCACCGGCAAGGCGGGGCGGAGACTGGGTGAAAGACAGGTAGTAGAAAATGATGTTATCGAGATCTTTTTCACTGCCTTCAGGGCTGTAGAAGTTGAAAAAGGCTTCCTGCTGGGACGTCACCAGGCCGTAATCCCCGTTGGGCTGCACGGCCACTTCACTGGAACGACGGGTAAGGGATATACCGCGCCAGCGGGTCAGGTGGTTCCAGATCACCTGCCAGGCTTTTTCTTCGTTATTGCCATGAAGGATCGGAAAAGGATAGCCCCCGAAGGCGCCATCAAGGCCTTCAGCCTCACCAACCACTTCCGCATTCACTGCGTTCTTGCGGGTGTTCTCGGCAACCCAGTCAGGAACCGCATGGGTACGGCGGGACTGGTAAACCGGAATCTGGAAGGTCGTCGGGTAGGTTTCAAACATGGCCTTCTGGCCATCGGTCAGGTGCTCGCTGTACTGGTCCATGTTGGACGCATTGATGGTGAACAGCACCTGGTCATTCGGAAACGGGTTGATATGGTGTTGGCCACTGCCCTGATAGCCGGCCGGGGGTTCTGTCAGGCCGCCGTCCCACGCGGGGATGGTGCCATCGGCGTTTCCGGCCTTGACCGAACCGAAAGGGGTCAGGTCATTACCCAGCCGCGCTGCTTCTGAAGCAGACACAGCCGCGTAAACGGGGGATGCGGCGAAGGAAGCTGCCAGCAGCCCACCCAAAAGAACGTTTTTGTTGTATCTCATTGTGCAACCTTTCCGTCTGGAAGCCTCTGTCGGGCTTTATTGTTATGGTCTGATGCAATCGCAGACTTTCCAACAGATTAGCCGATTGAGCAACATTGTCTATCGACCGAAAGTGCGATTTTGTATCAGGCTGTGACGACGGTTGAAAAAACACAAAACGATACACAGCCAGCGCGGGCCCGTGCGCCTGGCTCGGGCCCCGCCAGCAGGTCAGCCTGCCAGGCTCTTATGCACAACTTCGTACAGGTCACGGGACAGGTTATCTTTGTCCCGGATGCCTTCCAGTGCCGCTTTCATCTGGCTGGAGTAGGCAGGTGCGAACTTCCGCCAGCGCGTTAACGGCGTTACCAGGCGGGAGGCAATCTGCGGGTTGCTGTCATCCAGGCGGCAAACCTGCCCGGCCAGGAATTGATAGCCACTGCCATCAGGATTATGGAACGCCGCCAGGTTCTGGCCGGCAAATACACCCACTACGGAGCGCACCTTGTTCGGGTTTTTCCAGTCAAAGGCCGGATGCTCCAGCAGCTGCAGGATGTGTGGCAGCTGGCCGGCCTGGCCGCTGGACGCCTGTACCGAGAACCAGAGCTCCACCACCTGCGGATCATCGCTGAAGCGCTGGTAGAAGCTCTCGAGGGCCTGCTCACGATCTGCTGCAAAGCCGGAATTGACCAGCGCCCGCAGGGCACCCAGGCGATCCGTCATGTTGTCTGCACTGCGGGACTGCTCTAACGCCAGCTCCCGGGCCCGCTCATCGTCAATACTCATCAACCAGCCCAGTGCCGTATTACACAGGCTGCGACGGGCAATGGCATCCGGGCCCAGCTGGTAATCGCCCTGGTCCCGGTTGCGCTGGTAACAGGCCAGCAGGTCATCTTTCAGCTCTTGTGCCAGGTGCTTCAACACCCGCTCCCGGGCCGCGTGGATAGCCGGCACATCGGCCTGCTCCGCCAGTTCTACCAGGTAGGCTTCCGACGGCAGCAACAGCATCTTGGCCACCAGCGCCTGGTCCAGAGAGGCATCGTTCAGCAATTTACGGTAGGCATCCGCCAGCCGCGGCTCAACCTCGGCCTGCTCCGGCGTACCCACCAGAGACTGGATAACATCCACGGCCAGGCGCTGGCCCGCATCCCAACGATTGAAGCCGTCCGGATCGTGGCTCATCAGGAACAACAGCTGTTCCCGGCTCCACGGATACTGCACCCGCACCGGCGCCGAGAAATCCCGCAGCAGGGACGGCACCGGCCGTTCAGCCAGGCCATGGAATTCGAAACGGTGCTCGGCCTCAGTCAGCTCCAGCACCCGCTCCAGCGGGCCGTCCTGTTCGCCAGCGCTGATATTCAGCGGCAACGGCTGGCCTTTGCTGTCGAGCAGGCCCATGGCGAACGGAATGTGCTGAGGCTTCTTGCCGGTCTGCCCCGGCGTGTCGGGAATGTTCTGGCGGATGGTCAGGCCATACACGCCCTTGTCTGCATCGTAGTCGTCTTCCACGCTAACCACCGGCGTGCCCGCCTGCTCGTACCACAACCGGAACTGGCTCAGGTCGCGGCCGGAGGCATCTTCCATGGCCTTGACGAAATCATCCGTGGTCACCGCCTGGCCATCGTGGCGCTCGAAGTACAGATCACTGCCCTTGCGGAACAGTTCGTCGCCAAGCAGGTTGTGAATCATCCGTACCACTTCCGCCCCTTTCTCGTAGATGGTCAGGGTGTAGAAGTTGGAGATCTCCATGTAAGACGCGGGCCGCACCGGATGGGCCATGGGGCCGGCATCTTCCGCGAACTGTGCGGTGCGCAACAGGGTAACGTCTTCAATGCGCTTGACCGTGGGCGAACCCATATCGGCCGAGAACTGAGAATCCCGGAATACCGTAAAGCCCTCTTTCAGGCTCAGCTGGAACCAGTCCCTGCAGGTAACCCGGTTGCCGGACCAGTTGTGGAAATACTCGTGGGCGACAATGGCTTCGATGCGCTGAAAGGTGGCGTCGGTCGCCGTGTCCTGGCTGGCCAGCACGCAGGACGAATTGAAAATATTCAGCCCCTTGTTTTCCATGGCCCCCATATTGAAGTCATCCACCGCCACGATCATGAAGATATCCAGGTCGTATTCGCGGCCGTAGACGTCTTCATCCCAGCGCATGGAGCGCTTGAGGGCGTCCATGGCGAAATCGCACTTCTGCGCGTTGCGGGGCTCCACGTACATGCGCAGGTCAATGTTACGGCCGGAACAAGTGGTGAAGGTGTCTTTTTTCTCTACCAGGTCTCCGGCGACCAGCGCGAACAGATAAGCCGGCTTGGGGAACGGGTCTTCCCAGGTGACAAAGTGGCGGCCGTTTTCGAGCTCGCCCTGCTCTACCGGGTTGCCGTTAGACAACAGTACCGGGTAGGCGCCTTTATCGGCTTCAATCCGGGTGCGGAACCGGGCCATCACATCCGGGCGATCCGGGTAGAAGGTAATGCACCGGAAGCCCTCGGCCTCGCACTGGGTACAGAACATTCCGGAGGACTTGTACAAACCTTCCAGCCGGGTATTGTTCTGCGGCTCGATCCAGGTGACCACCTGCAATTCGAATTGCGCCGGTACCGAAGGCACGATCAGCGCATCGCCACGGTCTTCGAAATCACCGGCAGCCAGCGCTGAGCCATTCAGCGCCACCGACTCCAGCTTCAGGCTGTCGCCGTGCAGGAACAGGGGGGCACCGGAGTCTGCCGACTCAGGATTCCGGCGCACAGACAGGGTACTGTGCACCCGGGCGCCGTCTTCAAACAATTCGAAACGCAGATCCACGTGGTCAACCAGATACGCAGGAACCTTGTATTCACTCAGGTAAATGGTTTGTGGCTGGTTGGTTCGCATTCATACTCTCCAGACAAAAGACATGGCGGGCTCAGTCGAGAACCCGGAACCGGACTTCATAGCCGGTAAATTTGCGGATATTGATCACCCCGGTGTCCAGCATCAGGTACTGCCCTTTGATACCTTCAAGCAGCCCTTCCACTTCCGGCGTTTTATCCAGATTATGGGTTTTCACTTTCGCCGGCCATACCTGAACCGGATAACCCAGCCCAAGTGAGGCCTCGTCCACAATCCGGATGCTGTCTTCGCCGTGCTCTGCACGCAATTGCGCCAGGTCGTCTTCGATCAGCTCCAGGATTCTCTGGCGCTCCTGAGCCAGGTCCAGCTCCGGCACATCGCCCTTGAGCATGGCCCGCCAGTTGGTGCGATCGGCCACATGGCTCTTGCACGCCACTTCTACCAGCCCGGAAAGGTACCGGCTGGAAACCCGCAGCATGGGGATCGCCGTCACCGCGCCCTGGTCAATCCAGCGCGTAGGCACTTGCGAGCCCCGGGTAATACCCACTTTCAGGCCACTGGAATTGGCCAGGTACACCACATGCTCCACCATGCAATTGGCTTCGCCCCATTCCGGCTCCCGGCAGGTGCCCAGGTGAAAATGGCATTTTTCCGGGCTCATGATGCAGCTGTCGCAAGCCGCCAGCTTGCGGAAGCAGGGGTAACAAAAGCCCTGGTTGAAACTCTTCTTGGTGGTGCGATCACAATGGATGCAGCGAATCACACCCTCGAAATCGATCCTTACCTTTCGCCCCATCAGGTCGTTCAGGGCAATGCGGGCATCACCCACCGCCAGGGCATAGGCTACCGGGTCGCCGGCTTCCGCCGGCATCTTGCGAAGACGGCCGGTTACATCAATGGAGTCGCTCAAACCTTGACCTCTACAAACTGATCCGGATCGACATCATCGTTGCCCTGGCGATCCTTGCGGAACTGCACAGACGGGTCACAGGCGGTACCCGCCTTCTCACCCCGGTCGAGGTAGCCGACACGCTGTTCTTCCGGCACCTTGTGCTTTTCTTCGTAATAGATCACCGCTTCCAGGCTGATTTCCCGCTGCTCACGGGTCATGGCACGGCCGTCCGGCCACTTGCCCAGCTCAATCGCCTGTTTCAGATTGCGGTACACGTTCGGATCCAGCCGCTCGATCAACTCTTCGTAGGTCATTGCCCACCTCCTGAAAATTTGTTCATTGAAAAATCGGCAAATCCGTTTGACAGACGCAAATGATAACAATTATCATTAATTCACCAAATGACAGACGGTCGTATCATTTGGTCTCTCTCATCAGGAGCTAAAACGCTCTTTTTATGCCCCACCTTCCGGTGGGGCTTTTTTTTGGTTTATCGCCAGCGCTTGCCCCGCAAGGGCGACAACGCGGCCACCAGCAACCCTGCCACAAAACCGCCCAGATGGGCTTCGTTGGCCATGCGGCCAAGACCAAGCATTTCCGGCAACGGCGTAAAGCCGATCACCATCCACACCAGCGCAAAGGTCACCAGTGCCGGCGGGAACTGGAAACGCGGGCGCCTGCGCTGGCTCATCCAGCAGTAACCCAGAATGCCGTACACCACACCGGACAAGCCGCCAAACAGCGGGCCAGACACCAGGTACTGCAGGCCGTTGGACAGCAGGCTTGCCACCACAAACAGCACCGCCAGCCGGGCACGGCCGTCTATCCACTCAATCTGGCTGCCCAGAAACCACAACATCACCGAGTTGAAGATGATGTGGGTCCAGCTGAAATGCAGGAAATCCGGCGTAATCAGCCGCCACAACTGGCCACTGGCCAGGGACGCAGACAGCGCCTCCAGGCGGCCAGCCAGCGAGCTGAACACCTCCCAGCTGAATGGCCGGGGATCCACAAACATCAGGTTTGCCGCCAGGGCGTTCTGGCCCATGCCGGTAAACCACACCATCACCACCGCGATCACTATGGTTGCGATCACAAACGGGGCGTGGCGGGGCGCGGGCTGCCAGCGGCCGTCCGGGGTAATCGGGTAAGACCTTTCGTTATCCACCTGCTCTCCCCGTCTCAGCGTGCCACACTGTCTTCACTGGTGGGATAATCCGGCTGTTCCGGCCGGTCTACATCCACCCAGACAAACTTGTCTTTCGACAGCACGTCTTCGCCGTCCATCCGGTACGCCACCAGCTTGCCGTACTTCACCGCACTGTAATCGATACAGGCCACATTGGTCTTCAGCGGCGCCGGCTTGCCATCCATCCAGTAATGGCCCACAAACACCGGGGGCGCATCCAGCGGATAGGTGATCAGCTGCCGGTACTCGGCATCCGTCAGCTCCATACGGGCCACTTCCGGGGGCAGCGGGTCTGGCTGGAACACCACGTCGGCGTAGGTTTTCGGATCATCGGCCCAGAACTTGGTGCGGAAGAATTCCCGCACATAGCCGTCCTTGCCGGTAATCGACATGCCTTCCGGCAAGCGCAGGTCGGTTCCCCGCAGCAAGGTATCCATCACCTGCCCGGCGAAGGACTCGATGGCTGCAGAGGCATGCAGGAAGTCTTCATCAATGCAGGCTCCGCCCTGGCTTTGCCTGAACTTGTCGATCAGGTCCTGGTCCCAGCACGCATGCACCACCCGGAAATCCTCATCGTCGATGAACAGCGGAATGGTATAGAACCATTCCAGGAATTCATTCCACTCATGAGGATACGCATCAAACTGCTCAAGGGTTTCCTTGATCAGCCGGTCGTGCCGCGGGTTGTGCTCCCGAAGGAACTGCTTGCCACTGCCCGGGCGGGCCCGGGTGCAGTAACCCAGCGCATTGTACTCATGGTTGCCCATGACAATACGGGCAGCGCCATGCTCCACCATATCCCGCACCAGGTGCAGGGCCTCGCGGATGCGCGGGCCGCGGTCGATAATGTCACCAATAAAAATTGCCTGCCGCTTCGGGTGCCGGTAAACCCCGTTCACCTTGCGGTAGCCCATCTGATCCAGCAGCCGCTGCAGCGTATTAGCGCAACCGTGGATGTCGCCGATAATGTCGTAACCCGCCATACTCAACTCGCTGTAATCGTGCTTGCCCAGCCCAGCTTGTCACGGCAGGTGGCGTAGAAGTTGTGGTCGGTGGGGTGAATCAGCCGAACCTTGAAGGGCTTCTTGGTGATGCGAATGATGTCACCCGGCGCACAGGAAATGTTCATCTGGCCATCGAAACTGATCTGCGGATAGGTTTCGTTGGTCTCGCCGATCACCAGTTTGATCTCGCTCTTGCCATCCACCACGATCGGGCGACTGCTGAGGGTATGGGGGAACATGGGCACCAGCACCACGGCATCCAGCTTGGGATGCATAATCGGACCGCCGGCAGACAGTGAATAAGCCGTCGAACCGGTGGGCGTGGCTACAATCAGGCCGTCAGAGCGCTGGCTGTAAACAAAGTGGCCGTCGATAAACAGGTCGAAGCCGATCATCCGGGTAGACTTGCCCGGGTGCAGCACCACGTCGTTCAGGGCAGAGCCATAGCCAAGAGGCTGGCCGTTGCGCTCTACGTGGCCGTCCAGAAGAAACCGGGACTCTTCGATGTAGTCTCCAGCCAGCACCTGGGCCAGCCGCTCTTCAAGGTCGTTGGGGGAGATATCGGTCAGAAATCCGAGGCGACCCCGGTTAACGCCCAGCAACGGAATCTTGGCCTTGGCCATTTCCCGGGCGGCACCCAGCAAACTGCCGTCACCACCGACCACGATTACCAGGTCGCAGATTTCACCCAGGAGCTTCTTGCTGGCCACCTGCAGGCCGTGGCCCGGAATCATGGTCGCGGTGTCTTCTTCGATAATGACGTGGTAGTTGTTTGCGGTCAGGTACTGTTTCAGCTGGCGCAGCGACTCAACTACCTTGACGCTGCCCATGCGCCCGATAATCCCGATATTCCTGAACTGGTCCATGAAGTATCCCGTGGTGTCTGAATGAGACGAACAGACCCACAGTTTAACGAAACTCGGGCGGATACTGAAAAAACTTCGCGGGATCAGGCTTTATGCTGTTCGCAGCGGTCGTCTTTGCCGGCCTCGAAATCCGCCGGCTGGGACACTCTCATGATCGGTTCACCGCACGCATTGCCGTCGGTATCGGCATGGTTGCACACCGGGTTTTCATAGTGGGCCAGCCACTCCCGGTAGGCGGCCTCGTTCATGCCGCACTGGTCAGCGGCGTAGGCCTGGGGATTGGCAAAGTAGGTTTCGATATCATCATACGGCAGTGTGATGTGGCCGACACCCGGGTGATAAGCCACCAGGAACACCACCTGGTTTCGCAACTGTTCCAGCAGCGAATCTTCCGGAACTTCGCGATTTCTGAGTTCCTGGTTTTCCTGTTCGAGGGCAACCAGCCTTTCCTCCCGCAGCTCCAGCTCCCGCTCCTTGCGCTCCAGCTGCTCCCTCAGCAGGACCGTTTCGGCATCCGATTTGCCGCCCTCAACATCGGGCCCTGCTTCCGGATCGGCCGGGGCCTCTTTACCCAGCTGCTCCTGTAGCGCGAGGTATTGCTCATTACGTTCCTGAAGGCGATTCTTGAGCTGCTCCTTACTGACCCGAAGCCGTTCGTACTTCTGGTCCAGCTCGGTCATCTCTGAACGCAAAGCCTGCATCTCCAGGCGATGGTCACGCTGCAGGTCAGACACCGCATCCCGGTGCACGCTCTGCAGGGTTTTGATGCGCAGCCGTTGCTCCCGAAGCACCTGGGCCAGGCGGGCACGTTCGATATCGACACGCTCGTCGGTGGCTGCAGACGACGAATTCACCAGAACAGGGATATTCTCTTCTGCCGGCTCGGCCTGGCGGAAATGCAGGGTATTGGCTTCAACAGCCTTGCGAATCGAGTGGAAATGGTTGCTGCCCGGGGTCATATCCGGGTCCCAGAGTTCCTCGGCAAAAGCAGGGTCCGGACACTGGCTGCGACACACCAGGCGGATAGCGCCACCGCCCAGGTCGGGGCCCTTGGCACCCTTTTCCGCCAGCGCTTCGATGGGCACGTTCCAACTGCTGTCTGCGCGGCCTTCTTCGTCAAACCAGATCCGGAAGAACACCAGGGAGGCCACTGTCAGGTCAGGGTTGAGATTGACCAGCACGGCGCGCACATCGGTTTCGGCAAGGTCCGAAAGCCCAACATAGCCATCCAGAAAGGCACCAAACTCCGACCAACGCATCTGCCGGGATACCTGGCTACCATCCATCAAGAAGACAGCTGAGTTACCCTCGGCTGCCTGGGCGGCACTGACCATCAACCTTCTCCATGCTTGTAACTTGTTATTCGAACGACAGGGCCGGCCTGAGGGTTCCGTACCCCCTTGCCGGATTTCCATAGTCTAGCCAGACCGGCCCCAAAACACAGAGAAAAACTGCAACGATTTGTGATCAGATCTCCGCTGCCAGGCGGCTGCCCTGATCAATCGCCCGCTTGGCATCCAGCTCGGCGGCGACATCGGCACCACCAATCAGGTGCACCGGCAGGCCTGCGGCTTCAAGGCCTGCCTGCAGTTCGCGCAACGGCTCCTGGCCGGCACACACGATGATGGTATCCACCGGCAGCAGCTTGTCTTCGCCCTGCTCCGCGCCCTTGGGCGTAACCGTGATGTGCAGGCCTTCGTCGTCAATCTTGCGGTAAGACACACCCGGAACCATCTGCACATTGCGGTTCTTCAGAGATGTACGGTGAATCCAGCCGGTGGTCTTGCCCAGGTTCTTGCCGACCTTGGAAGCCTTGCGCTGCAGCAGGAACACCTCACGGGCCGGGGCCGGTACTTCCGGCTGTACGCCCTGAATACCACCACGATGCGCCACGGTCAGGTCGACACCCCACTCTTTCATAAAGTGTTCGGTGTTCAGGGACGGCGATTCACCCTGATGCACGATGAATTCGGACACATCAAAGCCGATACCGCCAGCACCGATTACCGCGACACGCTGGCCCACCGGCTTGCGACCCATCAGGGCATCCAGGTAGCCGATCACCTTCGGATGGTCGATACCTTCGATATCCGGGGTGCGGGGCTCGACACCGGTGGCCATAACCACTTCATCGAAGCCACCGGCTTTCAGGTCGTCTGCACTGACCCGGGTGTTCAGGCGGACATCCACGCCGTGCTTGTCGAGCATCACACGGAAATAACGCAGGGTTTCGTAGAACTCTTCCTTACCCGGAATCCGCTTGGCCACGTTGAACTGGCCGCCGATCTCGCTGCCGTCATCAAACACCGTCACCTTGTGGCCACGCTCTGCGGCTACGCTGGCAAAGGCGAGGCCTGCCGGGCCGGCACCCACCACCGCGATGGATTTGGGCTGAGCCGTTTTCACATAGGTCAGCAGGGTTTCGTTACAGGCGCGCGGGTTCACCAGGCAGGTGGTGAGCTTGCCGCTGAAGGTATGGTCCAGGCAGGCCTGGTTACAGCCGATGCAGGTGTTGATTTCCTCGGCACGGTCTTCGGCTGCTTTCAGTACCAGCTCGGCATCCGCCAGGAACGGCCGGGCCATGGAGACCATGTCGGCATCGCCTTCGGCCAGGATCTTCTCGGCCACATCCGGCATGTTGATCCGGTTGGTGGTTACCAGCGGAATGCTTACCTCGCCTTTCAGGTGGGCAGTTACCTTGGTAAAGGCACCGCGGGGTACCGAGGTGGCAATGGTAGGCACACGGGCTTCATGCCAGCCGATACCGGTATTGATAATCGTGGCGCCGGCTTTTTCGATTTCCTTGGCCAGCTGCACCACTTCTTCCCAGGTGCTGCCGTCTTCGATCAGGTCCAGCATGGACAGGCGGTACACAATGATGAAGTTCTCGCCCACCCGCTCACGCACACGGCGCACGATTTCAATCGGCAGGCGAATGCGGTTTTCATAGCTGCCACCCCACTGGTCGGTACGGTGGTTGGTGTGTTTGACGATGAACTGGTTAATAAAATAACCCTCGGAGCCCATAATCTCGACGCCGTCGTAGCCGGCGCGCTGGGCCAGGGCGGCACAGTTCACGTAGTCGTCAATCTGCTTCTGGATACCCGCTTCATCAAGTTCTTTGGGCTTGAACGGGTTGATGGGTGCCTGGATGGCAGAGGGCGCTACCAGCTCCGGAGAATAGGCATAACGGCCAGCGTGCAGGATCTGCATACAGATCTTGCCATCGGCCTCGTGCACGGCCTGGGTGATCACCTTGTGCTTGTCAGACTCTTCCTCGGTGCTCATCTTGGCCGCGTGCTGGAACACCGCGCCTTCGCTGTTGGGGCCGATGCCGCCGGTCACAATCAACCCGGCGCCGCCACGGGCACGCTCGGCATAGAATGCCGCCAGCCGGTCGAAGCCACCCTTCACTTCCTCAAGGCCCGTGTGCATCGAGCCCATCAGCGTACGGTTGCGAAGTTTGGTAAAGCCCAGGTCCAGGGGCTCAAGCAGGTGCGGGTACTTGCTGGTGCCAGGTGTTGCGGTCATTGCGGTGCTCCTCATCGGATTATCAGGCGGGATGTCGAGGCTCCCGTTGTTATGGGCCTACACTACCCAGCACCGAAGGCGCCAACAATATCCAAACCAAACATTTTATTATCTCTGGATAACAGCAATAATACCGATATGCCTGAAGCTAACACCCCAAAACATAACGCCCTCGGCGATATCAGCCTGCTGTATGCGGCAGTACTGCTGCGCGCAACCGAGGCCGAAGGCGGCAATATCGACAAACTGAAAGCCAGGTTCCGGCTAGATGATGCTGCACTGGCCTCGGCTGATGCCCGCATCAGCATCCCCCGTTTTATGCGTCTTGGCCATGCTGCCATCACCGCAACCGGCAACCCCGCCCTGGGCCTGCGCATGGGCGCCCTGACTCGGCCGGTGGACGCCGGCATGGCCGGACTGGCCGCTGAATGTGCAAATTCAGTCAGCCAGGCCTTCCGTAGCCTGATTCGCTATTCCCTGCTCACCAGCCAGAACTCCCGGGGCGAACCCTCGGTCGATGAGTTGCAGCGTACCGTGCGCTTCTACTCGATCCAGCCCTACAACCCGTACAACTACTTTGTGGTGGATTCCATACTGGCCGCATGGACCCAACTGGCCCGGCATATCACCGGCCGCTACGACGTGCTGGAAAAGGTATGGATAGAGTATCCATCCATTAGCCTGGACGACGTGTTCGAAAGCTGGTTTCGCTGCCCGGTGGAGTTCGGCGCCCGGGAGAACGCCATCCGCTTCAAGGAAAGCGTGTGGCAACAAAGCCCGACCCAGGCCCATGAGGGCATGTACGAGAAGCTGTCAGGAGTCTGTGAACGGGAACTGCGACAAATCCGCAAAGGCTGGAGCGTGGCCGACCGGGTGCGCCACCTGTTAACCCCCTTGCTGCGGGGTGAAACGCCTACGCTGGAAACACTCGCTGCCCGGCTGGGCACCACGGCCTGGACCCTGCAACGGCAACTGAGCGCCGAGGGTACCGGGTTCCGGCAACTGCTGGACGACACCCGCAAACAACTGGCAGAGGATTACCTGAAGGAAACCGATACATCACTGGCGGAAATTGCCTGGCTGCTGGGCTTTGCCAACCCACCGGCCTTTCACAAGGCATACCAGCGCTGGCACGGAACAAGCCCGGGCGAACGGCGAAAACAAATCAGGTCAGATAGCTGAGAAAAAGCTGGAAATAAAAAGGGGATATCGAAAACAAGGGGGAGGAGATAAATGGCGGAGCGGACGGGACTCGAACCCGCGACCCCCGGCGTGACAGGCCGGTATTCTAACCAACTGAACTACCGCTCCGCGCGGCGTGCCTGAGCTGTCTTGCGACTGCTCTGTGACAACGAGGGCGCATTATAAAGACGCCCCCGTTTATGTCAACGCTTTTGAAGAACTTTTTTCAGATTTTCAGAAAACCGCCTTACATGGCGTCGACCATCACATCCTTGGTCTGGGCGGTTTTACGGTACTCGATCGGCGTCATGCCAGACCAGCGCTTGAACGCACGGTAAAACGTGCTGGGCTCGGAGAAACCGGTCAGATACACGATCTCGTCGATGGACTCGTCGGTCGTTGCCAGCAGCTGTCGGGCCAGCCGGTAGCGGAAATCCGCCAGCACCTGGTTGAAACTGGTTTCAGCTTCGGTCAGCCGGGTGCGCAGGGTTCTGGGCTTGATACCCAGCCTTTCGGCCACCGCATCCAGTGTCACCTCACCGCTGTCCAGCAGCTCGGCAATAATCCGCTCCACCTGCCCTACGATGTCTTTCTTCTCGAGCCTCGCTACCTGCTCACTGGCAAAACGCTCGTGCAGGGCCAGCAGTTCCGGCTCGGCATGGGGCGAGGCATAGGACAGAATTTCCACCGGGAAGTACAGACGGTTTTCACGGGCGCCGAACACCACATCACAACCGAGCACTTCCTTTGCGTGGTCGATACCTTTTTCCCGCTCATGCTCGAACTCGATGCGGGAGGGATAAAAACGGCCATCGGTGATGGATTTGAAGAAGGTAATCAAGCCCTGCACAAAACACTCGTTGAAGTGCCGCAGCCGGCTGACTTCTTCCGAGGCTGCATCCAGCACCATGCAGGCTTCGTCGCCTTCCACAAAGAAATCGGTATTGGCCGCATCACTCAGCAGGCGCTGATAGTTCTGGGCCCGGCGAAGACCTTCGCCAAAGGTGGGGCTACTCAGGAACAGGTATTCCAGCACCTGCCCTTTGTAGGCCGGCAACAGTGGCCCCAGGTGCAGGCCAATATCTTCATCGCCGGATACATCTTCAACCGCCTGCCAGAAATACAGCTGGGCATTGTGGGGAGTTCGGAGCTGATCGGTATAAACATACTGCTCATCTACACCCAGACGGCTGAAAATAGCATTGGTATCAATGCCCTTTTTCTTCATCGCCTCATAAATCAGGCGCAGCATCACGCCCGCATCACGTAGTTCCTGCATAGAGTCCCGCTTTTTTATTTATCAGTTACCACTTTGACCCACCGGACAGGGTCCGGAGCACGCCGGGTCAATGCCACCTCTGGCCGGGTTTGCCAGACTTTCGTCGTACATTAGAGCATATCAGGCCACGCACGCACAGTTGTACCTGAAACCATTAATAATCGGGAGAAAGCCTTAATGCCGGATTCACTGGTCTACCACAGCGCACCGCCGGCCTTGCTGCCACTGTATGGCAAGGCCCTGCTGCCCAAACAACACAAGCCGGGCGAGCAAACCCGCATTCCGGACCTGCAGGCAGACCTGCTGGGGATTGCCACCAACACTCCGGCCCTGAAAACCTATCAGCGCATATGCGGGTTCAAGCCTGGCTCCCGGGCCCCTATTACCTGGCCTCACATCCTGGCGTTTCCCCTGCACCTGAAGCTGCTGACGGAAAAATCCTTCCCCCTGCCCTTGCTGGGGCTGGTGCACCTGCGCAACACCATCATCCAGCATCGCCCGGTCAGTGCCGGCGAAAACCTGGATATCCGGGTAACGCTGGGCAACCAGCGGCGCACAGACAGGGGCATGGAGTTCGACCTGATTACCGAAGCCCGGGCCGCCGGCAAGCTGATCTGGGAAGAAACCAGCACCAACCTGTTCCGGATGGCCGGCCAGGGAGCTTCCGGAGGCAGCAAGAATCCGCCGCAACTGGACCATTACCCGTTCTCTGAAGCCATCAAGGCGCCGGAAAGCATCGGCCGGCAGTATGCGAAGGTTTCCGGTGACCGTAACCCTATTCACATGCACGCCCTGAGCGCCCGGGCTTTCGGTTTTCCGCGTGCGATTGCCCATGGCATGTGGAGCAAGGCCCACGCGCTGGCACTGCTGGAACAACAGGAAGGCTGGCAGTCAGGGCCCGTGAAGGTCAGCTGCCAGTTCAAGAAGCCGCTGTTCCTGCCCGGCACCGCGCAGCTGAACTGGCGCACCGGGGCAGACGGCTGGGACTATCAGATTCTGAATGCCAAGGGAGACGCGCCCCACCTTACCGGGCGCATAGACTGGCTATAAGGGGTCAGGCTTCGTCGGGGGTGCAGGGTGCGCCCTCGGCGCCTGCAATGGGCAACACAAACCAGAAACAGGCACCATCGCCTTCCTCCGGGCGCTGGTACCCGATATCGCCACCCTGGGCCTGCATCAGCGAGCGACAGGTAGCAAGGCCAATGCCCATACCATCTTCCTTGGTGGTGTAGAACGGGTGGAACAGCTTATCCTCGGCTTCTTCCGGCACACCGACACCGTGGTCACGCACTTCTACCCGAACACACTGCTCGCCACAACGCCGTGCTGAAACCTCCACAGGCTGGGACGATCCGGCACTGCGGGTTGCCTCCAGGGCGTTTCGGATCAGATTCAGGGCCACCTGCTGCACCTGAATGGGGTCTGCCAGTATACCCGGCAGATCGTCGTCTACCCGCACCTCAATGCCGCCTTCGTTGTTGCGCATGTCCACCTCGGCAAACTGCCGGGTGTCCTCCAGCAGCTCGGGCACCGACAATTCTTCCTTGCCAGTGGCAGGCTTTTTCATAAAGCGGCGGATGCGGCGGATAATCTCGCTGGCCCGGTGGGACTGGGCATCGATTTTATCCAGGGTTTCACCCAGCAGCTCAAGGTCAGGCTCGTCCTTGGCCATCATGCGCTTGGAAACCCGGGCGTAGTTGGAAATCGCGGTCAGCGGCTGGTTTACCTCGTGGGCGAAACCGGCGGCCATCTCGCCCATGGTGGTCAGGCGGGAGGTGTGGGCCAGCTGATCGCGCTGCTCCTGCACCAGCTCCCGGGCTTCTTCCAGGGCTTTCTCGCTTTCAAGCTCGGCGGTAATGTCGTGAAACACCACCACAGCGCCATGCAGCTCATCGCCATCAAGCTTCGGGGTGGCCCGGTATTCTGCAGGGAAGCTGCTGCCATCGACTCGCAGCATCTGGATATCCCGCTGGTGTTCGGGCACACCTTTGTTACAGGTCGCCATCACCGGCAGGCTGTCACGGCATTCGTCAGCTGTGGCAAAGTGCAGGTCAAAGAAACATTTGCCGATCAGGTCTTCTACCGGGCGGCCGGCAATCGCGGCGGCAGCCGGGTTGGCAAACTCGATCAGGCCGTTTTCGTCCAGCCCGTAGATGCCTTCGCTGATGGAATCCAGAATGCGGGTCTGGTCGCCCTGCAGTTCCCGGTTACGGGCCTGCAGCTCACGTTCGAGCCGGATAACCCGGGCATGGGTTTTCACCCGGGCGATCACTTCCAGAGACTGGAACGGCTTGGAGATGTAATCGGCCCCACCCAGGGAAAAACCCTTCACCTTGGCCTGCAGGTCGTCCAGGGCGGACAGGAATACCACGGCGATGTCGGCAGTTTCCGGATCGGCCTTCAGGCGCTCGCACACCTCATAGCCATCCATCTCCGGCATCATGATATCCAGCAGGATCACTTCCGGGTGGTGACGGTGGGCCAGGTCCAGTGCTTTCTCGCCTTCGTTGGCAATCAGCAGGCGGTAGCCTTTGTCTTTCAGGGTCTCGTAGAGGACTTTCAGGTTCTGCGGGTTGTCATCAACCAGCAGGACCGTCACCTCTGAGTTCTCACTGACAACTTCAGTCATACAAGCGTGGCCGGTTATAAACGTTCTGGCATGATGACCACAGCAACCGGCTTAGTCGATAAGGTCCTTTACGGACAGAACCATACGCACCAGATGTGCAAGGGAATGTGTACCCATCTTGTGCATAACCCGGGAACGGTGGATTTCCACGGTGCGCTGGCTGATCTCCAGCTCGATGGCAATCACCTTGTTGGCCTGGCCGGCAATCATGCGGTCCATGATTTCGGCTTCCCGCGGGGTCAGGCTTTTCACCCGGCGGATGATTTCCTGTTTTTCGTCCAGGGTCTTGCGCTGCTCGAGGTCCTGCTCCAGGGCCGCCTCGATCTTTTCCAGCAGGGCTTCTTCCCGGTACGGCTTCTGGATGAAGTCCACCGCGCCTTCTTTCATGGCGTCTACCGCCATCGGCACGTCGCCGTGACCGGTCACAAAGATGATGGGCAGAATCGAATGCTTTTCGTTCAGCTTCTTCTGCAACTCCATGCCGTCCATACCCGGCATACGGATATCCAGCACAATGCAGCCGGCCATTTTATCGGAGTAGTCCTTCAGAAAGGCGTTGGCGCTTTCGTAGGTCTTCACCGGCTTGCCATCGGATTTCAGCAACAACTCCAGGGAGTCGCGGACGGCTTCGTCGTCTTCTACCACGTACACAGTTTGCTGGATATCAGTCATGGATCTCTATTCTCCTGTCCGTTTTATTATGGTCCCGGTCAGTGGATGGACGGGTCTTTGTGCTCGTCCCGCGCGTGTTCCTGCCGCTCGTGTTCCCGCATTTTCTCAAGCCGCTGCTGAATAATGCCAAAAACACTCTGCCTGGGATACCGGCCTTTGTCATTCGCCTTGCCGGCGGGCTTGTCCAGCAGCAAGGTAACGGCCTCTTCCACCCGGCTTACCGGGTAAACCGCAAACTGGCCATTGCGCGCAGCCTGCACCACTTCACTGTCGAGCATCAGGTTCTGCACGTTGGTTTCCGGAATGATCACACCCTGGGTGCCGGTCAAACCGCCCTTGAGCTCGCAGGTGGCAAAGAAGCCTTCAATTTTCTCGTTCACACCGCCGATGGGCTGCACCTCGCCAAACTGGTTCACTGAACCGGTAATGGCCAGGTCCTGGCGCACCGGCACACCGGACAACGACGAGATCAGCGCCACCAGCTCTGCCAGCGATGCGCTGTCGCCGTCTACCTCACCATAGTTCTGCTCCATGGTCAGGCTGGCAGACAGGTGCATGGGGTCGTTCACCGCAAAGTAAGACGCCAGCCAGGAGCTGAGAATCATCACGCCCTTGGAGTGAATGTTGCCACCCAGCTTTACGTCCCGCTCGATATCCATCACGGCACCATCACCATAGTAGCAGGTTGCCGTTACCCGGTTAGACAAGCCGAACTCGAAACCGCCGGTAGACAGCACAGACAACGCATTCACCTGCCCCACACAGGTGCCGGAGGTGGTAACCAGCGTGGTGCCGTCGCGGATGGAATCGTAGAACTGGTCACGAATGCGACTGCTGCGGTAACGGGCACTTTCCAGCGCCCGTTCCACGTGCACCTCGGTAATCAGCCGGGCGCCGGCCTGGCGGGCCCAGAAATCCGATTCCCGCAGCAGGTTGGCAATATCCGCGGCATGCAGCGATAACCGGTCCTGGTGGTCGGCCATACGGGCGCTGTGTTCGATTACCCGGGCCACCGCCCTGGTGTTGCAATGCAGCAGTTTCTTTTCCACCACCAGGCTGGCAATAAACTTGGCGTACTGCAGCTGGCTTTCCGCCGTGCGGTACATTTCATTCTCGAAGTCCGCTGTTACCCGGAACAGCTCGGCAAACTCGGAATCGTATTCCTGCAGCAGCATCCAGGTTTCGCGGTCCCCGAACAGCACAATCTTCACGTCCAGCGGCACCGATTCCGCCTCGATGGAAATCGTCCCGGAGAGGGTCAGTTCCCGCTCCAGGGAGTTGATCTGAAGGGTACGGGAGCGCAGCGCCCGCTTCAGGCCATCCCACACGAAGGGCTGCTCCAGTACCTTGATGGCATCCATCAGCAGGTAACCACCGTTGGCCTTGTGCAGGCTGCCGGGGCGAATCAGCGAGAAGTCAGTAAACACCGTGCCCTTGTAGGTGACGTTTTCCACGTAACCGAACAGATTGTGGTAGGTGGGGTTATCTTCCACCACCACGGGTACTTCGTTGCTGGTCTGGTGTACCAGCACATTCACGATGTAGCGGCGGGGTGTTTTCTTGTCCAGCGACGCATAGGCAATGGCCGCCTGTTCTTCGTCGTCTTCCAGGAAGATATCCAGGTTTTCAGCCAGGTCTTTGCGCACCGCTTCCAGGTAGGCCGTTACGTCTGGCAGCTCTTTATACTTGTCTTTCAATTCGTCAATCTGGTGGCCGGAGATGCCTTCCAGGGTTTCCTGGTTCAGGGCCTGCTGTTTCTCGGCGTATTCCTGCTCCCAATCTGCCAGCTTGCGCAGTACCTGCCGGAGTTTCTTCTCCAGCTTGTTGATGACTTCCTCGAACTTGTCCCGCTGCTCCTGGGTCAGGGCCTGGAAGCTTTCCGCCGTGTGGGGCTCTTCGCCATTCATAGCCACCAGCCGGTATCCGCCGGGGGTGCTGATGGTCAGGCGCACTTTCTTGCGCTTGGCCTGGTTGGCCACCTTTTCGAGTTCGTCTTCCTGCAGCTTGACGTAGTCGTTCTTCAGCTGCTCGGCGCGCTCCAGAAAACTGTCGCCCTCGAAGGTCTGGGGAATCATCTTCACCAGCCGGGCCATCAGCTTTTCCATGTCCTGCTTCAGCTGGGTGCCCTTGCCAGAGGGCAGCTTCAGCAACTTCGGATTACGGGGCTCTTCGAAATTGGCCACGTAACACCAGTCATGGCTTTGCTGTTCGGTGTCTACATGGTGCTCCAGGTAGCGCAGCATCATGGTGCGCTTGCCCAACCCGTTCCGGCCTACCGCATACACGTTGTAACCACCGTGGGGCATGGCCAGTGCGAAGCGCACGGCTTCCTGGGCACGGTTCTGGCCGACGATCTCAGCCAGCGGCTCCAGTTGCCGGGTGGTTTTGAATGGCAGCTCTTTCAGAACACAGGATTTGTAGAGTTGGTGCAGCGGCAATGACTTCAAGTTTGCTTCCCGTCGACATCGTTTTGAATGGTTTTGAACCCGCCATTGTAGTGTTTGCCAGACAGACTGTCGCCTACCGGTTCCGGTTTTATCCGATCAGGCCGGAGCAACTGCCGGGTGAGACGCCAGTCACACTTTTCATGTTGATCAATTTTCAGACAACCCGGTGCTGGCTACACTTGAGGGTCCGGATGGCTTCCGGAAACAACAAAGACAAAAAGACAGTGGATGCAGCCATGGCAAGTAAGCCCTCAGATCGCCGAATCAAGGAACGGTTTCCCGCCACCTGCCTGAACGTGCAGCTCAGTGAACGCGGCTTTTTTGGCCGTGGCAAGAACCCGGTGGCGGTGAACTGCCTGGATATGAACCGCTACGGCATGGCGGTTCAGTGCCCCCGGCCGGTCGAACCCGGCGCCCGCCTGTACCTGCAAATCCGCGGCAAATACATTAACGAACCCCGCGTGGCGGCCCGGGTGGTCCGCTGCCAGCCATGGCGCACCGGCTTCCGGGTGAGCGTTCAGTTCAGTTACTGCCTGGACCAGAAACGCTATTCCCGGGCCGTCGACAACGCCCTGTCACGCATTGAAGGCTTTTACAGCCGCCTGGCCGGCTAGGCCACCGCCTGCCCGCTTACCCGGTTCTACCAATCCACTGCACCAGGTCCTCGAACACCATGGGCCGGGCAAAGTAGTAGCCCTGGAAGCTCTCGCAACCATGGCTCTTCAGGTAGCAAAACTGCTCCTGGGTTTCCACGCCTTCGGCCACCACGTTCAGCCCCATTTCCCGGGCGAGGGTAATCACACCCTTGCACACCGCCGCGTCTTTCTCGTTGGTGGTGACGTTGTCTACAAAGCTGCGGTCGATCTTGATGTTGTCCACCGGCAGGTCTTTCAGGTAACTGAAACTGGAAAAACCGGTGCCAAAATCATCAATGGCCGTGGCAACCCCCATGTCGTTCAGGGCATTGAGGATATCAATGGCGCCTTCGCTGTCTTTCATCAGGATGCCTTCGGTCAGCTCCAGCTCCAGGTGTTCCGGTGCAAGACCGGTGTCTTCCAGAATCGACCTGAGCACCGTCAAAAAGCCCGGGCGGTGGAACTGCAGCGGCGACAGGTTCACCGCCATACGGCCCTTCAGCAGCCCCATCTCCAGCAACCGCCGTGCATCTTTACACGCCTGGGTGGTTACCCACTTACCCAGGTGGGCAATCTGGCCGGTTTCCTCGGCTACGGGAATAAAGTCTGCCGGTGAGATAAAGCCTTTCTCCGGATGCTTCCATCGAACCAGCGCCTCCAGGCCGCAAAGGTGACCGTCCTGATCCACCTGGGGCTGGTAATTCAGGAACAGCTGGCCGGTTTTGATGGCTTCCTGTAATTCATTACGCAACTCCACACGCTTGGACAGCTTGGAATCCAGGTCTTCGGAGTACACCACATAGGTATCACGCCCCTGCTGCTTGGCCTTGTACATGGCCATATCAGCCTGCTGAATCAGCTTTTCCGGCCCGGTGGACTGCTTGTCCAGCAAGCTGATGCCGATGCTGGCAGAAATATAAAGTTCATGACTGCCCACCTGATGAGGGTCCGCAATGCTATCCAGAATCCGGTTTGCCACTTCGTCAGCCTGGGCCGGGGAGGTCAGGTCAGGTAACAGCAACACAAACTCGTCGCCTCCAAAACGGGCCAGCGTATCTTCCGGCCGGGTTACCAGCTCCAACCGCCTGGCAATGCTGATCAGCAGGCCGTCCCCCACTTTGTGGCCAAGAGCATCATTGATCGGCTTGAATTCATCCAGGTCTACAAACAGCACGGCCAGCTGTTGATCATTCCTCTGGGCCAGCGCCACGTCGTGAGTAAGCCGATCTTCAAACAGGCTGCGGTTACCCAACCCGGTCAACACGTCGTGAGTAGCCTGATAGGCAAGTCGGTTTTCCTGCTCTTTCTTCTCCGAGATGTCGGTCATGATGGCGGTAAAGTGGGTAACCCGGTCATCGTCATCTTTCACTGGCGCCAGCGCGACATGGTTCCAGAACGGCGTTTCGTCCCGACGATAGCTTTTCAAGGTGACACTGGCTGCACGCCCAAACCGAACCGCGGTCCAGATAGCGTCCATATCGCTCTCTTCGGTTTCCGGGCCGGTGAGCTGCTTTACCGGCGCTCCGATCACTTCCTCGCGGGAATATCCCGTGATGGCCGTGAACGCAGAGTTCACGAACACCACCGGCATGTGGCTTTCCCGCACATCAACCACCACCACAGCGTTCTCGCTGGACTCCAGGCTGCGCTGCAGAATCCTCTGGTTTTCCTGTGCCTGGTGCCGGTCGGTTACATCCTTCACCAAGGCAAAGACACCCACTACCCCTGCATCCACCACAATCGGAACAAACGCACATTCATAGTTCCTGCGTTTGCCCAGGGCGTTCAGAAAGGCCACTTCAAAGGTCTGAGGATGGCCTGCCACGGTATTCTGAAAGGCCGTATCAAACACAACAAAGTCGGCCTCATCCATAGCGCCTTGAGTCAGAACATCCTGGTAACGGGTAACCCCCAGATCCCGGTTGGTAAAACCCACGATCTTCTGGGCTACCGGGTTAACCGCCTGGTAAACCCCTTCGCGGTCGAAGGCAAACACTGCATCCGGCGACTGGGAGAACAACGACCGGAAGCGTTGCTCTGCCACGTTGATTTCCCTGGCCTGCCGTTTCTGCAAGCCCAACAGGCTGCGCCCCATAATCAGCATGTAACTCATCAACAGCCCGAAACCAAACAGTGCCGGCGGCAGCATTCCCCGCAGAGAAAGTACCGATGCCGGGCCAGCCGTGGCACTGAGCACAAGGTCCGGGCCGTTGGGAATGTTTACTGGCACATGCTCGTAAACCTCATGTTCCAGGTGATGAAGTGCAATAGCTCGCTCCACAGCCGGGCTGTCCGCTCCCTCAAGCCGGATCTCGAAATCGTAATAGTCCCTGGATGATTCAAGCGCCAGCAACTCCGCCACATCAAATACCGCGAGGAAATACGCACCCGAATTCAGGTCTGGCCGCACCAGGGCGATCGCCGAAAACGGCTTAGCCGGGTCCGGGAATATCCAGGCGCTGGCCAACCGTTCGTCGCGCGCTTTGCGAACCCAACCCAACACTTCCGGGTTGACGGTCTGATCCATCACCCACAGCAGATCCTCAGGGTTACGACTCCGCCGCCACACCGGAGACCGACCATCCCGGAACAACACCAGGGACTTCAGGGCCGGCGTATCTTTGAAATACCAGCGCGTTTCGGTTTGCTCGAGAGCTTCAGGCACTTCAAAGCCCAACGACGCCCACCGGTTGGCCAGCCGATCAATCAACGCGACGGAGGACTGCAACTCCAGTTTTAGCTCGCTGGCATAGTACTGAATGGTAGAGCGGGCGATGTGGTGTCGCTCTTCATGGGTGCCCCAACTGGCAATGACCGACAACACAAACGTGCCAAATACGCCAGCCACCCCAGCAACTACGCCGTCTCGTCGCAGCATGAACGGCTTATTGGGATTGAGCTGGGCCAGGATAATCAACGCGATGCCAAACCCCAGGCAGAACAACCCGGCAATCAGCGAAAAACCTTCAACCAGACCGCCCGGAGCACCCAACAGGCCCGGGCGGACATTCTCCAGCACCGCATAGGAGCCAATGGCCAAGCCAAAACAACCGGCCAGCAAGGCATACAACCGCCCTGCTGCCCCGCGCAGCCCGATGAGAGATACGCTGGCCAGCACCAGCACGGCGACTGCAGGCAGGTTCATCAGCCGGGACTGTCCACTGAGCAGCGACACCGCTGAGCCGTCCCCGCTATCCAGTAGGTTGTGGCCCAGACTGTATGCACCCAGGCCCACCAGCATTATCCCGAACGCGAGTTGCCAGAGGCGCTTTCGAAAGAAAATAGCAGTCATTGCCCCTGCACCGGCAATAATCGCCAGCGCCCCCTCTGCCGTAAGCATCAGGCTCTGAGGCATCGGCACCATCGGGAAGGCTGTGATAATTAATGCCAGGACGCCGGCCTGAAGGCCGCACAGAAAGAGAATCAGTAAGCAGGCCTGGAGCCTGAGGTCGCGAGTTGGCTGTGGCATGAAAAAACTTTGTTGTCGCCCGGAAGTAAGGAGAAATTAACAAGTTACTAGCACCTGAATACTAGCAGTTGATTTTAGCCAATTCCGTTGTTTCCTTGTTACCGAATAGCCCTCCTCGCCTATCGGCGGTGGCCGGCAGCAATTAAACGCCGTTGCGCCGGGGTTTTCAGATAATTCCGGCATCCAGGCTGGCCGCCACAAACAGCCCCAGCTCTTCACACTGGTCGGCAAATTCGGGCTGGTAGTCACCCCGGCACAGGAGGGGCTCCTGGATGAGCTTCCAGCGCAAGCCAGTGGTGATGCTGTCTATGGCGCGGCGTGTGCCGGTGCCGTCGTGGCCGGCGCGGATATAGAAAGTAAAAGGCAGGCCCTGGGTTCTTTCCAGGCAGGGGTAATAGCTACGGTCAAAGAAGTCTTTGAGGGCACCGGACATATAACCGAGGTTTTCGGTGGTGCCGAGGATGATGGCGTCGCAGGCGAGGACATCTTCGGGGCCGGCTTCGAGCGGCGCTTTCACCACCACTTCCACCGCTTCAATATCCGGGTTACGGGCGCCCTTTTCCACGGACTCCCGTAACCGCAGGGTATTGGGAGACGGTGCATGGGCTACTATCAACAGTCGCTTCATGTAACGCCTCCCGGGGTCTTACTTAGAGCAATTCACCGTTCGCTTCCACCGGCGCTTCTGCCGCTTCTTTCTTCACCGGCTTGGGCATCAGCTTGTCACGAACCTTGGCTTCGATTTCGTTGGCGATGTCCATATTCTCTTCCAGGAACTTGCAGGCATTGGCCTTGCCCTGGCCGATCTTGTCGCCGTTGTAGGCGTACCAGGCACCGGATTTGTCGACGAAGCCTTCTTTCACACCCATGTCCAGAACTTCGGCCATGTGGTAGATGCCCTTGCCGTACATGATCTGGAACTCGGCCTGTTTGAACGGCGGCGACACCTTGTTCTTGACGACTTTTACGCGGGTTTCGTTACCTACCACTTCGTCGCCGTCCTTCACCGCACCGATGCGGCGGATGTCCAGGCGTACGGAAGAGTAGAATTTCAGGGCGTTACCGCCGGTGGTGGTCTCTGGGCTGCCGAACATCACACCAATCTTCATACGAATCTGGTTGATGAACACCATCAGGCAGTTGGCATGCTTCACGTTACCGGTCAGCTTACGCAGCGCCTGGGACATCAAACGGGCCTGCAGGCCTACGTGGCTGTCGCCCATTTCGCCTTCGATTTCCGCTTTCGGAGTCAGGGCCGCTACCGAGTCGACGATGATGACGTCGATGGCATTGGAGCGTACCAGCATGTCAGCGATTTCCAGGGCCTGCTCGCCGGTGTCCGGCTGGGAGACCAGCAGGTCGTCGACGTTTACGCCCAGTTTTTCAGCGTAGATAGGGTCCAGTGCGTGCTCGGCGTCGATGAAGGCACAGGTTTTGCCGGCTTTCTGCGCTTCGGCGATCACTTGCAGGGTCAGGGTGGTTTTACCGGAGCTTTCCGGGCCGTAGATCTCTACAATCCGGCCATACGGCAAGCCACCAATACCCAGGGCCACGTCCAGCCCCAGGGAGCCGGTGGATACCGCAGGAATGGCTTCACGGGGCTGGTCGCCCATTTTCATCACGGCGCCCTTGCCGAACTGGCGTTCAATCTGGCCCAGTGCTGCGCTGAGTGCTTTCTTGCGGTTGTCTTCCATTGTTACCTGCCCCTCACTATTCGATATGACGACACCGGAGGTGTATCCAGTGTTTTCCTGTATATTTGAACAGTATTAAAACATAAGCCTTGGCACAGACCAACCCCTGCCGGGGTGAAAAACATCACAGTGTTTTCAGAAACTCCGTAACCCCTTGCAACACATACAAAACCGATCGCCGGCGTACCTGTTCCCGGTCGCCGTCAAAGTGCTGAACACGGGTTTGCGTGTTGTCCGGGCCGGTACCCCAGGCAAACCATACCGTGCCCACAGGCTTTTCCACGCTGCCGCCGCCGGGGCCGGCAACGCCGCTGATGGCCACGGCCACATCCACACCGGTGGCGCGAACGGCACCGGCCACCATCTGGCGCACCACCGGTTCGCTGACAGCGCCATGTTCGGCCAGCGCCTTTTCTTCCACGCCCAGAATGGCCTGTTTGGCCTCGTTGCTGTAGGTCACCAGCCCGGCCATCACATAGGCAGAGGAACCCGCCCTGTCTGTCAGCACCTTGGCCACCCAGCCACCGGTGCAGCTTTCAGCGGTGGCCATGGTTCTGCCTTGCTGCATCAACAAGTCTCCCAGCGCATTGCCGGCGGTTTCCATTTGCTGATCGGTTGCTTGCATAGCCGTCTCCAAGCTTCTGTTGCCAAACCCTTCGTTTCATCCCGGGCGTTATTTTCTTACAATCCCCGCTTTGACCCAAACGCACGATCAACCGGACGCTTCCATGCCTGCAACCCAGACCGATCTTTCCAAGCATACCCCCATGATGCAGCAGTACCTGAAGATCAAGCGGGAGCACCCGAACGAGCTGGTGTTCTACCGCATGGGTGACTTCTACGAGCTGTTTTATGACGATGCCAAAAAAGCGGCCGAGTTGCTGGACATTACCCTGACCGCCCGGGGACAGTCCGGTGGCAACCCTATTCCCATGGCCGGCGTGCCTTTCCACGCTGCTGAAGGCTACATTGCCCGCATGGTGCGCGCAGGTCAATCCATCGCTATTGCTGAACAAATTGGCGATCCGGCCACCAGCAAGGGGCCGGTGGAGCGGAAGGTGGTGCGCATTGTTACCCCCGGCACCCTCAGCGATGAAGCCTTCCTGGAAGACCGCCGCGACAACCTGCTGGCGGCTATTTTCAGCCATAAAGAGCAGTTCGGCTTTGCCTCGCTGGATATTTCCAGTGGTCGCTTTGCGGTGTCTGAACTTGACAGCCTGGAAGCCCTGCAGGGGGAACTGCAGCGGCTACGCCCGGCCGAGATCCTGATCAGCGAAGACTTCCCCTTCGGTGACCTGCTGGAAGGCTTCACCGGTGTCCGCCGGCAAGGCCCCTGGCTGTTCGAGCTGGATTCGGCCCGGCGGGTGATTACCCAGCAGCTACAGGTGCGTGACCTCACCGGTTTTGGCTGCGAAGACCTGCACCTAGCCATTTGTGCCGCCGGCTGCCTGCTGCAGTACGCCCGGGAAACCCAGCGCACCGCCCTGCCCCACATTCGCAAACTGACCCGGGAGCGCCGGGAAGACGCAGTGATTCTGGATGCCGCCAGCCGCCGTAACCTGGAAATCGACACCAACCTGATGGGCGGCCAGCAATACACCCTAGCCTGGGTGATGGACCGCACGGCCACCGCCATGGGTGCCCGGGAATTGCGCCGCTGGCTGAACCGCCCGCTGCGGAATGTGGAAGTGGTCCAGCAACGCCAGCAGTCAGTCTCGGCCCTGCTGGACGGTTTTCACTATGAACCGGTGCACGACCTGCTCAAGCGTGTGGGCGACATCGAACGGATCCTGGCGCGGGTAGCCCTGCGCTCGGCCCGGCCCCGGGACCTCGCCCGCCTGCGGGATGCTTTCCAGACCCTGCCAGAGCTTCAGGAAGCCCTGAAGCCGGTTAATTCCAGCCATGTAGCACAGCTGGCCGGAACCATTGGCGAATACCCGGAGCTTGCTGACTTGCTGGAGCGGGCCATCATCGAAAACCCGCCGGTGGTGATCCGCGAGGGGGGCGTGATAGCCGAGGGCTTCGATGAAGAGCTGGGCGAGCTGCGCAACATCAGCGAGAACGCAGGCCAGTACCTGCTGGATGTGGAAACCCGGGAGCGGGAGCGTACCGGCATCTCTACCCTGAAAGTGGGCTACAACCGGGTACACGGCTATTACATTGAAATCAGCCGGGGCCAGTCTGCCCAGGCGCCGGTAGATTACATTCGCCGCCAGACCCTGAAAAACGCCGAACGCTTTATTACGCCCGAACTGAAAGAGTTCGAAGACAAGGCCCTGAGTGCCAAGAGCCGCGCCCTGGCCCGGGAAAAAGGCCTGTATGACGACGTTCTGGAAACCGTCGCCGAACAACTGGCGCCGCTGCAGGATGCCGCCCAGGCCCTGGCCGAGCTGGATGTGCTCAGCAACTTTGCCGAGCGCGCCACCAGCCTGCGCTTTACCGCACCGGAGTTTACTGACCAGCCCGGTTTTGATGTGGAAGAAGGTCGCCATCCGGTGGTGGAGCAACTGCTGGACGAGCCTTTTGTGCCCAACAACCTGCTGATGGACACCAAGCGCCGGATGCTGGTGATTACCGGCCCCAACATGGGCGGTAAGTCCACCTACATGCGCCAGGCCGCCCTGATTGCCCTGCTGGCCTACACTGGCAGCTTCGTGCCCGCCAACCGGGCGGTGCTGGGGCCAGTAGACCGGATTTTCACCCGCATGGGCTCTTCCGACGACATCGCCGGTGGCCGCTCTACGTTCATGGTGGAGATGACCGAAACCGCCAACATCCTGCACAACGCCACCGAACACAGCCTGGTGCTTATGGACGAAGTGGGCCGGGGCACCAGCACCTTCGACGGCCTGTCCCTGGCCTGGGCCACGGCAGAGCACCTGGCGAAGGACATTTGCTGCTACACCCTGTTCGCCACCCACTACTTCGAGCTGACACAACTGGCGGATGACCTGGAACATGCGGTAAACGTGCACCTGACTGCCACGGAGCATGATGATTCCATCGTGTTCCTGCACAATGTGCATGACGGCCCCGCCAGCCAGAGCTATGGCTTGCAGGTGGCCAAGCTTGCCGGCGTGCCGCAGGATGTTATCCGTAACGCCAAGGCCCAGCTGGCACACCTGGAAGGCAGTGCCAGCCCGTCAGCGCCGGCCCCGGAGCATGTGCATGAACCGGCACCGAAAGCCGTCACACAACCGACCAGCGCGGAAACGGTTTATCAGGGTGATATGTTCGCCATGGCGGAGCCAAGCGCGGTGGAAGAGGCCTTACAGCAGCTGGATGTTGATGGCCTGTCGCCCCGGGAGGCCCTGAACCAGCTGTATGAACTGCGGGCATTATTGAAGAAATAACAGAAAACTGGGCCAAACTTGATCTGTGTAATAAGGTTATAGCAGCCCAACGCTTGCGGCTTCGGGGGCCGCTCCCTACAATATCGCGCACAAAATTATAGATGGGGCCGGATTTTCAGGGCTCCTGATGAGACTGAATGTTCTACGAACCAGGGATCTGACTATGGCGTTTATCGTTACTGATAACTGCATCAAGTGCAAATACACCGACTGCGTGGAAGTGTGTCCGGTAGACTGCTTCTATGAAGGCCCCAACTTTCTGGTGATCGACCCGGACGAGTGCATCGATTGCGCCCTGTGCGAGCCCGAGTGCCCGGCGGAAGCCATCTTCTCTGAAGACGAACTGCCTGCAGGCCAGGAAGCCTTCGTTGAGATCAACGCGGACCTGGCCGGCAAGTGGCCGAATATCACCGAGAAGAAAGACCCGCTGCCAGACGCCGACGAGTGGGACGGCCAGCCCGACAAGCTCCAGTACCTGGAGCGCTGAGGCCAAACGCTGTCAGCAGCTGCGAAAAAGCCGGAAGAGCGATCCTCTTCCGGCTTTTTTATTTCAGGCCTGTGCAGCCCGGCTTACCCCTCTGCCAGCAACTTCTTCGCGGCAGCAGACTTGTAGAAGCTTCCCAGCCTTCTGCGCACCAATGCCTCCATATAACCTTCCTTGTGCAGCACATCGATAATCGGCAGGCCGAGCTCGGCAATTTCCGTAACAATCACTTCCCGGGTCACCCCGATATCATTCAGCAGGTCCATCACCGGCCGGTCGCCATACTTGGCAAACAGGTGCTCGACCACGGCCCGGGCGCAGCCTTCAAAGTAGGCGGTTTTACGGAAGTTCAGCCAGAAGTCATAACCCAGTACCACAAACTCCTGTAGCTCCACCTCACCCAGCCCGTCCTGGAGCTCGGCAATGGTCTGGTTCTCCAGCGATACCCAGGCCGCCATCACGCTGTCGCGCAATTCATCGTCGGTCAGTGCCCGGTGCAGGAACTGCTCGCTGCGTACAATCAGCCCCGGCAAGCTCTCTGCCAGCCAGGCCTTGATGCGACGTTCGAAGGTTTCATCCAGCCCCGGCACGGCCTTGTTGGCCATTTTCTTGCCGAACTTCATCACCGAACCCACTCCCGGCACCGAGCGGGTAATCAGGTTATCTTCATAAAGGTAATTCACCAGCCCGTGGTACACCACGTTCGACACCAGCTCCTGGTACACCGGGTGCGCCATGATCTCGCTGATGATCCGCTCCCGCTGCTGGCGCAGCTCCAGGGCCTCTTCAATAAAGCCGCTGGCCTGCTCCCGTGACAGGATTTCGCCCAGCGTGGTGTCTGCCTGAACCGGTGCCTTGAGCACTTCTGCCGCCATCTCCGCAGCCAGTTCCGGAATGCCGGCATCCAGTTCCATGTTCACGGCGATGCGCTTGATCACGCCCATTACCTGCTCGGGGCTGATCAGCCGGCCCAGCGGCACTTTTTCGGCATAGCCAAGCAATTCATCCACTTCCTGTTCCAGGAACTTCTTCAGCTTGGCGCCTTTGAGGGCGGCCACTTCGTGCTTTACGTGGGCTTCAAACAGGGTATCGACAAGACTGGGGGCAGTTTTGCTCATAGAGCTGGCATCCTTTGGCTGAATTCCTGAAGTATGCCGATGAGGCTAACACGGAAGCAGGCAGCAAGGGTTTGCCGGAATTACCGGCGAACCCGTGATTATGGGCCAGTCCGGCAACCGGCCCGGCAAAAACAGACGGTTACTGGAAGTCTGAAAACTCGTGGGGTTCCGCCGCCAGCGCCAGGCACAGGCTGCCGGGCCCAACGTAAATGGAGCTGGTAATGCCCATCTGCGACAACAGCAACTCTACACCGTGCTTTTCACAGGCATCGCGCAGGCGATTCAGGCCCGGCAGCTCTTCGATCTCAGTCCAGCTCAGGCCGCAGGACAAACTTACATAGGGTGTCAGCAAACCAGCTTCCAGACGGCCGATGGCGTAATTCATCACCTTTTCAACCGCCACGTTGAAGTCGCGGGTTTTGGCCACCGGCTTGCCTTCCACGCCCTGCCCGAAGATCACCGGGTTGATGTTCAGCACCTTACCCATGAAGGCGGCCATCGCAGACACGCTCTTGTCGCCGCGGCGCCGGGCCCGTTCACGGATGTAATGCAGGTCGCGGGGAATCACGCAGGTGTAGATCTTGTCGGTGAAGGTTTCCACCTCGTGGCGTAGGGCATTCTTGGAGACTTTCTGGTTGATCAGCCGCAGGGTGTGGGCCGCCAGCAATCCCTGGCCCGCAAAGATCTGCTTACTGTCGATGACCCGCATGGAGAATTTGCCTTCCCGGCCGGCGGCCTTGCGGGCGCCTTCGTAGTTGGCCATCACGGTGTTCATGGCTTCGGAGGCGTGGTCGAAAATCTGGCTGCGGCTTCGGGTGACGGTTTCACAGATGGCCACATCAAACTGAGTGACAATCTTTTCCATGAACAGGTTGTGGATCTGTTCTGCGGAAAAGGCTTCGGTTTCCGCCTGGTGGCCTTTATCAAGCAGGCCGCTCTGGTAGAACTCCTGGGTACGCACCGGATCGTGGGTATCGATGTAGGTCTGGCCATCAATAATGGCCGTTACCGGCAGCACAAACAGATCGTGTTTGCGGGAAAATTCATAGGGTAGATCACAGGCGGAATCAACGATCAAACCAACTCGCATGTGCAAAAGCCTCCGGGGTTCGGGTGTTTCCTCAGGCGGGAGCACCCTTTCTTGTGATTATTCTGGAGACACAAGTCTTGCACATGCCGGCGATAATTTCAGCCGCCCCGTGAAGCAGTTAACAAAAAGGCCCACGACAACAAATCCGGTAACCGAAAACAAAAAAAAGGAGGCCGAAGCCTCCCAAGGACACACAGTGGGTTGGTACCGCTGCTAGCTCAGCGGCACCGGGTTCAGAATTACTCGCTCGTCTCGGCGCCCGGCGCTTCCGGGTCAGAGGTAAACTTCAACAAGTGAGTACGCTCGATCAGGTAGTACAGGATGGCACCGGTGGCCAGGCCCCAGCCTGCGCCGTACACCGCCAGTACCACACCCATGGTGCCGGCAATGCCACGCTCGGTGTTGTTCTCCAACTGCTCCAGGCCCACCATCAAACAGATGTAACCGGTCAGCAGCAGGGTCAGCGACAGGGCAATCGGCAGCACCGGCTGGAAGAAGCTCACCAGCGGCAGCACGAACAGCGCAATGAAACCGGTAATCCAGAAGGTGCCACCACCGCTGTAGATGGAATCCATAGCATTACGGCCATACTTGTAGCGCTCGGCCATAGTAGCGGTTACGGCGGTCCAGATTGGGCCGGCCAGGCCAGGATACGGCGCGAAGAACGCATGGCCACCGTTCCGGATGGCGGTTACCAGGTGGGCGCGGTCGATGCTGTTGTCGATGTCTTCATCTTTGCGCAGGTGATCGACACGGCTCATCAGGGATTGACCCACCACGATGTCACCAAAGGCGATGACGTAGGCGATAACCGCGGTCGGAATGGCATACAGGAAAATGTTCAGGTCCGGGAAACCCACGCTGAACGGCAGGTAGTTCCACAACTGGTCAAAGGCCGGCTTGGTGATGCCCCACTGTACGTCGGGGACTTCATACTCGCCAACGGCAAAGCCCACCAGGATGGCCACAACCATGCCCGGCACCATGCCGTAGTTGGCAATCTTGCGGGCAATGTTGCTCTTGTCCACAAAGCCTTTGAAGGAAACGGAGAACATCAGGTACAGGCACACCAGGCCACCCACAATCAGGGAGATTGGCGTGTTGGCCAGGCGGCCACCGGCCTCGATTTCGCCCATCAGTGCAGCAATACCGGCACCGATGATAATACCGCCCTTCATGGACCGAGGAATCCAGTTCACCAGCTTGCTGCCCAGGCGGGTAACCCCCAGAAACAGGAAGATCAGGAACACCAGGAATTGCAGGGCAAAGAGCGCCTGGATGGCCTCGGGGCCGGGCTCGTAGTCTGAAAGGAACAGCAACACCACGGGTATACCCGGGGTAATCCAGCCGGGCACCAGCGGTACGCCCAGCAGGGCCGGCAGCATGAAGCCGATACCACACACCACAACGTAGGCCAGGGCCACGTCGTAGGGAACACCAAGGTATTTTTCCAGCAGGGGAATCATCGCCAGGCTGACCACGAACATGATCAGGGCCTGCACCATCTCCGCAAATTCCCAGCGATAGTGGACAAACGGAAGACGGATTTTGAAGGGGCCAGCCGGCCAGAACGGCTGTTCTTCACCGTTTTTTCTGTGGAACATTTGCATAAAACTACCTCCGGGCACGCCAGTGTCGGGTGCCAGTCAATGTTGTTTTTGTGGATAAGAGGTGTGGCTGCGCCCGGCGGCGCAGCCTTGCCGGATCAGTTCAGTTCTTTGGCCTGGTCCCGCAGTACAAACTTCTGGATCTTGCCGGTAGAGGTCTTCGGCAGCTCCGAGAACACCACGGTTTTAGGAACCTTGAAGCGGGCAAGGTGCTCGCGACAGAAGCTGATGATGTCTTCCTCGGTTACGTTGCCGGCGTCCGCTTTCAGGGTAATGAAGGCGCAGGGTGTCTCACCCCACTTCTCGTCCGGCCGGGCAACCACCGCGGCTTCCATCACCGCCGGGTGGCGATACAGGGTGTCTTCAACTTCGATGGTGGAGATGTTCTCGCCACCGGAGATGATGATGTCTTTCAGGCGGTCCTTGATTTCCATGTATCCGTCTTCGTGCCATACCGCCAGGTCGCCGGTGTGGAACCAGCCGCCCCGGAAGGCTTCTTCGGTGGCACTCGGGTTCTTCAGGTAGCCCTTCATTACCGTGTTACCACGCAGGAAGATCTCGCCGATGGTCTTGCCGTCTTTCGGCACCGGCTGCATGGTGTTGGGGTCTGCCACCATGGTGCCGCCCAGGGTGTGATAACGAACGCCCTGGCGCGCCTTGATCTGGGCACGTTCTTGCAGTGGCAGCTCATCCCACTCGGACTTCCAGGCACACACGGTAACCGGGCCGTACACTTCGGTCAGGCCGTAAACGTGGGTTACCTTGATGCCCATCTCTTCGATGGCACCAATCACCTGGGCTGGGGGCGCCGCACCGGCGGTCATGGATTTCACGTCGTGGTCGATACCGGCCTTGGCTTCCGGAGACGCATTCAGCAGCGCGTTCAGGACAATCGGCGCACCACACATGTGGGTTACCTGGTGGTCGCGGATCAGCTTGAGGATTTTCTCAGGGTCTACGCGGCGCAGGCACACATGGGTACCGGCCATGGCGGTGATGGTCCAGGGAAAACACCAGCCGTTGCAGTGGAACATCGGCAGGGTCCACAGGTACACCGGGTGCATGTCCATCGACCACACAGTCTGGTTACCCAGCGAGTTAATGTAGGCACCACGATGGTGGTAAACCACGCCCTTGGGGTTGCCGGTGGTACCGGACGTGTAGTTCAGGGAAATGGCATCCCACTCGTCGGCGGGGAAACTCCACTGATATTCGGGGTCACCCTCCTGCAGGAAGGCTTCGTAATCCAGGTCGCTTACCTGAACGCCTTCGCCGTACTCGGGATCATCAACATCGATCACCAGCGGCTTGTGTTCAAGGTGACGAACAGCATCTTTGACCACCTGACCGAATTCACGGTCGGCAATCACCACCTTTGCTTCACCATGCTCCAGCATGAAGGCAATGGCTTCGGCATCCAGGCGCACGTTCAGGGTGTTCAGCACAGCACCAATCATCGGCACACCAAAGTGGCATTCCACCATGGCCGGAATGTTCGGCAGCATCACCGCAACGGTATCACCACGGCTGATTCCGCGGCCCTTCAGGGCAGACGCCAGCCGGCGGCAGCGATCGTAGGTTTCGGCCCAGTTGCGACGGATGGCACCGTGAATAATCGCCGGATAATCCGGGTAAACACTGGCGGTACGTTCGATGAAATCAATGGGGGACTGGACCGCGTAGTTTGCGTTCCGGGGCTCAAGGCCCTGATCAAAGATCGAAGTCATTGGTGTGGTCCTCGTATGCTTATGTTGTTCTTATGCGTGTTCAGTAGAAACGCCAAAGCAGCTATACTTTGCATTAACAACAATGGTAGTTAACGAAATCAATACTAGAAACTCTACCATGGTATTATAGGAACATTACTATAATCTATGAAAATCCCCGAGAAAGACCCCCAACCCACACTCGTGACCAGCGCCGATGCCCGGGTTTTAAGCTGCAATGCCGCCGCCCGCCAGCTGGTGGAAGCCGCGCGCCTGGCCGAGGCCGGGGAACTCTTGCCGGTAAACGCCCCGGCCCTTGCTGCCTCGGCCCTGAACCAGGACCGGGCCATCGAGAACGTGGAATCCCGGTTTGCCGACAAGATCTGCCTCTGGACTTTCATTCCGGACTCCGACAAGCAGCAGGTCATGATTCGTGGGCGAGACGCCACCACCGATGTACTCACCCAGGAAGAAGCCCTGCGCTCCAGCCGGCTTTACCGGCTGATTACCGAGAACACCACAGACCTGATCTCCCGCCACGCCCCGGACGGCCGGTTTATCGACGCCACACCGGCCTCCTGGCGGCTGCTGGGCTACTGGCCGGAAGAGCTCAGGGGCAAATCCCTTGAAGAGGTTTTCGGCAACGACAAGGTGGCGGAACAACTGACTCACACCCGCAATCGCTTGCAGGAAGACGGCTACGCCACCCTGACCCTGGAAATCCAGCACCGCAACGGCAGCCGCCGCTGGTTCGAGATTGCCAGCCGGGCCATCCGGGAAACCTATACAGGCGCTGTGGTGGAAGTGATCAGCGTGTCCCGCGACATCACGCCCCGCATCGAGCAGGAAGAACAGAATCGCCTGCTGGCCGAGGAGCTGGCCCACACCGCCCGGCTGGCCACCCTGGGCGAACTGGCCTCGAGCATTGCCCATGAGATGAACCAGCCGCTGGCCTCGATTGTGAATTTCGCCAGCGCCAGCCAGCGCTTTCTGAAAGAAGCCGACAAGCGCCCGGAGAAACTGGCCAAGGTAGAGGATGGCTTGCAGAAGATCGTGCACCACGCCAACCGGGCCTCGGAAGTGATCAAGCGCCTGCGGGCCTTCCTGCGCAAAGGCCAGAAACAGATGGCCCCGGTGCAGTTAAACTCGGTGGTAAGCGACGTGGTTCGCCTGTGCCAGTGGGAAGGTGAAAAGAACGGCGTAAAGCTGCAAGAGAACCTGGCGGAGAATTCCCCGGTGATCACCGCAGACCCGATTTTGCTGGAGCAGGTGTTGATTAACCTGATTCGTAACGGCATTGAAGCCAACGTGGAAGCTGCCAACCAGGGCGAGAACCTGGAACCGTCCCGCATTACCGTATGCACCTGCATCAACGACCAGCAGGAAACCCTGATCCAGGTAACCGACGAAGGCCCGGGGCTGGACGACGAAGGTATTCGCCAGATGTTCCAGCCGTTCTATACCAGCAAGCCCAAGGGGCTGGGGCTGGGCTTATCCATGAGCCGATCCATCATTGAAGGCTTCGGCGGATTCCTGGACGCCACCCCTGCCGGCACCGGCGGTCTTTCACTGATTTGCCGCTTTCCGGCCAACCTTTCCTTCAACAACAGCCGCGGGAGCTCTAGAATGACCGCCGCCAACAATAATACGGAGAGATCCCCTGATGTCCGCTAGCACTCCTGCCGAAGCCAACACCGTGTTCGTGGTAGACGACGATGCCGGTATGCTCGAGTCCACCCAATGGCTGCTGGAATCGGTTGGATTACAGGTGCGGGCCTACAGCGACGGCCGCCAGTTTCTGAACGATGTGGCCGAAAACCGCCCCGGCTGTGTGGTGCTGGACATCCGCATGCCCGGGCTCGGCGGCCTGAACGTGCAGGAAGAACTGCAGAAACGCGGGCTGGAGATTCCCATCATCTTCGTGTCCGGCCATGCCGATGTGCCCATTGTGGTGCGCGCATTCAAATCCGGCGCCTTCGATTTCATCGAAAAGCCATTCAACGAGCAGTTGCTGCTGGACAGTGTGCAGCAGGCGCTTCAGGAGGCATCCTCAGCTCCGGAAAAGATCCCGGTCAGCGCCGATACCGAAGCCCTCATCAGCACCCTCACCCGTCGGGAGCGAGATGTGTTCCTGCCTCTGGCCCAAGGATACACCAGCCGGGAAATTGCCGAGCAGCTGGATGTGAGTGTCAAAACCATCGACCTGTACCGGGCCCGGGTGATGAAGCGCCTGGGCGCCGAACGGCTGCCGGATGTGACGGGCCTGGCCATCGCCGCCGGCCTGTTGGACCCCGAGCACCTGCGCGGCGTTCAGGCGCCCTGATCACGGAGCTCGTGGGCCAAGGCGCCCAGGCGGATAACCGCCTTTTCAATGCGCTCAGTCCAGGGATTGCCGCCATTCAGCCGCAAGCAGTTCTCAAACTTGTTGGTGGTGGAGAACATCAGGCCAGGCGCCACGTTGATGCCTTCCTGCCGGGCCCGACGGTACAGCCCGGTGCCTGACACACCCGCCGGCATCTGAACCCACAGGACAAATCCGCCCTGAGGCCGGCTGACCGCAGTGCCCTCCGGGAAAGACCGTGCCACCGCCGTGCGCAGCCGTTCAATACCTTCCCGGTAATGCTGCCGGGCCTGGCGCAGGTAACGATCGTAGCCGCCCTGCTCCAGAAAATGCGCCATTGCCAACTGCGGAATGGTCGAGGTGGCCAGGTTCACAAAATATTTGTGTTGGCGGGCGCTGGCCATGTGGCGCCCCGGGATCATCCAGCCCAGCCGAAGACCAGGCGACACGGTCTTGGAAAACGAACTGCAGAAAATAACGTTGTCGGAGCGGTCGAAGGCTTTGGCCGGCCGCGGGCGCTCACCCGAGTGATAGAGATCACCGTATATATCATCCTCAATCAATGGCACATTGGCCGCCGCCAGCATGGATACCAGCTGCTGCTTGCGCTCGTCACTCATTCTGGCACCCATTGGATTGCTGTGATTGGGCACCACCACGCAGGCCTTCAGTGGCCATTGCTCAAGCGCCAGTTGCAGACCCTCCAGGCTCATGCCTTCTGATGGATGAGTGGGAATTTCAATCACCCGCAAGCCCACCACCTCCAGCGCCTGCAGGATACCCGGAAAGGATGGCGACTCTACCGCAACAATATCGCCAGCCTGGGTGACCGCCCGCAGTGCCAGAATAATCGCTTCCTGCGCGCCATTGGTAACCAGCACATCATCCGGTGACACCGGAACCCCCAGTGTTGCCATGCGCTGGGCAATCTGGCGCCGGAAACTTTCCTTGCCGGGAAAGGCGTAATCCAGCGTTTCCAGCCCACGCCTCGCGGCCCAGATCGTGCTCTGCTGGATCTGCCGGACCGGCAGGTAATCCGGATGGGGAATGGCCGTTGCCAGTGGCACCATCAGTTTTTGCTCATCTGCACACAGATCCAGCGTCATCTCCCGGGCAGACACCGGCAAAGGCCGGGTGCGATGTTCCGGCATAGTTGGCTCCGGCACCTCCCGGGCCGGCAGACGCACGAAATAGCCGCTGCGCTCCCGGGCCTGAAGGAAACCACGGGCTTCGAGGGTCTGATGGGCCTGCAGCACGGTAGAAATGCTCACCCCGAACTGACGGCTGAGAGCCCTCACGCCCGGCAGGCGGTCTCCTGCCCGATAAACACCGTCTGCTATCAGCGCCTGCAACTGGTCAGCCACCTGGTTATATAGCGCACCCATACTTGCCTCCCACAATCACCATTCATCGCTCCATCACCTATTGGACCAGAACCACCAGCAAAACCGACAGTACAGATCGGCCACTTTTTATGCAGTACAGACCCCTGAAGATGACAACTGTACCGGCTCAATAAAAACTTATCTGAATCTGTTATGGAAGTCTGGCCCGGCAGACAATGGTGTCCGGATCAGAGAAGAAGGAATTTCACCATGGCCGCATCACTTTCAACACCTGCCCGTGCAGGCGAGAGGACACGCCCTCACTACCGGAGAAATCGCAAGGACGTACTTGGTCTTGCTGATGCCGGCGAAACCGGACACCCCACCCTGTTACAGGCCTTCCAGAAGCTCGCGCAGGCTGGCTTCAGTGTTAACCAGACCGCGCCAACGCACTGGATCATTCGAGGCAGAACGCCACTGCCAGAATTTCATTGCTACAGTGAACTGGAATTACAGCAGTTCACTGCTAACCGAACATAGGACGAACCATGCTGACACCGATCTTCCAGATAGATGCCTTTACCAACACACTGTTCGGCGGCAACCCGGCCGCCGTCATGCCGCTGCAACGCTGGCTGCCAGACTCCTTGTTGCAGGCCATTGCCGGGGAAAACAACCTGTCGGAAACCGCCTTTCTGGTGGCAACACCGGAGCTTGATGACGCCGACTTCCACATTCGCTGGTTCACCCCCACTGCCGAGGTGCCGTTATGCGGCCATGCCACCCTGGCCTCAGCCTGGGTGGTGTTCAACAAGCTGGACTGGCCCCACAACATCGTTCGATTCCAGTCAAAATCCGGGCCGCTGGCGGTTTCGCAAAAGCCGGACGGCTGGCTGGAACTCGACTTTCCAAACCTGGCCTTCGAACGCTGCCCCACTCCGGCCCTGATTACCGAAGCGCTGCCCGGCTCGCCGGATGAGGCCTTTTTCGTACCCAACGACACCAACTACATGGTGGTTCTGGAATCCGAGGCAGAGGTCAGGTCCGCCGTCCCGGATATCCGCAAACTGGCACAGCTGGGCAATCAAGGCCTGATTGTGACGGCGGAGGGGGAACACTGTGATTTTGTCAGCCGATACTTCGCGCCGGGCGTGGGTATCGATGAAGACCCGGTCACCGGTTCGATACACAGTATGCTAACGCCTTACTGGGCAGAACGTCTGGGCAAAACCTGCCTGCAGGCGCGGCAACTCTCGGCCCGGGGTGGTGAACTGCGCTGTGAACTGAAAGGCGAACGCGTGGCCATTGCCGGCCAGGCGGCGTTCTTCTTGGAAGGCTCCGTACAGCTGCCCTGAGACTGATATACTGCCCGCCGGTTTTCTATCAGCGGCGGGCAGGCAATGGCAGTATCCACATCCCAGTATGACGTGATCATCATCGGCGCCGGTGCCGCCGGGCTGATGTGCGCGGCCACCGCCGGCTATCGCGGCCGCAAAGTGCTGGTGATTGACCACGCCAACAGGCCCGGCAAGAAGATCCTGATGTCCGGCGGTGGCCGCTGCAACTTCACCAATCTGAACAGCACGCCGGCAAACTTCCTTTCGGACAATCCTCACTACTGCATCTCGGCCCTGAAGCGTTATACCCCGCAGGATTTCGTCGAACTGGTGGACCGCCACGGGGTGGAATACGAAGAAAAAGCGCCAGGACAGCTGTTCTGTAAAGACAGCGCAAAAGACATCCTCAATGTGCTGTTAACCGAGTGCGAGTGGGCGGGTGCAGAAATCCGTATGAACACCTCCGTTTCCGGCGTTCAGGCCTCCGGTTCCGGCTATACCGTCAAAACCGGTGCTGGCACCCTGAAGTGCCAGTCGCTGGTGGTTGCCACCGGCGGCCTGTCCATCCCTACCATGGGCGCGACCGGTTTCGGCTACGAACTGGCAAAGCAGTTCGGGCTAACAGTGCTACCCACCCGCGCCGGGCTGGTGCCCTTCACCCTGCACCCGGAGCTGAAGCAACAGCTGTCGCCCCTGGCCGGCGTAAGTTGCCCCGTAGACGCAAGCTGCCACAAGCAGCATTTTCGCGAGCCCATGCTGGTCACCCACCGGGGCCTGAGCGGGCCCGCCATGCTGCAGGTGTCCAGTTACTGGCAGCCGGGAGACGAACTGCACATCAACCTGCTGCCGGCACAAGCCATCCAGGACGACCTGTTTACCCTGCGCAAGCAGAAGCCCCAGTCCACCATGGCGCAGTACCTGAACCAGCACCTGCCCAAACGCTTCGCCCAGGCCTTCAATGAACTGCAGGGCTGGCACCGGCCACTGCAGGAATACCGTAACCAGGATATCGAGCAGATTGCCGACACCCTGGGCAACTGGACCATCAAACCCGCCGGCACCGAAGGTTACCGGACCGCCGAGGTGACCCTGGGCGGACTGGATACCCGACAGTTATCCTCGAAAACCATGGCCGTGCTGGAGCAGCCAAACCTGTTCTTTATCGGCGAGGTGGTGGATGTGACCGGCCATCTGGGCGGGCATAACTTTCAATGGGCGTGGGCGTCCGGCGTGGCGGCAGGCAACGAGGCCTGAGCCGGTTACAGATATTTCTCGATAGGTAACCAGGACAGGAAGCGCGACGTCGCCCGCCGCCAGAACCCGACGCCCGGCTCATGGCCAACCTGCTCGCCCTTAGACTGCCAGACCAGGTCGCCCTGCTTGTCCAGCCTTACCTGCCAGCTGTTTTCCGGGGCCATGGCATAACGGATGTCTTCGGCAACAGCAGTCGCCAGTTCCGGGCTATGGATAATCAGCACAGTTTCGCCATTCAGGTAGATCGAGCGCAGGTTGACGTTGAACGAGCCGATGAACAGGGTTTCCCGGTCAAACACCACTGCCTTGGAATGCAGGCTGACAGCACCCTGTTCGCAGGCCGAGCGGCTGGCTACCCAGTGCTGGCAGGCCGGCGCATCCGGGCGCAGTTCGTATAGTTCGATGCCCTGCTCCAGCATTTCCCGGCGCCAGCGGGCATAGCCGGAGTGGTTGGTCACCAGGTCGTTGGTTGCCAGGGAATTGGTTAACGCCGCCACCTTCAGCGGCTGGTTGTCCAGCGCTCCGAGGTTGTCGAGCTGGTTGTCTGCCAGGATCAGGTAAGCGGACTCAATCAGGATTTCGGATTGGGCTGCCTGAACCAGTCCGTACAAGGCCCTGGCGGTATTCTGGGGGGAATCCGCCGGAACCTGGGGATCTTGCGGTGGCGGGTCAAACACCAGTTCGCCAGGGGCCTGCACCATACCGGCAAACCAGCCCCTCAGATAGGTTTCCGCCGCGTCCCGTTCCTGGTGGGGAACGGCCCGGAGGCCCGGATCAGCCGCCGTTTCCCTGAGCAGTTGTGACAGTGCATCGCGGCCAGCGAGGTTGTCAGGCAGGTCATAGAGGGTAGCCAGCGGATAGGCCCACTGATTATTCCAATAGGCCTCGAAGTTGGCGGTCATATCTTCAGCAAGCGGCCCCAGAACCATCACATCCCGGTCCCGGAAATTCAGGCTGGGATGTTCGTCAAAATATTCGTCACCAATGTTACGCCCGCCGGCGATGCCCACCTGGCCGTCCACCACAAAGGTTTTGTTGTGCATGCGCCGGTTGATGCGGTCGAAGTCGGTAATCAGCGACAACCAGCGCCCCACCCCGCTGCGGGAACGGGCCGGGTTGAAGATACGCACCCGGATGTTGGGGTGTATTGCCATCGCAGCAAACAGCGGCTCCTTGCCAGCCACGTTGATGTCGTCCAGCAGCAGGCGCACCTGAACGCCACGGTCTGCAGCGGCTACCAGCCGGCCGGCCAGGTAGCGCCCGGTGGAATCGTTATTCCAGATGTAATACTGGGCGTCGATAAACTGTTCGGCGGTTTCGATCAGCGCAGCCCGCACCAGGAAGGCATCACGGCCACTGTTCAGCAGCTGAAAGCCGGTGTTCGGGGAGTCTGGGGCAAGGTGCATCCGGCGCTGGTCCGTTATGAAGGAATCCTTCACCGAGGATAGCCGGAAATCCGGGTCATGCACGACCGGTTTCAGGGCAGTGGAACACCCGGCCAGCATCAGCAAGGCGCAGAGGCTGGCGACAAGCGAAAGTAATCGCTGACCGGGCATAGGCTGGGCTCCTTAGCGAAGGATAACCAGGGGCTTCTTCGCGGTTTTCAGCATGGTGGTTGTGGTGCTGCCCACCAGGAACTGGCGAATGCGGGAATGGCCATAAGCGCCCATGACCAGCATGTCGATGTCGTGCTCGTCCTGATAGGCATGGAGCGTGGGCTCCACATCGCCGGCGCGGATGGCGAGCGTGATCTCCACATCCAGGCCTGCCAGCATTTTCTCGGCCTTCCGTAGCTGTTCCCAACGGTCTGCCGTATCTGCCCCTACCATCACCAGGTGCAGGGGCATGCCTTTCAGAACCGGGCTGGCGGCCACCATTTCCACGCCTTTGAAGGCGGTTTCGCTGCCATCAAAGGCCAACATGGCGCTCTTCGGCTGGGTAAATTCGTCGGGCACCAGCAGAATCGGGCGGTGAACGCTGCGGATCACGGTTTCCAGCTGGCTGCCGATGTGAATATCCCGGTCGGAGCTGCTTTCACCGTGCAGACCCATCACGAACAGGCGGGTTTCTTTCTCCAGGGCCAGCAGCGAATCGGTCAGATTATCATGGCGCTGGCGCTTTACCACTTCGGCAATGCCGGCCTTCTGTACCCGCGCTTCGGCTTCATCCAGCATGTGGTGGCCGTGCTCCAGGGCCAGTTTGGAGCGTTTCCGGTCAAGGTCTGCCAGCTCGTCCAGCAAGTGCTCCCGGCTACCCAGCCCGATGCTACCAGCCAGGTCCGGTTCCGCGGGGTAGCGCTCTTCATCCAGAACGTGCAGCAACATCAGCGGTGTTTCCATGTGCCGGCTGGCCCAGGCGGCGTAATCACACACCGCGGGGGCTGCCCGGGAACCGTCGATACAGGCCACTACTCGTAACATGTTCGCCTCGCCTTTCTGATTCATGGTCAGTGCCCTCCCATCAGCTGGTCAACGGCTTCGGGCTTGTCATGCACCCCGAAACGGTCAACGATGGTGGCACTGGCTTCGTTCAGGCCGATTACCTCAACGTCTGCACCCTCACGGCGGAACTTGATGACCGCCTTGTCCAGCGCACCTACGGCAGTAATATCCCAGAAGTGTGCGCGGCTCAGGTCTATCACAACATTATCCACCGCTTCCTTGAAGTCAAAGGATTCGAGGAACTTTTCCGAAGAACTGAAGAATACCTGGCCTACAACCGTGTAGCGACGGGTGTCGGTTTGCTCGTCCAGTTCGGAGGTCACCAGCATGTAATGGCCCACCTTGTTGGCGAAGAACAGGGCTGCCAGCAAAACACCGGCCAGCACGCCGAATGCCAGGTTGTGGGTGGCCACCACCACAATCACCGTCACCAGCATGACAATGTTGGTGGACAGGGGATGCTCCCGAAGATTGCGAATGGAATCCCAGCTGAAGGTACCGATGGATACCATAATCATCACCGCCACCAGGGCGGCCATGGGAATCTGTACCAGCCACTTGTCCAGAACCAGCACCAGAATCAGCAGGAACACGCCGGCTGTCAGCGTCGAGAGCCGGGTACGGCCGCCGGATTTCACGTTAATAATGGACTGGCCGATCATGGCGCAACCGGCCATGCCACCCAGCAGGCCGGAACCGATGTTGGCAATCCCCTGGCCTTTACACTCGCGGTTGCGGTCACTGGTGGTATCGGTCAGGTCATCCACGATGGTGGCGGTCATCAGCGATTCCAGCAAGCCCACGACGGCCAGGCCGAGGGAATACGGCAGGATGATCATCAGGGTTTCCAGGGTCAGGGGCACATCCGGCCACAGGAAAATCGGCAGGGTATCCGGCAGCTCACCCATATCTCCGACGGTGCGGATGTCCAGCCCGACAATCATGGCCACGGCCGTCAAACCCACAATACACACCAGCGGAGAAGGGATCAGCTTGCCGACCACAGGCACCAGCGGGAACAGGTAGATAATGCCAAGGCCCGCAGCCGTCATGGCATAGACGTGCCAGGTTACGTTGGTCAGTTCCGGCAGCTGGGCCATGAAGATCAGGATAGCCAGCGCGTTCACAAAGCCGGTAACCACCGAGCGCGACACAAACCGCATCAGCCCACCCAATTTAAGGTAGCCGGCTGCAATCTGGATGACACCGGTCAGCAGGGTAGCCGCCAGCAGGTACTGCAGGCCGTGCTCTTTCACCAGCGTAACCATCAACAACGCCATGGCGCCGGTGGCTGCAGAGATCATCCCCGGCCGGCCGCCAACAAAGGCAATGATTACGGCAATACAGAAAGAGGCATACAGGCCGACTTTCGGGTCTACGCCCGCAATGATGGAGAACGCGATGGCCTCCGGGATCAACGCCAGCGCCACCACAATACCGGCGAGCAGGTCGCCACGAATGTTCGAGAACCAGTTTTGCTTGAGTGCATTTATCATGGCAGGAAATATCGCTTTAACTTATTGGGAGGTCATATCGGGGCCGCGCAGGTTACCAGAAACCGCCTGAAAAGTATGGCAGCGCGATGTTGCTAACCGGCTAAAGGGTGACCTGGCCACCGGTAATTGCCTAGAATGCAAGGCAAATCTATTTTTTCAGGGACACGCGGCCTGTGGATGACGTAGCCAGCCAGTTTATTGCCTCTAACCAGACCACCATTAACCTGGCCGTGGCCCTGTTGCTGGGCGCGATTGTTGGCCTGGAGCGGGGCTGGGATGCCCGGGAGCAGAAGTCCGGGGAGCGAATCGCCGGTATCCGCACCTTCTCGCTGGTGGGGCTGCTCGGTGGCATCTCGGCAGTGCTGGCCTCGGAGATTACAGTTTGGGCATTCCCGGTGCTGCTACTCAGCGTGGTGGCCATGGGGCTGGTGGCTTACAGCGAGCGGCTCGAACACATTCGCAATTTCAGCATCACCGGGCTGGTGGGCATGCTGCTGACCTTCTGTTTTGGTGCGGTGGCGGTCGCGGTCGACCCGGTGATTGCCACGGCAGCGGCGGTGGTCACCGCCATTATCCTGGACAACAAGCAAGAAATTCACGGCTGGGTGCAGAAGCTCCAGGCCCATGAACTGGACGCGGCCCTTAAACTGCTCTTGATCTCCGTGGTGATGCTGCCCCTGCTGCCCAACGAGCGCATGGGCCCGGGCGGTGTGCTGAACCCTCGGGAAATCTGGTGGATGGTGGTGATGATTGCATCCATCTCCTTCGTCGGCTACTTCGCCATCCGGGTCGCCGGCGCCCGCAAGGGCATTCTGTTCACCAGCCTGTTTGCCGGCCTCAGTTCGTCCACCGCCCTGACCCTGCACTTTGCCCGCCAGTCCCGAAGTAACGAAGGCTTCAGCCCCCAGTTTGCCGCCGGCATCCTGATTGCCTGCGGCACCATGTTCCCCCGCATCCTGGTGTACTGCCTGGTGATCAACACTGCCCTGCTGCCCAGCCTGGTCTGGCCGGTGCTGGTTATGACTATCCTGCTCTACGGCCCGGCGTTGTACATCTGGCAGAAAAACTCCAAACAGCTGCAGGTCAGCCAGCCCAGCTTGTCCCAGAACCCGCTGGATCTGTCTTCCGCACTGGTGTTCGGGTTGCTGCTGACCGCTATCCTGCTGCTGGGGGAATTCCTGAAAAATGCGTTTGGCGATGCCGGCATCTTCGCGCTGGCGGCCACCTCCGGCGTGGCAGACGTGGATGCGATTACCCTATCGCTCACCCGTATGTCCAACAACGGACTGGCGATGGACACCGCTGTGCTGGGCATCGTGATCGCAGCGGCGGTGAACAACCTGGTGAAGTCCGGTATTGCCTGGAGCATCGGCAACCGGCAGACCGGACTGCTGGTGGCCGGGCCCATGGTGCTGTCACTGGGGGCCGGCTTGCTGGTGGCGTGGATTCAATAACTAACTGCCTGAATTTTCAGCGCAAGCGTCTAAACTGACGGTAGGCTTCCATTTCCTTCAAGGGCTCTCCATGCAGCAACACCGTCAACTCGCCCAGGTTTCACTGGCTTTTTTGATTGCCTCCGCAGTTACCCTGGGCATGTTGATTCTGACCATCGTTCTGGTGGGCCAGAGTTTCCGTGGCATGGAACAAGCCAAGGTCACCGCAGCCACGGCCACCGCCCGGCAGCTGGCGATCAGTGTGGATGACCGGATTCAGGCCATTACCCAACCCCCGTCCACCGCCCTTGCGGTGCTCCGGCACGACCCACTCACCGAAGCCGATACCCTGGAACAACGCCTGGACCGCCTGCCGGTTGTGGCCGACATCCTGGCCAGCAGCGAGATTGTCAGTGCCGTATACGCGGGCTATGAAAACGGCGACTTTTTCCTGTTCCGGAAATTGCAGAATTCGAGCGCCAGGCAGTTTCCGGATGCACCGGCCAACAGTCATTACCTGCTGCAAAGCCTGGTTCGCACCGGCAACGATCACCAAGGCCGCTGGCATTTCTATGACCACAACCTGAATCTGCTTGAGCAAAGGGACCTGGCCAGTTACAACTTTGATCCGCGCGAAAGGCCCTGGTACCAGGCCGCCCGGGAATCAGGCGCCCTGACGTTATCTGCGCCCTATGTGTTTTTTACCACCCAGGAAACCGGCATCACCCTGTCGCAGCGTGCCAGCGAAAAGGCAGGAACCGTTCTGGGCATTGATGTCACGGTCACCGACCTTGGTGCCCAGCTGGCGGAGCTGAAGCAAACCCCCGGCAGCCGCATTGCCATCCTGAACGCCTCGGGCCAGCTGCTGGCCGGCTCGTCACAGGATAGTGAGCCAGGCGAGGTAGTACTCCAGGCCCTGCAACCGGAAAGCCATAGCGGCATCAGCCAGTTCACCCGCGACGGGCGAAGCTGGTACGGCATCAGTGAACCCCTTGAGTCTCTGCCCGGCGAGGAATTGTCCATTGTTGTCGCCATACCCTCCAACGAGTTACTGGCCGATGTCTGGGCCGCCCTCACCCGGCAAACCCTGATCGCCGGGGCCATCGCCCTGCTGTTACTGCTGGCAGGCTGGGTACTGGGCAGGCAGGTCGGTAAACCTATTGAACTGCTGACCGGGCAGGTCAGCCGGCTGTCCAGGTTCCGGTTTGATACGCCGATGCGGTCGACCTCCCACATTCGCGAAGCCTCCGAGCTGAGCATCGCGCTGGACGATATGGCCCACACCATTCGAAGCTTCCAGAGTATCTCGACCGTGCTGAACCGGGGCCAGGATCTCAAACAGTTGCTAAACGACATCCTCGAACAGCTTGTGAGCATCGTCGGGCAGGAACGGGGTGCGGTGTATCTGTTCAACAGTCGCGTGCAAAAACTGGAACTGTCTGTTAACCGGGGGCTGGAGTTGCCACAGGCTGTAAACCCGGTCGCCCCGGACGCCAGCGACTACGACGTTATTCAGGAGCTTCGCCGATACATTGCCGGGCACCCGGTGTTTGCGGTACTCAGGAACCGCCGCAGGAAACTGATCGGTGTGCTGGTTATCGAGATCGAAAACGGTGATCAAACCAACCTGAGTGATGACCTGATTACCTTTGTTGATGAGATTGCCGGCTCTGCCGCGGTTGCCATCGAAACCCGGGAACTGATCGAAAGCCAGCAGGCCCTGCTGGACGGCATTATCCGGCTGGTAGCAAACGCCATTGATGCCAAGTCACCCTACACTGGCGGCCATTGCGAGCGGGTTCCCAAACTGGCGCAGATGCTGGTTGAACAGGCGGAGCAGAGTTCCGAAGGCGCCTTCGCCAGCTTCGGCATGACGGAAGACGAGCGCTACGAATTCCACCTGGCGGCCTGGCTGCACGATTGCGGCAAGATCACCAGCCCGGAATACGTAGTCGACAAAGCAGTGAAACTGGAGACCATCTACAACCGCATCCATGAAACCCGCACCCGGTTTGAAGTGCTGCACCGGGATGCCGAAATCACCTGCCTGAAGGCCATCCTGGCCGGTGGGGATCCGGACCAAGCGCGGCAAGACAAAGCCGACGTCCAAACCCGCCTGCAGGAGGACTTCCGCTTTCTGGCCGCCGTTAATCAGGGCAGCGAGAGCATGGAGGATGCTGACATCGAACGCATCCACGCCATTGCCGGGCAAACCTGGACCCGCCATTTCAGTGACCGGCTGGGGCTGTCAGAGGAAGAGCAACAGGCCCTGAAAGGCCATCCGGAGCCCCCGCTGCCTGCCACCGAAACACTGCTGGCCGACAAACCCGGCCACCTGAGAGCCTGGGGTGAGCATGTGCCACCGGTGCGCAAAGATGACCCGGAAAACCGCGGGGGCTTCGATATGTCGTTGCCGGAATACGCCTATAACCAGGGCGAACTGCATAACCTGACGGTGCGTTACGGCACCCTGACCGAGGAAGAGCGCTTCAAGATCAACGAGCACATTGTGCAAACCATCTGCATGCTCGATGCCCTGCCCCTGCCCGACCGCCTGGCCAGGGTACCGCGACTGGCGGGCACCCACCATGAGCGGACTGACGGCAACGGCTACCCCTGCCGCCTGACCGGCGATGACATGGGCGTTCCGGAAAAAATCATGGCCGTTGCCGATGTGTTCGAAGCCCTGACCGCCTCGGATCGTCCCTACAAGCGGGGTAAAACCCTGTCGGAATCCCTGACCATTATGGCCGGCATGGTTGAAAACGGGCACCTGGATGGCGAGGTTTTCCGGCTGTTTGTAAGCTCCGGCGTCTGGCGTAACTATGCCGAACAGCACCTGCATGCCGACCAGGTCGACACCGTGGATGAAAGCCTGTTCATGAAGCCTTGACCAAAAACCCGTATATTCTACGGACTGATTTACTAGCGAAGGAACTCTGAATGCTGTTTGCAATTATCTTTGGTGGCCTGATCGGTTATGCCTTTGGCCGTTTTCCGGGATTTCTGGTGGGGGCTGCCATCGGTGCCTTCCTGTTCCAGCGCATGAAAAAGCGCCTGATCGGCAAGCTTCAGAACCTTCAGTCCGGCTTTATCGAATCCATGTTCGCGGTGATGGGCGCCCTGTGCAAGGCCGATGGCGTGGTCACCCGGGATGAAATCCGCATGGCCGAGACCATGTTCGCCCGGTTCCGTCTCAACGAAGCCCAGAGAGCCGTGGCAAAGGAAGCCTTTAACCGGGGCAAGTCGGAGGATTTCGACCTGGATGCCGAGCTGGACCGGTTCCTGCGCAGCACCGGCCGGCAGCCCGCCTTCCTGCAGATGTTTCTGCAGGTTCAGGTTTCTGCCGTGGCCGCCGATGGCGTGGTGCACCCGGCCGAACACGAAATGCTGGTACACATTGCCCGCAAACTGGGCTTGCCGGAAAGCCAGGTAGACCAGCTGGAAGCCATGTTGCGGGGCGCCCATGCCGGCCAGGCGGGCGGTGCGTCCAACTATTCCACAAGCCAGCAGCTGGACGATGCCTATAAGGTGCTGGGGGTGTCACCTTCGGTGTCGGACGCCGAACTGAAACGAGCCTACCGCAAGCTGATGAGCGAAAACCATCCGGACAAACTGGCCGGCCGGGGCATGCCGGAAAGCATGCGGGAAATGGCAGAAGAGCGTACCCGGGAGATCAGCCACGCCTACGATGTGGTCAAGGCGGCCCGCAGCCGGAACGGCTAATACCCGAAATGACATATCGTCACATTTGAAGGTGCGGTATGGTTCAGGGCAAACAACAAGCCCGGAGTGAACCATGCCCCACACGTCTTCTTCCCCTTTCCACTGTTTTCGCGATGATGCGATGGGCGAGTCCGATGCCACGGAGCTTGCCGCCCGCATCCGCAGCGGCGAAGTTTCAGCGGAAGACGTAGCCCGGGCAGCGGTACAAAGGGCAAGGCTGGCACAGCCCGTTCTGAACGGTGTGGTGGCAGAGAACTATGAGCAGGCCCTGAAGCAGGCCGCCAGCCTGCCCGACCCGGACGCCCCCTTCGCCGGCGTGCCCACGTTTATCAAAGACAATACCGATATCGTCGGCCTACCCACCGGCCATGGCTCTGCCGCGGTGCCTGCCAATGTTGCCAGGGCCACAGGCGCCTTCGCCCGGCAGATGCTGGCCCAGGGTTACCTGAACCTGGGCAAAAGCACCCTGCCGGAGTTCGGCTTTAACGCCACCACGGAACCGGCCCACGCCGAGCCTACCCGCAACCCCTGGAATCCGGCCTATTCCTCCGGCGCATCGTCCGGTGGTGCTGCGGCCCTGGTGGCAGCCGGGGTGGTACCGGTGGCCCACGCCAACGACGGCGGCGGCTCCATTCGCATTCCGGCGGCCTGTTGTGGACTGGTCGGTTTGAAACCCACCCGGGGCCGGGTGGTGGATAACGATGCCGCCAGGGATCTTCCGGTCAACATCGTCAGTGATGGCGTGGTTACCCGCTCGGTTCGGGACACCGCAGGTTTCCTGGCCCATGCCGAAGACTACTTCCGCAATCGCAAGTTGCAGGAAATCGGCCATGTGCACGGGCCCTCCGGCCGGCAACTGCGCATTGGCCTGGTACTGGATTCCGTGAATGGCCACCCGACGGACCCGGTTACCCGAAGCACGGTGGAGAACACCGCCCGCCTGCTGGAAAAGCTTGGGCATGTGGTCGAACCCATGGCGGTACCCATCAATAAATCCTTCCCACAGGACTTTGCCTTGTACTGGGCCATGCTGGCTTTCGGCGTAAAAGCCCGGGGCCACAAGCTGATGCACCCGGATTTCGACAAGCGTAAAACCGATGGCCTCACCAATGGCCTGGATGCCATGTTCCGGAAGCATTTCTGGCGTCTGCCTGCGGTTATCTGGCGCCTGAAGCGTTCATGGAACGACTACGCCCAACACATGACCAACTACGATGCGGTACTGACACCGGTGCTGGGCCAGACCACCCCACCACTGGGCCATCTGAGCCCCACGGTGCCGTTTGACCTGCTGTTCGAGCGGCTGAACAGCTATGTAAACTTCACCCCGCTGGCCAACGCCACAGGCGCCCCGGCGATCTCGGTACCCATGGCACTGACCGAACACAACCTGCCGGTTTCGGTGCAGTTCATGGCCCGCCACGGGGATGAACGCACCCTGCTTGAACTTGCCTACCTGCTGGAAGCGGAGCAACCGTGGCCACAGATTACGCGGTTCTCGGCAACAGCCTATGACAACGCAGTTGCCGAAATGCTCTGACACTTGTGCGGGTCTGAAGCCACACGGTTCCGGCCCAGATTCTTGGCCTGGTACAGGGCATCATCCGCGCAGGTAAAGATTTCCTTGGTGGCGTCGGCCCGCGCTGGCGTGGCACTGCATACGCCAATGCTGACCGTTACCCGCAGAACTTCGCCGGATACCCGGAACCCGGTTGCTTCGATTTCATTCCGTATGCGCTCGGCCACCCGGAGGGCGCCCTCCTCCGGCGTATCCGGCAGCAGCACCACAAACTCTTCGCCACCGTAGCGGGCCGCCATATCCTGGGGACGGGTAATGTGCCGGCCAATGCACTCGGCGACCATCCGCAGGCAGTCGTCCCCCACCAGGTGGCCGTAGGTGTCGTTGAAAGACTTGAAGTGGTCAATATCCACCACCAGCAGAGACAACGGCTGCTGGAAACGATAGGCCCGCACCACATCCTGCTGGAAGACTTCATCAAAGTGGCCGCGATTCTTCAGGCCGGTCAGCGGATCCCTGGCGTTCAGCTCCAGCAACTTCAGGTTAACGGCCTCAAGGTCACGGGTGCGCTCCTGCACCCGCTGTTCCAGCATGGTGTTGGCTTCCTGCTGGACGCGCAATGAGTCTTCCTGGGCCATGCGGGCTTTTCGCTCCTCGGCCAGCAGGCGCTGCTGCGCGGCGAACGCCCGTTTCTTTTCCCGGTTGATGCGGTCAGCCAGCGCAACAGACAGCAGGATAACCCCCAGGGCCGAACCCACCTGGGTGGCGTTTTCAGTGATCAGGTTACGGGGCAGTACGGTGAATTTACTGAGCGCCAGAACAATGCCGCCGAACAGCATGAACACCCAGGCCACGGTGTAATAACGCGCGGCTGGATCGCGCTTTATCCAGCGCACCACACTGAGCATCAGCATGGTGGAACACCCCACAAAGGCCGCCAGGATGGTAGGCAGTATCATGTGCTCGTAAGGCACAAACAACCCGGCCAGCGCCAGCAGGCCGGCGGTCATAACCATGGCCATGGTCCAGCGGTTCAGGTAAGGGTGGTTTTGCCGGGTCACGCTGATAAAGCGGATGCTGAACACCCCGCCAAACAACACCACCAGGTTGAGGAACACGATGATGGACTGGTCGTTCCACCAGGTGGCCTCCGGCCAAAGGTACTGGAACGCCACCCCGTGCAGGCTGGCGAGGAACAACGGCATACTGCTTATGTAGCCCACATAATAGAGGAAACTGCGCTCCCGGACCGCCATGTACACAAACAGGTTGTACAGGATCATCACCAGGACAATGCCGTAATAGACCCCTTCGAACATGCTGCGGGACTGCTCTGCCGCGTAGAAGGCCTCCTGGTCCCAGAGGGTCAGGGGCACCTGCATGGAGCTGGTAGTTTCAACTCTCAGGTAAAGGGTTTCCGTGGTATCCGGCGCTATGGCGATAGGCACCACAAAATTCCGATGGTGAATGGGGCGCTCGTGGAAAGGTTGTTTGTCGCCCAGAACAAGTGGCTGTGGCGGGCTGGCACCAGACGAACGATACAGCTCGATACGATCAAGCACCGGATAGCTGATTTCCAGGAAGGTCAGGGCTTCAGCCGCCCGGGCATTTCGTAAACTGACGCGGAACCAGTAAACATCGCCGCCATAACCCAAGCTGACACTGTCACTGCCGTTCTGTTGCCACTCCGCCTCCGGCAACGCCTGCACCTGGGAAAACGAGCTAGGGCTGGATTCAACACGGTAATCCACGAACCGGGACAACTCCAGCCGCTCGGACTGCTCGTTCCAAACGGCGGTCTCCGCCTGGACCAACGCAGGCAGTAACAGGCCGGTGATGAACGCAAGGACAAGACAGAATCTGGGCACGGGAAGCCTCGATAACGAGCTTTATTATTAGGTTATAAGCTTATTTTCGAGTATGCACCAAAGGGTTCTGTGTTTCCGCCGATCCCAACCAATCGAAGCAAAACGATATAAAAAGATACACAAATCACATCAAAGAGTGACAGGCAGGGGCGTTTAGCCGGCACCCGGCGACGGAAAGATGGACAGAACATCCATGAAACTCTGCTCCGGCGGAGCTTTCAGAGCCAGCTCCTCGCCGGTTACCGGATGCGTTAACACCAACTCTGTCGCTGCCAGCATCAACCTCCCCTGCCCGAAGCGCTCGGCAAAATACCGGTTATGCCGGCCGCGGCCGTGGTTGGCATCGCCAATGATAGGATGGTTAATGTGCTTCATATGGCGCCGCAACTGGTGTTTGCGCCCGGTTTTCGGATACAGCTCCACCAGGCTGTAGCGGCTGGTGGGATAACCTTCAATTTCCACCGGGATTTCGGTGGTCGCCAGCCGGCGATAATGCGTAAGCGCTTCCCTTACCGGCTGCTCGGTTCCGCGCAAACGCCGGTCTTCCGGCTCGTCCTTCAGCGGGTGATCAATGGTGCCGGATTCCGGCGTCCAGCCCCGAACTACCGCGAGGTAGGTTTTGCTCACCTCGCCCGCCATCATGGCCTGGCCGACTGTCCTGGCGGTGTCCGGGTCCCGGGCAAACAGCAACACACCGGAGGTGGGCCGGTCCAGCCGGTGCACCGGGTACACGTGCTCGCCGCCGTTCAGGGCCCGGGCGTACTGCAGGGCAAACTCGGTTTCATGCTTGTCAATCGGGCTGCGGTGTACCAGCAGGCCGGCGGGTTTGTGGACTGCCAGCAGCCACGGGTCCCGGTAGATTTCCATAAGCGGATTGTTCTGGTAATCCATCACTGCCTCCGGCCAATCAGTGCCCGGAACCGCTCACCGGCCTTGTCGCCCAGCACCAGCAAGGCCGGTGTCAGCAGCAGGGTCAGGAAGGTGGCAAAGGCCAGGCCACCGGCAATGGCGCTGGACAGCTGGGTCCACCATTGGGTAGACGGTGCACCCAACCCCAGTGACGGAGACAAAAGATCTACGTTAATGCCCAGCACCATAGGCATCAGCCCCAGTATGGTGGTAATCGCGGTAAGCAACACCGGCCGGAAACGCAGACAACCGGTTTCCAGCGCCGCATCATAGGCGGCTTTGCCTTCCTGTTTCATCTGGTTGTAGGTATCAATCAGAATGATGTTGTTGTTCACCACAATGCCGGCCAGGGCAATAATGCCCATGCCCACCATCACCACGCCAAAGGGCTGGCCATTGAACAGCAGCCCCAGCAACACGCCGGCGGTGGACAGCACAATGGCCGACAGAATCAGGAAGGTCTGGTACAGGGAGTTGAACTGGGTTACCAGGATCAGCAGCATCAGCCCCACCGCCACCAGGAAGGCTGCCACCAGGAAGTTTGCGGCCTGTTGCTGGTCTTCGTTTTCACCGGCAAAGCGCACGGTGACGCCTTCCGGCGGCTCCGGCATCTCTGCCTGCAAGGTGCGCAGCAGTTCATCCATCCTCTGCCCGGGCGCCACATCGGATTTGATGGTAACGGTACGCTGGCCGTCTACCCGCACAATGGTTCCGGTCTTGTCGCCCGGCTCCAGGGTCACAAATTCGGACAGCGCCACCTGGCCCCTCGGCGTGTTGATGGTCTGGCGTTGCAGCTGCTCCAGCTCACGCCAGTTGTTGGGCACCCGCACGGCAATGTCCACTTCGTCCCGTACGTCTTCAGGCCGGTAGGTGGCCAGTATCAGGCCGTTGGTTACCAGACGCACGGCGCTGCCAATACTCAACACATCGGTACCAAAGCGGGCGGCGGCCTCCCGGTCTACCTTCAGGCGCCACTCAATGCCGGGCAGGCTGCGGTCGTCTTCAATGTCGACAAAGCCACCCTGGGCGCGCATTTGCTGTTGTATCTGGTCCACATAGCCGTCCAGGTCGCCGCTGTTCATGCTGCTGACCAATAACTCCACCGGCTTGCCCTCAGCGGGGCCGCCTTCCTGTTTGCGGAATTCCAGCTCTACCCCGGGAATGTCTGCGGTACGTTCACGGAAATCCTCCAGGATCTCGGTGGCAGTCCGGCGGGTGAACCAGTCATTGAACTGGAACTGCAGCACACCGACAACATCCGGTGCCATCTGGGTACTGGTCGACAGCATGGAGCGGGCGTACAGCGCTTTCACCTCCGGCATATTCTGCAGGCGTTGTTCTACCTCCCGCACAATGGCATCCCGCTCCCGGATGGAAAGGTCGCCCCGGGCACGCACCTGCACCTGGGCGGAATCCGGTTCAACACCGGGAAAGAACTCCACCCCGTGATTGAAGCGGCCGTAGGCGGCGTAGATCAGGATTATCAGCACCAGGGAACCAAGCAGGGTCAGCCCCGGACGCTTGAGCAGGGTCGCCAGTACCTTGCGGTAGCCCTGAACAAACCGGCTTTCTTCCGGATCATGGTGCGAGCGCTTGCCACCACTGACGCCCCCAAGCACCGGCAGGAACACCAGTGCCATGGCCAGGGACGCAATCAGGCAGATCAGCACTGTCATGGGCAGGAATTTCATGAACTCCCCCACCACCCCGGGCCAGAACAGCAGCGGCACAAACACCGCCAGGGTGGTGGCGGTGGAAGCAATCACCGGCCAGGCCATGCGGGACGCGGCTTCTACCCAGGCTTGCTTGACCGTCTGGCCATCGCTGAGGTTTCGATCCGCCAGTTCCGACACCACAATGGCGCCGTCTACCAGCATGCCGGCCACCAGGATCAGGCTGAACAGCACGACAATGTTGAGGGTGAGGCCCATGCCCCAGATCACCAGGATGCCGGTCAGGAAGGCACCGGGAATGGTCAGGCCGACCAGCAGAGCCGAACGGGGACCCATGGCGGCGATGACCACGATAATCACCAGCACAATGGCGGTCAGTACGTTGTTGAGCAGGTCCGACAGGATGTCCCGCACTTCCTCGGACTGATCCATGATGTAGCGGATTTCCAGCGTCTCCGGCAGCCGCGGGCGGGCGTCAGCAATCAGGGTGCGAATCTGCTCGATGGTTTCGATGATGTTGGCCCCGGAGCGCTTGGATACCTCCAGCACCAGCGCCGGCTCGCCGTTAATCCGGGCAAAGCCGGTGGGGTCCTTGAAAGTGCGCTGGAGCATGGCAATATCGCCGAAAGTCACCACGGTATCGCCGTCCACCTTCACGGGCATGGACATCACATCTTCAATGTTCTCGATGACCCCGGGTACTTTCAGGGCCATGCGGCCATTGCCGGTATCCAGCGAGCCGGCCGCCACCAGCTGATTGTTGCGGGTAACCAGTTGCGCCAGCTGGTCGAAATCGATGCCGTAGCTTTCCAGCACCTGGGCATCCACCACGATTTCCAGCAGGTCTTCCCGGTCGCCGCCTATTTCCACTTCCAGCACATCGGGAATGGCTTCAATGGCATCCTGCAGGCGGCGGGCAATGGTGATCAGTTCCCGTTCAGACAAGGGTCCTGACAAGCCGATGGACAGCACCGGAAACAGGGACACGTTGATTTCATGCACCCGGGGCTCGTCTGCCTCCTGGGGCAGTTTGGAGCGGGCGGTGTCCACTTTCTCGCGCACATCCTGCAGGGCTTTGTCCGGGTCGAAACCGGCATCAAACTCCAGCATCACCGAGGCATGGCCTTCGGCGGAGGTGCTGCGCATTTCCTTGATGCCTTCGAGCGCCCTCAGCTCCTGTTCCATGGGGCGCACTAACAGGCGCTCCGCATCCTCGGGGCTGATGCCATCCAGGGTCATGGACACATAGATCATGGGAATGGTGACGTCCGGGTTCGATTCCTTGGGGATCGCCTGGTACGCCGCCATGCCGCCAAGAAGCAGGAACAGGAAGGTCAGCAGCGTGGTGCGGCTGCGGTCCATGGCCGCAGAGATCAGTGCTCTCATGGTGGTCAGCCCCGCTGGTCTGAGCGGTCGACCGGCTGCACGGCCTCACCCTCGGCCACAAACCCGCCACCCCGGGTAATCAGCCGGATCTGATCCGGCAGGCCGGACACCCAGGCGCCATCGGTGGCTACGTTGAGCAGTTTGACGGTCTGGAACATCACCCGGTCCTGCCCGTTGACGTACTTCACACCGGGCCGGCCGTCGTCGTCCAGCGTCAGGTAGGCCGGTGAAATGAACTGTGCCTTCTGCTCCGGCAAGCGGATGTTCAGGGTAGCTGTGCCGCCCGCCGCCCTCAGTAAATCCGGGTTCTCCACCAGGATTTCCACCGCAAAGCTGCGGGTTTCCGGGGATGCCGCACTGGCGACAAAGCTGACCACACCCGCCATGGCGGTGCCATCCAAGAGCTTGATCTCCACCGCCTGCCCGGGCTCAACCGCAGACACCGACTGCTGGGGAATCTGCCCGGTGGCTTTCAGGCGATCAATCTGCACCAGCTCGAACAGGGGCGTGCCCACCTGCACCAATGTACCGGGGTCTACTTCCCGACGATTCACTACCGCGTCAAAGGGAGCGGACGGTTTGAGATGTTGCAACGCCAGTTCCGCCACCGTCCGTTCAGCCCTGGCGGCGGCCAGTTCACTCTGCAACCGCAACACTTCGGTTTCGGAAGCCAGGTTATTCGAACGCAACCGGCGCGCACCGGCCAGGTCGGCTTCCAGCTTGCGAATATTGGCTCTCCAGCGCTCAACCACGGCATCCCGGCCATCGGTAGACAACGTCAGCAACGGCTCTCCGGCTTTTACCTGGTCCCCCAGCTGCACGTGCAACTGCTCTACCGTTCCGGCCACCCGGGCACCTACCATCACCGACTGCCAGGGCTGCAGCTGGCCCTGCAGTTTCAGTACCGGCCGGTAGTTGGTGGCTTCCAGCATTTCCACCTCTACCCGGGTGGGCTGGCGCTGCTCCTGCCCGGGTTCGGCCGGGGCATCATCACTGGCCACTTTGAGCTCACCCGTAGCCATCCAGGTCACCAGAAGAACAACAACCAGAAGAGATAAACCGAGGGATCCGAGTTTTGCTTTTGTCATGAAATGCTCATCACTTCCGTATTTGAGGCAATAAAAGGGTTGCAACCGCTTTAAAACGTGGGTTAGATTCTACACACATTGTTTTTACGAATTCAGAGCAGATTGCCGATTTTATGAATCTCAACGCAGTGATTGTCCTTGTAAAGCTAGTCCTGGTGGTCGTGGTACCGTCCGGGGGCTTTTGCGTGGACAAGCGGGTGAGATAGCGACAACCTGACTCAAACACCAGAAACCCCCGGCACCGAAAGGTCCCGGGGGTTTCTTTTTTGCGGCAAAGAAAAAGGGAAAAACGACCATGAACGGCGCACAGCACATTCTTGAAGCGTTCCACCGCCATAACATCAACACCGTTTTCGGCTATCCGGGCGGCTGCATCATGCCGCTATACGATGCCCTGGTGGACGATGTCGGTGTGGAACACGTGCTGTGCCGCCACGAACAGGCCTGCGCCCTGGCTGCGGACGGCTATGCCCGTGCCAGTGGCGAGATTGGCGTGTGCATCGCCACCTCCGGCCCCGGTGCCACCAACCTGATCACCGGCGTTGCCAATGCCTATATGGACTCCATCCCCATGCTGGTGATCACCGGGCAGGTAGCCACCAGCATGATCGGCACCGATGCCTTCCAGGAAACCGACATTCTGGGCATGACTCTGGGCATCGTTAAGCACAGCTACCTGGTGGACGATGCCGAAGCACTGCCGGTGATCATCGAAGAAGCCGTCCAGCTGGCCCAAAGCGGCCGCCCGGGGCCGGTGTGGATTGATATTCCCAAAGACGTCCTGCTGACGGAAGTGGCGACTGCCTCACCGGCCACTGCGCCCACACCGGACGCCCACTGCCCGGACATCACCCGCGCCCTGGCCATGCTGCGCTCGGCACGGCGCCCCCTGCTCTACAGTGGCGGCGGCGTTTCCCTGGCCCAGGCCGAAGACAGCTTCCGCGCCTTTGCCGAAACCTCCGGCCTGCCGGGCGTTGTTACCCTTAAAGGCATCGGCAACGCTGGTAAGCACAATCCCCATAACCTGGGCATGTTAGGCATGCACGGCTCCCGCGCCGCCAACAAGGCAGTCGACGAATGCGACCTGCTGTTCGTAGTCGGCGCCCGCCTTGACGACCGCGCCACCGGCAAACTGGACGGTTTCGCCCCCAACGCGAAAATGATCCACATCGATGCCGATGCCGCCGAGATCAATAAACTCCGGGAGGCCGACCTGGCGCTGCGCGGCGACCTGAACGCCATTCTGGTGGCATTCATTGCCGCTCTGGAAAGCGAGTCGCTGGCCATCGCCGACTGGCAAAAGCAATGCCAGACCTGGCACACCACCGGTGGTTTCAAGGCCGCGGATAACGAAGAGCCCATGGCCCCCATCACCGGCCCGGCCTTCATCCGCCAGCTGTCCCGCACCGCCCCGGATGACACGGTCATCGCCTGTGACGTAGGCCAGCACCAGATGTGGGTTGCCCAGCATTACGAGTTTGACCACCCCCGCCGACACCTCACCAGCGGCGGCCTGGGCACCATGGGCTTCGGCCTGCCGGCGGCCATCGGCGCGCAGTTTGCCGACCGAAACAGCACCGTCATCAACGTAACCGGCGATGGCTCGTTCATGATGAACGCCCAGGAACTGGCAACCATCCGCCGGTACAAGTTGCCCCTGAAGCTGATCATCCTCGACAACCAGTGTCTGGGCATGGTGCGCCAGCAGCAAGAGCTGTTCTACAACAACCGGGAAAGCCACATAAACCTGGACGACAACCCGGATTTCGTGGCCATGGCCCGCGCCTTCGATATCCCGGCCCTGCACATAGACCGCACCGACCAGATCCGCCGGGGCATAGAAACCATCCTGGCCTACGACGGCCCGATGCTGCTGCACGTGGCCATCAGCCGTGAAGAAAACGTATGGCCGATTGTTAAACCCGGCGGCAGCAACCGTGACATGATCGACGAAACCAAGCGCACCAGCACTGCAAACAAGGAGAACGTAGCATGAACCCGCAATCCCAAACGGCTATGCCAAGCTACACGTTAAACTGCCGCATGAATCAGGAAGCGGCTGCACTGGAGCGCCTGTGCCAGGTGGTTCGGGTTCGGGGTTTCCGGATTTCGCGCATGTCTATGGAGGCCGCCGATGACCACCTAAATATCGCCCTGACCCTTTCGGGTAGCCGGCCTATCGGTATGTTACGTTCGCAGCTGGAGAAGCTGCATACGGTTGTTGATGTGGCCCTTCAGGAACAGGCGGCTTCGGTTCGTTCCGTTTCGGCCTGAGGGTCTGCTGGGGCTCCTAGACTTCCGGTTGTGGGGGCGGGCTTGCGGTGTGGCTGTTGGATTTTTTTTGGAAAAACAACTCGCTTCGCTCAGACATCTTTTTCCGGCAAAAAATCCAACAGCCACACCGCGCCGACGGGCATTGGCGGGTTCACGGGAAAACTTTGTGGACCTGTGTTGTCACGCCTACCGACGAGCATTTCTGGTATAGGCTGCTTTTTGCCTGCGGCGCTTTTTTAACAGGGTTGCACTTTGGGGCTTTGTGGGTTTTGCTGGTGAGAGACTGATTTCGTTAACGAGTTTTGATTGGGAGGTTTTGTTATGACCACGGATAAACGACGTCGTTATTCCGCTCCGGTGGTGGATGGTATTAACAAGTCTGCCAGTCGCGCGATGTTGCGGGCGGTGGGGTTTCAGGATGAGGACTTTCGGAAGCCGCAGGTGGGTATTGCCTCTACCTGGAGTAATCTGACGCCCTGCAATATGCACATTGACGGTCTGGCCCGGGAAGCAGCCAAGGGGGCAGATGCAGCGGGCGGCAAGAGTCTGATTTTCAATACCATCACGATTTCAGACGGCATTGCCAACGGTACCGAGGGCATGAAGTATTCCCTGGTGTCGCGGGAGGTGATTGCGGATTCGATTGAGACGGTGGCCGGCTGTGAGGGTTTTGACGGACTGGTGGCGATTGGAGGCTGTGACAAGAACATGCCGGGCTGCATGATGGGGCTGGCGCGGCTTAACAGGCCGTCGGTGTTTGTGTATGGCGGGACCATCATGCCCGGTGAGAATCACACCGACATCATTTCGGTGTTCGAAGCGGTGGGTGCCCATGCCCGCGGCAATATGGACCTGATTGAGGTGAAGCAGATCGAGGAAACCGCCATTCCGGGGCCGGGTTCCTGTGGTGGCATGTACACCGCCAACACCATGGCCTCGGCTATCGAAGCCATGGGCATGAGCCTGCCGGGCAGTTCGGCGCAGAATGCGGTGTCTGACACCAAGCTGGCCGATTGTGAGGCTGCCGGTGCGGCCGTGCTGAAGCTATTGGAGGCAGATATCAAGCCTTCCGACATCATGACCCGCGAGGCGTTCGAGAACGCGATTACCGTGGTGATCACCCTGGGCGGCTCTACCAATGCGGTGCTGCACTTGCTGGCCATGGCCAGTACCGCCGGCGTTGAGCTGTCGCTGGAGGATTTCGTGCGCATTGGCAAAAAGGTGCCGGTACTGGCCGACCTGCGCCCGTCCGGTCACTACATGATGTCGGAGCTGGTTGCCATCGGCGGTATTCAGCCGTTGATGAAGATGCTACTGGACCGCGGCTTGTTGCACGGAGACTGCCTGACTGTCACCGGCAAAACCCTGGCTGAAAACCTCGAGACCGTAACCCCTTACCCGGAAGACCAGCAGATCATCCGGGCCTTTGAAAACCCCATCAAAGCCGACAGCCATTTACGTATCCTGTTCGGCAACCTGGCGCCGGAAGGCTCGGTGGCCAAAATCACCGGCAAGGAAGGCACCCACTTCTCCGGCCGCGCGCGGGTGTTCCATTCCGAAGAAGAAGCCCAGGAGCGCATTCTCGACGGCACCGTAGTGGCCGGCGATGTGCTGGTCATTCGCTACGAAGGCCCCAAAGGCGGCCCAGGCATGCGGGAGATGCTCAGCCCCACCTCCGCCATCATGGGCAAGGGTTTGGGCAGCGACGTCGCCCTGATCACCGATGGCCGTTTCTCCGGCGGCAGCCACGGCTTCGTGGTCGGCCACATTACCCCGGAAGCCGCGGTGGGCGGCCCGATTGCCCTGGTGGAAGACGGCGATACCATCACCATCGATGCGGTCAACAACTCGATCCTGCTGGAGATTTCTGACGAAGAAATGACCCAGCGGCAAAAAGCCTGGACCCCGCCCGAGCCAAGATTTACCCGGGGCGTGTTGGCAAAATATGCGCGCACCGTGAGTTCGGCTTCTACGGGGGCTGTTACTGACCTACCTTGAGCTGGGTTGAGCTTGGGTTCCTAGCCTGTTGGTTGTGGGGGCGGGTACGCGGGGTGTGGGGTATTTTTCTTCGGGGAAAAACAACTCGCTTCGCTCAGACATCTTTTTCCCTGTCAGAAAAATACCCCACACCCCCCTACCGACGGGCCTAGAGGGAATAGGAAAGTTTAAAGACAAAGCGAAAGATACAGGCAAAGGCAAAGGCAAAGGCAAAGGC
>NZ_JAJSPB010000015.1:0-95046 GCF_021282325.1 Marinobacter sp. G11
GCTTTGTTCTCCACTATGGCATTTGCTAACTCTGGCTTGGCCGACCGGTTCAACGAGGCGCGAAGCTATCCGCACAAAACAACTGAGAGCACTATGGATACTGGCGCAATGACCAATCATCATGAGCAGATGAAAATGAATATGAGCAAGTCAGATATGGAAAATCAGCATAAAAAAATGCATATGAAAATGAGTGCAGCGAAGTTAAAGAGCCATCATGATTCATAAAGTATAAGAAGTTTGGAATCCACGCTCTCAAACACTGAAAATATTAGCAGCGAAAAAGCCACGTTAAAAACGTGGCTTTTTATTTTATATTTAAAAGGGTCGAATAGACTAAATTTTCCCAAAAGCTAAGGAAGGTCTGAATAACCGCTGCTTTTTGCCGATGTAGGTTTAAATCAGCAAAAATCGGAAGTTTCAGACGCTATTCTCCCGTTATTTGTATGTCTCTTGCCCATTTCCCGCCATTTTGGCGAAAAACAGGCGCACTGGCCCTACGCCAGCATGTATTTTTCACCAATAAGCAGGTTGCTGAACGCGGCCAGCAAATGCAGCCGGTTGTTGTTTTTGGCAAGACCGCGATAGCGGACTTTGCTGTAGCCGAAGACCTGCTTGATGTAGCGGAACGGATGCTCGACCTTGGCACGAACACTGGCTTTGATTTTCTCGGCTTTCAGCTTATTGGCATCCAGCTTCTTCCGGGTGCCAGGCCTTTTGGCAATGTACCAGGAGACGTTCTCGCGGTGCTTATGCTCATCCCGCTTTTGAATGCCAAGGTAACCGGCGTCGCCGAAAACTCGTTGCTCTTCTCCGTGCAACAGCTTACCGGTGGGCACGATGTCGTGAACATTGGCCGCCGTGGTGTCGATGCTGTGAATCAGTCCGAGGGTGTCGTCAACGCCGATGTGCATTTTCATGCCGAAGTGCCACTGGCTGCCCTTGCAGGTTTGATGCATTTCCGGATCTCGTTCGCCCTTTTCGTTTTTAGTGGAGCTGGGCGCAGAGATGATGGTGGCATCTACGATGCTGCCTTCGCGCAACATCAGGCCGTTCTTCTCCAGGTGTTTGTTCACCTCTTTAAACAGTGCCTTGCCAAGACCGTGCTGCTCCAGGAAATGCCGGAAGTTAAGAATAGTGGTCTCGTCCGGCAAGCGATCCAGCTTCAGGCCAGCGAAGTGCCGCATGGATTCGATCTCGTACAAAGCGTCTTCCATGGCCGGATCGCTCAGGTTATAGAACAGCTGCATGCAGTGAACTCGCAGCATGGCAGACAGCGGATACGGAGGCCGTCCGTTCTGGCCCTTGGGGTAACAACGGGCTACCTTCTTCTCCAATTGCTTCCAGGGAATCAGCTTGTCCATCCGTTCCAGAAAGATCTCGCGGCGGGTCTTGCGCTTCTTGTTCTGGTACTCGGCTTCGGAAAAGGTCATCTGATCCATGGCGGCAACGAATCCTAAGCGGTTGGCGATGGTCGTATTATCGCTGATTTTGAGACTTATTCAGAGTCTCCCTAAAGCTTACATCCCGCTCCTTTCAAACCATGCATCATATATCCGCTTATCCCATTTGCTCTGGAAGAAGGCGATAGCGGCTTTTTGATCGTCTTTAGAAAGTATACCTCCGAAGGCAGGCATTTGTCCGCCCATGGGAGCGCCACCTTGAGCGATTGTGCCCATCAGCATGTCGAATGGATGGTGCCAGGCGTGGCCTGTTCCGTTGAGTGGCGGCGGCGGAAAGGAACCATCCGCTAGCCGCTTTCTCCAATTGAAGGCGCCTTGAGCGTTGGATCCATGACAGCTTGCGCAGTTGTTGTCGAACACGGGTGATCCACGCTCGACTTGCGCCTGGGTATACCAGCGCCCATCCACAGTCCCATCACTGCAACCGCTGATAAATCCAATCATAAGAACACCCAAGGAAATCTTTACCTTACGCATCATGTTTTGTGCCTCAGATCTTTTGCGCACCCCCAAGCCAAGGCGGCTTGGGGTGCCGTTACACGTTCCACTGGGAAAGACTCAAACCGTGTTTATTTAAGCTTAACCACCCTCAAACGCAGCGCATTGGCAATGACACTGACTGAAGACAGTGACATCGCAGCAGCAGCAAAAATCGGTGATAACAGAATCCCTGCGACCGGGTAGAGCACACCGGCGGCAATCGGTATGCCAGCCGCGTTATAAATGAAGGCGAAGAACAGGTTCTGCCGTATGTTGCGCATGGTCGCGATTGATAAGTGGCGCGCTTCCACAATACCCATCAGATCCCCACGCAAAAGGGTTACGCCCGCGCTTTCAATCGCCACATCTGTGCCGGTACCCATGGCAATGCCCACATCGGCCGTTGCCAGCGCCGGTGCGTCGTTCACGCCATCTCCGGCCATGACCACGATACGGCCCTGATCCTTGAACCGCTGAACGATCTTCGCTTTGTCCTCTGGCAGCACTTCTGCTTCGACTTCATCAATATGGAGCTTGCGAGCGACGGCTTCGGCAGAGGTTCGGTTGTCCCCTGTCAGCATAACCACGCGGATGCCGTCCTTCTGCAACGCAGTTATAGCCGCTTCGGTGGTTTCTTTGATTGGATCTGCAATGGCGATCAACCCACAAATCCGGTCTTCCACCGCGGTGAATATCACCGTGGCGCCATCCACACGCAACTGGTCTGCCTTTTCTTCAAAAGCAGAGGTATCGACGCCTTGTGATTCCATCAACAGCCGGTTACCAATCAGAACGCTTTTCCCATCAATCTTGCCAGTTACGCCTTTACCATTGGGCGAATCAAAATCCTCTGCATCCGGCAAGGCAAGTTCCATGGCTTTGGCTTTATCAAGAATCGCATGGGCCAGTGGGTGCTCACTGCCCTTCTCCAGGCCACCGGCATATCGCATCAGATCTTCCTCACTGAAGCCGTTTGCCGGAACCAGTTTCGTCACCTTGGGCTTACCTTCGGTCAGTGTGCCGGTTTTATCGACCACCACCGTATCGACCTTCTCCATACGCTCAAGCGCTTCGGCATCACGGATCAACACACCATTTTGTGCGCCCCGCCCTACGCCAACCATGATTGACATAGGCGTCGCCAGACCAAGAGCGCATGGGCACGCAATAATCAGCACGCTCACCGCTGCAATAAGGCCATAGGCCATTGGAGGCGTTGGCCCGACGACGGACCAGACAATAAAGGCAATAACGGCGATCACGATGACCACTGGAACAAACCAGCCGGACACTTTGTCTACCAATGCCTGAATCGGCGCACGGCTGCGCTGTGCGTTGGCCACCATCTGCACAATCTGCGACAGCATGGTGTCGCGCCCGACTTTGTCAGCTCGCATGATGAAGCCGCCTTGCTGGTTCATGCTGCCACCAATCACCTGATCACCCGTCTGCTTGCTCACAGCCAGGGGTTCACCCGTCACCAGGGATTCGTCGACATTGGAGCGCCCCTCAAGAATCTCTCCATCCAATGGCACTTTGTCGCCCGGGCGTACTCGCAAACGATCACCGACCTTCACCTGATCAAGAGAAACGTCGGACTCACCCCCGTCATCGTCCAGCTTTCTTGCCGTGGCCGGGGCCAGATCCAGCAGGGCTTTTATCGCACCCGAGGTTTTCTCTCGAGCACGGAGTTCCAGCACTTGCCCAAGCAACACAAGCACCACAATAACGGCAGCTGCTTCGAAATAAACGGCGACCGAGCCATCCACCTGGCGGAAAGCATCGGGGAAAATCTGTGGAACCAAAGTCGCGACAAGGCTATAGATCAGCGCAACGCCAGTACCCATTGCGATCAACGTGAACATGTTCAGGTTGCGGCTGAGAACTGATTTCCAGCCTCGCACAAAGAACGGCCAACCACTCCAGACAACAACAGGCGTTGCCAGCACCAACTGAATCCAGTTAGAAGTTTGCGGCGACAGGATGTGATCGAGGCCTGTGAGGTGGCCGCCCATTTCAAGCAACAACACCGGAAATGCGAGAAGCAGTCCAATCCAGAATCGACGAGTCATATCCGTAAGCTCTGCCGAAGGCCCGTCGTCGAGGCTCACTTGTTCCGGCTCCAGGCCCATGCCGCAAATCGGGCAATCTCCAGGCCCTTGCTGACGAATCTCCGGGTGCATCGGGCAAGTGTACATGGTTCCGGGGGCTACCGGCTCCGCAGGCTCCTGTTTCTCCCCGAGGTATTTATCCGGGCTTTCATCAAACTTCGTCTGACATCGGGAAGAACAGAAATACCAGTTTTTGCCAGCATGCCGGCTGCGATGCTCCGCGGCATGGGGGTCTACAGACATTCCGCAAACCGGGTCTTTAACAGCGTGTTCATCGTGATGCTCACTCATTACGCGCTCCTGCTTTATCTGCCGGCCAATCCGCAAACGCAACGAAATATAGAAGAACCAGGTTTACCATCGGTATAAGGATCAATATTCCCATCCAACCGGGGTAACCGGTACGCTGACAGATCCGCCACGCGGGTATGACCACGACAATGGCGATGACCAGCATCCATAGCCAATGCCCTGCCCACATTGTATTCCCAAACATATCCCCTTCCATCATGGGGTTACCCTCCGATTTGCGTGTTGAAAGTCAGTGATGGTGTTCATGAGATTCATCACTGTTTAGCGACTTTCTTCTAGCGGACGACTTCAGGAATATCTGCTCGGCAACCGCTATTACAACCATTGTGGCCACCGCCACGCCTATTACAAAGGGGTCGGTGTTCAGCTTGACCCACACAAAGCCGCCCAGAATCATTAAATCCAGGATGATCGCCACCGCTGGTACCCATCTCGCAGCCTTCACATCCTGATGCAGGTAGCGCAGCACGCCCCAATGAATGGATATATCCATGATCAGATAAAACACAATGCCCAGTGCTGCAATTCTTGATAGATCGAAGAAAGCGGTCAGAACCAGGCCGAGCACCACGGTGTATACAAGAGTGTGTTTCTGGATGCTGCCAGGCATTCCAAAGTGGCTATGGGGCACCAGCTTCATCTCGGTCAGCATGGCCAGCATGCGAGAGACTGCAAAAATACTTGCGAGAATGCCTCCGGCCGTTGCCATCATGGCGAGCACAACTGTGAACCACAGGCCGTAATCACCCAGTGCCGGGCGCGCTGCAGCAGCTAGAGAATAGTCCTGGGTTTCAATGATTTCGGCTAGGGATAAATTACTCGAAACGGCGAACCCCACCAGTGTGTAGAGCACAACGCAGGCGGCAATGGAGATGACAATGGCGCGACCGACGTTGCGATGCGGGTCTTTCACCTCGGAGCCGCTGTTGGTAATGGTGGTAAACCCCTTGAAGGCCAGTATGCCCAGAGCCGTTGCGCCCAGGAAGTTACCGAAGGTGCCTGCTTCACCGCTTTGGGAAAAATCTACAGCGAGGCTGTCGGCCAGCCACACGCCTACCAGCCCGAAGACAAGAATGCCGCCAATCTTGAGCATCCCGATCAACGACGCTGTGCCCTGAATCCAGCGGTTACCAAGCAAGTTGATCAGGAATGCCGCAACAATCAGCGACACACCCAGGATGGAAACCATGCGCCCGCTTTCATCGCCGCCGAACAATTGCATGGTGTATGACCCGAATGTTCGAGCCAGGAAGCTCTGGGCAATCACCATGGAGAAATACATCAATAGCGCGTTAAATGCCGTTGCCAGCTTGTCCCCATAAGCCTTATGAAGATACATGCCAATACCACCCGCCGATGGGTAGGCATTGGAAATCTTGATATAGGAGTAGGCGCTGAACGACACAACGATTGCTGCCGCGAGAAAGGCCAGTGGAAAAAGAGCCCCGGCCATCTGGGCCATCTGCCCGGTAAGTGCAAAAATACCGGCGCCAATCATGACGCCGGTACCCAGCATGACTGTCCCTGGTAAAGTGAGACTGCCCTCCTGGTAGCGGGTAGTTCGATCTTCCTCCCTGTTCATTCAACCTCCTGTTATTTTTTCATGGGTGGAATCTTGGAACAGCAGAACGGCTCATGCTTGGCATTTGCCCGGACGTTGTCGTCGGTAAACCGGTACCAGGCCAGTTTGCGCCGGGTCCACCATCCGGTTTTCAATCGGCCACCGTAAGCCTTGATCAGTTCCAGTAATTCATCGACGGACCAGTGGGTTCCATCGTACGTCACCTGCAATGTGCCATTTGGCTTACGCTCGGCGAAATCAACGCATGGGTGGTGATTCAGATCGTGGATGAGCCCCTCCCACTGATCCTCTCCAAGCCCCTCGACGGTCATTTTTCGGCGCAACAAAAACTGCTCCTGATTGGTTGCTTTGTGTGCTTTGGTCATGGGGTAACACCTCTCTTCCTGATGACTTCTCCCTGTATCAAAACACTTCAATCTGAACTGCGGCTGAAAATGGACACAGACTTTCGGTGGATTTGAGTTACATCAAATCATAGACGAAAAAGGGCCGTGGGTTTCCCCATGGCCCATCAGCATCAGAATGCGATTCGAGCGCCGATCACGGCAAACCAGTCTTCTGTGCCACCGCCGTCCGCCTCGGCCAGGTCGGCGCTATCGCCATACTTACGCTCGTGCACCACACCCACGTAGGGTGAGAACGCACGGTCGATCAGGTCGTAGCTGAGCCGGAGGCCGGTTTCGGTGGAAACCAATCCCTTGCCGACGCCGATCTCTTCATCCTCACTGAACGCTACTGAGGCATCCAGCGTTGCCGCCAGAATCCAGTAGTTGGTGAACAGCAATTCGTACTCAGCGTCCAGTTCAGCTGACGTATCGCCATCCTTGCTGACATACAGATTTGCATCGATCTCAAACCATTGGGGCGCCAGCCCGGCCACACCGAGAACCGCATACGTACGGTCCGGCCCCTCGGGCGTATCGAAACGCACGCCCGCTTTGGCGTCGAAGAACTTGGAGATAGGGATCTGGCCGACCAGCTGGTTTTCCAGCGTTTCGTAGGCCTGCTCCTCTATCTCGTACTCCCCGGTTGTGAGCAGCCGGACTTTAAAGTCGTCGGTGCCATAGAAGGCATCCGCATTCCAGACGCCCAGCTCCTCGTCATCGTCGCTGTAGCGGTACTCAAATTCCTCGAATTGAACGCCCCAGGTTGTGAGCGGCTGTTTACGAGCCGTGGTGTCGGAAATCATTTCCTGAGCTGTCACCGCCGTTGAGACACCAATAGAGGCAAGAAAACTGACGGCGACAAGTGATCGAATACAACTCATGCCTCACCTCCATCTTCAGCAATCACGTCTGTTTTGGCCTGCGTTGAATCTGGCCCACCTTCAATAATTACCTTGCGGAACATACCAGCGGCCGCGTGATAGGACAGGTGACAGTGGAACGCCCACTGGCCGGGCGCGTCGACCTCGGTTTCCATGTAAACCGTGGTGCCTGGCTGCACACTGACCGTGTGCTTGATCGGGTTCCATTGGTCTGCACCAACATCGAGAATGGACCACATACCGTGCAGGTGCATAGGGTGAGTCATCATGGTCTCGTTCACGAATTTGAAGCGAACTCGCTCACCGTATTTGAGACGAATTGGGTCTGCGTCTTCGTACTTGACGCCATTAATGCTCCAGGTATAACGCTCCATATTGCCGGTCAAACGAAGCTCAATTTCCCGGGTCGGTTCGCGGTCTTCATACAGTGGATCTTGGGCCTTCAGGTCAGCATAGGACAGGAACTTGCCGCCATTGGCTGCCGTGGGTACAAGGCCACTTCCCTTGGCGTAAAAGGGGTCGCTTTGGCCGCCTTTTCCCATCGCCATGGAACCATGATCCATGCCTTCCATGTTGGAATGATCCATGCTGTCCATGTTGGAGTGGTCCATTCCCTCCATTGAGGAGTGATCCATCCCGGACATATCTTCTGAGCTGTCCATATCCATGTTCCCATGATCCATGCCCGCCATGCTGCCATGGTCCATACCAGGCATACCGCCCATATCAGCCATGGTCAGTCGGGCAGCTTCACGCAGTTGCGGCACTGCCGCTTCCATGCCCTCTTCGGGGGCCAGTGTTGCCCTGGCGTATCCGGAACGTCCCATGGATTCGGCGAAGATGGTGTACGCCTGCTCATCCTTCGGACGTACGATCACGTCGTAGGTTTCCGCTACACCAATCCGGAATTCATCGACACTAACGGGCTGAACGTTGTTGCCATCGGCCTGAACGACGGTCATATCCAGACCAGGAATCCGGATATCAAAGTAGGTCATGGCCGAAGAGTTGATGAATCGCAGCCGAATGCGTTCGCCCGGCTCAAAGAGTCCCGTCCAGTTCTGGTCCGGGCCTTTGCCGTTGATCAAGCCCGTAAAGCCATGGATATCCTCAACGTCCGCTTTCATCATCCGCATGCCACCCCAGGCCATACGGTCACTGACGGTGTTCATCAGGCCATTTTTTGACACGTCCGAGAAAAACTCGCCGACAGTTTGCTGCTCGCGGTTGTAGTAATCCGGCATCATTTTCAGGTTGCGCATGATGCGGTCACCGGAATGGGGGTGCTTGTCAGTCAGCTGCACCACGTATTCACGATCGTAGCGGAATGGCTCACGGCCCTCGGGCTCGATGACAATGGCACCATAGGCGCCGTCCGGCTCCTGAAAACCAGAGTGGCTGTGGAACCAGTAGGTGCCTGCCTGCTGGATAGGAAACTCATAGGTAAAGGTTTCACCCGGCTTGATGCCCGGGAAACTGATACCAGGCACACCGTCCTGGTTAAAAGGAAGGATCAGGCCGTGCCAGTGAATGGACGTCATCTCATCCAGGTTGTTGGTCACGTTGATCCGGACGTTCTCGCCTTCCTTGAAACGCATTACCGGTCCCGGAGATGCGCCGTTGTATCCAATGCCTTCCTTCACAAAATCGCCGGTATCAATTTTTACCCGGTCGACCGTAAGGTCGTATTCGCCGGCCAGAACCATGGCTGGCATCAGCAGGCTCAAAAGCCCTGTCAAAAAGCGTGGTTTCATCTGTGTTGCTCCGAACTACACGTCATTGAAGCCGGGCCGAGAAACGTGTCTCAGCCCCGCGCTCGCGGACCTCAGTTAAGCGAGTTACTCGAAATTGACCTCACCGTACATCCCGGCCTGATAGTGGCCCGGCACGTTGCAGGCAAATTCGATATTGCCTTTATCAGAGAACTTCCATACCACTTCTTTACTTTGGCCCGGTTCCAGCAACACGCTGTTCGGGTCGTCATGCTTCATGGAATGGCCATTCCCCATATCCATATTCATCATGTCGTGGTTCAGCTTGCCGCCCTGGATGACGCCATGCTCAACCATCATCATCATTTCCTCTTGATGAGCTTCGTGCATGTCGGGAGTGCCAACATTGAACTCATGGACGAGGTTTCCCTTGTTCTCCACCACGAAGCGAACGGTTTCACCCGGCTTTACACTGATTTCTTCGGGTTCGTAGTAGTTGTCGTACATCTCGACAGTTATGGTTCGGCTGGCCTCCGACGCTTTGCCAGGTTCACCGCTTGTAACGCCGTGCCCGTGGCCACCATCATGGGCGCCAGCCGCAAACGCTGTTGCCGACATTGAAAGCGCCATACCCGCTACGAATAGTTTTGATGCATTCATCTTTTTATCCTCTGTAAAATATTGCTCGAAAAACACTGCCGGATTGAGCCCCAATCTTGAGCAATGTCCAGAATCGGTTGTTACCTTCTCTCACTAACCTGAATTCTTTCTGAAAAACTCGAACTATTTTCCGTTCAGGCTGAATTCAGGTTAATCAGTCACACTTTCGACCGCGGACCATACATAGAAGGAAAAACTCATGCGTTTACTGCTCGTCGAAGATGACCGCTTGCTTGCTGAGGGTCTGGTCAGGCAGTTGGGAAAAGCAGGTTTCAGCGTTGATACAACTCCCAGTGCCCGAGAAGCCGTCGTTCTGGGTGAGCAAGAGGATTACCGTGCTGTTGTTCTGGACCTGGGTCTACCTGATGGCAACGGGCTGGACGTATTGAGAAAGTGGCGAACGAATCACGTCAGCTGTCCGGTCTTGATTCTGACCGCGAGAGGCGATTGGCAGGATAAGGTTAACGGCTTAAAAGCCGGGGCAGACGATTACCTGGCAAAACCTTTTCAGACAGAAGAGCTAATCGCACGCCTCAACGCACTCGTGCGTCGAAGTGAAGGAAGGGTCCATGCTCAGGTTAAAGCCGGCCGCTTTCAACTGGACGAAAACCGCCAGAGTCTCAAGATGGACGACGGCGTGGAACATACACTTACCGGCACCGAATTCCGGCTGCTACGTTGTTTGATGAGCCGCCCTGGCCACGTCTTTTCCAAAGAACAACTAATGGAACAGCTTTACAACTTGAATGATAGCCCGAGCGAAAACGTCATTGAGGCGTATATTCGGAGGTTAAGGAAGCTAGTGGGCAGCGAAACCATCTCAACACGACGCGGCCAGGGGTACATTTTTAATGCGATTCCTTAAAAAGCCTGCGTCCGTAAAAGGAACCTTGCTTGCGCTGTTACTGCCCGCCGGAATTGGTCTAATGGGGGTGGCGTGGTTGGTCCATGGCTTGCTGCTCGACCGAATGTCTCGGGAATTCGTTGAAAGCCGACTGAAAGATGAAGTCGTTTTCCTTGAGCACCAGATTCGCGACGCGAATGGTGAAGTTGACACTCTCCAGACGGGCGATTATTTCCAGGATGTTTTTCATCATGCCTTTGCCATACATACACCCGAACAGACCATCATTTCACCCAATACTTGGGAGCCCTTGTTAACGCCTCTGATTGAAAACGAAGAAGACGGAACCGTTCGCGTAGAAGATGCCGAAACCACTGATACTCCCTTAGACATCCTCGCCTACCGAAAGTCTTTTCAGGTCGGTGAAACACCCATCGTCGTAATCGTTTCTGAAGATCTGGGTGCGCTGAAACGCAGCCAAGCTGCACTTCATGCCTGGACCGCCGTAGTATCAGTTCTGTTGATTATGCTCTTGGTCGCCGTGCTCTGGTTCGGAATCACGATGTCCATGCGACCGGTTGTCACACTCAAAGCCGCATTAAAAAGACTCCAGGACGGAGAGATCTCCCGAATCAACGTTCAGTCGCCAGAGGAGTTCCACCCGCTGGTTCTTCAACTAAATCAGTTGCTGGACTCCTTAGATCATCGACTGGAGCGCTCCAGGGACGCTCTCGCAAACCTGTCTCATAGCGTCAAAACCCCCATCGCAGCCGTCCGGCAGATACTGGAAGACGACACACGTCCTCTCGACACCAATCTAAGGCGCCAGATGGTGGAGCGACTAAGCGATATCGACAGGCAATTAGAAGCTGAAATGCGTCGAAGCCGTTTTGCAGGGCCCCAGATTGGAAAAAGCGCCTACCCCATAAAACAGGCACGGGATCTTTTGTGGATGCTCGGTCGACTATATCCCGAAAAGTCGTTTGAACTATCGAGTTCCCTGCCGGAAGACAGCCGATGGCCGATAGAAGAACATGATCTGAATGAAGTGTTGGGGAACCTGCTTGACAATGCTGGCAAATGGTCTTCGAGATGCGTAGAGCTGTCCTTCGAACAAGGCAGTGGCTTTAAGCGAATAATTGTTGCTGATGATGGCCCGGGGGTTAACCATAAAGACTTAGCCAGTTTGGGCCAGAGGGGGCTACGACTAGACGAGCAAACACCCGGGCACGGTCTCGGTCTTGCTATCGTTCGAGATATAGTGACTCGCTATGAAGGTAAAATCAGCTTTTCGACTAAGTCTTGTAGCGGTTTACGCGTTTTTATCGAATTCTCAAAATAAAATAGATTGTAAACATCTCTGTTTTAGTTGCTCCTCGAATTAGGGTTCTCCGCCCGATTGCGTTTTGCCAAGTATTCCAACGGCCGCGAGTCTTTCATTGAATTGGGGGTGGGGAAGGCAACCAGCTCCCGCAGCCGAAGAAAAGGTCCGCTTTTTGATCAAATTCGGTCGTTTTTGAATGTTCGCTCTTGTTTAGCTGGGTTCAGAGGATGCCCTGGTCGCAAAGCGAACGTTCAGATTTCGGAATAACGCCCGGGCTCAGCGGCCGATTTGGAGGCGTAGCGCGCCGGAAAAACAGTCCGCTGCAGCCCTTGGTTAGGAGCTGCCTATGACTTCAGTGCGGACTAAATCTGCTAGCCACTTCGGCTGATCACATTGTACTGAATGACCTTTCCATACCTCCAGAATACAACCCTTACCCTTTCCTGTGCTCGTAGGTGGCGTTCAACCTTCCCGCAAGATAGTTCGAACAGGTGATCGGCTCATACTTCGGCGTCCCACTTCCGTTTATGTCCCGGGGGTCCACCACCGCATCCGGGTCCACTTCCAGAAAGAAGGCCACTGAATAGCGCTCCTGGTCTGGCACCTTCACCCTGTGTGGCGTCGAGAGATAGATATCGTTGGTCCAGCGCATCAGGCAATCACCAATGTTACAGACAAACGCGCCTGGAACATGGGGAGCTTCCAGCCAGTGCCCTTGTCGGCTGCGCACCTGAAGCCCCGCTACACCGTCCGTCGCCAGAATGGTGATGTTGCCATAATCGGTATGAGTGCCTGCCCCCGCATCTTCCCGGGCATGCACATCCGAACCCGGCGGATAACGCAGCATTCTCAGGGTTGCAATTGGCTGCTTCAGGTGGGGTTCGAAAAAGTCTTCAGCCAGCCCGAGATCCAGGCTAAAGCCGCGATGGATCAACCGGCCAAGCGCCAAGCATTCCGCAAAGTAATCCAGCGCCCCGGCCTTCCAGCCCTCAATCGGTGGCCAGAAATTAACACCCCGGAACGGCTTTCCTGCCAGTACATCCGGGTGATCTTCAGGGAAATCAGTGCCTATATTAAAGGCCTCTTTCCGGTCTGCGCCGGCTTGCGGGTTCAATCTTTCATCCGCCAGCGCCACATAGCCGCGATTGTGTGGCGACCGCTTGATCGACATCTGCTGCTTCTGCTCGGCTGGCAACTGGAATAACTGCCTGGCCAGATCAAATACGCCCTCACAGACCTCCGCCGGGATGCCGTGGTCACTGACGTAAAAAAAGCCGATATCCCTGCAGGCCCGCCCCAGTTCTGCCGCCGTTGCCTGGCGCTCGGTCAGGTCCGGGCTCCGCAAACCTTGTAGTGAAATCACAGGTAACTCATTCATGAACCTTCCTCAGGCAAAACCGGTTGTATGGGGGTGTTCAGCAGCACTTCGTCGCAGTTAACGCCCGGGCCGGCGCGATCCACCACCAGGTAATCGGAGTCAGCCGCCAGCGGCAGTAGCGGCGCGTGCCAGGTGCCCGGCCGGTAGTTCACGCCTTGCCCGCCCCTGGCCCAAAAAGCCCGAACCTCCGTTTCATTAAAGTCGCCGGGGGGCGCCACCACCGCCAGGAAATCTCCACCGTTCATTGGCACAAATGCCTGGCTCCCGAGGGGGTGTCGTTCCATCATGTGGATCTCCAACGGTAAAAGCGGCTGGCCCCGGAAAATGGAGAGGATAGCCCGGGCGCCCTCGCCCAGGCACTCAGCACCTGCCAGCTGGTGGAAACGCTCGGTGCGCCCCTGATTAATCAACAAAGGTGCCGGGCCGTGAGTGTCAATGACATCACCGAAGGGCTCAAAAGCTTCGCGGGTAAGCCGCTCAACCGCTATCAGTCGTAACACGCTCACAGAACCGGCTCCCCGAATAACCGCACCCGACTCACCCCGCCGTCAGGAATCATGTTGAAGCGAATGTGGGTAATGGCTCCAAGCTCCTTGAGATCCGTGAACTTAAGTATGGCGTCGGCCTCAAGGGGTTGGGGCTCCAGCAAGGTCGGCCAGAACATGCTCTGGGTGATCAGCGACGCCGCCGTGCCCGCCCCGGCTTCCACACAGGCGGCCTGTACCGAGCAGGCGGCCGGGAAGTTGCCCTTGAAGTGAGCAGTATCTACCTCGATGCTTTCCGGAATACCTTTGTGGCCGAGGGCCAGAATGCACCAGTCGTTGCCTGGTTCTCTCCTACGCCGTGTTTCCCAGCCGTCGCCCATATTGATGCCCCGCCCGGGGCGCAGCAGCTTTCGGGGTTCACCATAGTGGGCGTCGCTCCAGGCCACCTGGTCAGCACCGCATTCCAGCGCCAGCAAGTTGATGGATTGGTTGGGGGCTGCCCGGCGCCAGTCCATCCAGGGCCTGCCATAAACCCGCAGGCGCGCAAGCCCACCGTCCGGGTAGATATGCAAACGCACATGGGTCCAGGGCCGGTCAGAAGTGATGGCGCAGAACCGATGATCGTTGCCGGCAAGCTCGGTAGCCGGCACCAGGGGAACCCACTCGCTGTTGCCATCAGGCACAGATTCAGGGCTGTAACAGGCTTCCAGTGATGCCGCCGGTGGGAAGTTGCCGGTAAAGAAACTGGTATCAAAGTCCACGCCGGTCAGCACCCCCAGCATGGCCAGCCGCACAATGCACCAGTCATGGCCGGTGGTCCGGCGCCGGCGGGTTTCCCAGCCGTCCATCCACTTGCCGTGGTCATCGTAGCGGTCAGGGTAGAAAGCGGCCGGCCCAGGTGCCAGCATTCGCGCCCGGGGTGCAAAAAACTCGTCGGTGACTTCCAGTACTTCGGCTCCCAGAGAACTGTCCGCCAGGTTCAGTCCCAGCCGGGCAAACTCCGGGCCTTCCGGTACCGGGGCAATCACTACATCAGTCATGGCAGATACTCGAGGTAGGTTGAGACTCAAAGGGATGGTGCGTGCGCCAGTGCCGGGCAATGTCGACCCGGCGGCACACCCACACCCGGTCGTGCTGTTCCAGGTAATCCAGAAATCGCTGCAGGGCGCGGAATTTTCCCGGCCGTCCGATTAACCGGCAATGCAGCCCCACCGACAGCATCTTCGGGGCTTCCAGGCCTTCGGCGTACAGCACATCGAAACTGTCTTTTAAATACTGGAAGAACTGCTCGCCGGTATTGAAGCCCTGGGGCGAGGCAAAGCGCATATCATTGGCTTCAAGGGTGTAGGGAACCACCAGGTGGGGCTGCTGTGTGCCAGCGGAGTCGATCACCTGTGTCCAGAACGGCAGGTCATCACCGTAATAATCGCTGTCGTACAGAAAGCCGCCCTCCTCGACCACCAGCCGCCGGGTATTGGGGCTGTCGCGGCCGGTATACCAGCCTTGCGGGCGCTCACCGGTGAGTGCCTGGTGCTGCTCTATGGCCAGCTGCATATAGCACCGCTCTTCGGACTCGCTCATCTCCTGATAGTGAATCCAGCGCATGCCATGGCAGGCGATTTCGTGGCCGTCTTCAATAAACGCTCTGACCACCTCCGGGTTGCGGGCCATGGCCATGGTCACACCGAATACGGTCAGCGGCAGCCCGCGGCGACGAAACTCCCGCAATACCCGCCAGACCCCGGCCCGGGAGCCGTACTCATAGAGCGATTCCATGCTCAGGTGCCGGTCACGATAGGGTGCGGCGCCGATGATGTCGGACAGAAAGGTTTCCGAGTGCTCGTCGCCGTGCAGCACGCAGTTCTCACCGCCTTCTTCGTAATTCAACACAAACTGCACCGCGATACGGGCGTTACCGGGCCACTGCGCGTGGGGCGGATGTTCACCGTAACCGCGCATATCCCTTGGGTAGGTTTTACCTTCATTCATCCAGGTCGCTCCAGGCCACAGCCTCTGAGAATAACGTCAACAAGAAAATCCGCGGCATGCTCGAAGTCCCTTGGCTCGTACTCTGCCTTGTTTTCCACCATCAGGATTTGCACCTGAAAATCGGCATAATGCTGGGTCGACGACCAGATCAGGAAAATCAGCTGTACCGGATCCACCTGCGCCATCCTGCCCTCATCAATCCAGTGCTGGATTACCGACGCCCTGCCCCGCACCCACTCGCGCATGTTGGTGCGCAGGTGGTCGAGCAAGAAGGGCGCGCCCTGAATGATTTCCATGGCAAACAATCGTGACGCTAGCGGGTATTGCTGCGACATGTTCACCTTGGTGCGAATAAAGGTTTCCAGTGCAGTAGCCGGATCGTCGTCCGGTTTTATTTCCGAGAATACTTTGTTCCAGCGCAGCAGAATGTCGTCGAACATGGCGCTGTACATGCGTTTTTTGTTGCTGAAGTAATAAAGCACGTTGGACTTCGGCAAGCCGGCCCGTTCAGCAATATTCTGGATGGTGGTGCCCTTGTAGCCGTGCAGGGCAAACTCCTGCTCGGCCGCCTGCAGAATGGCTTCCCGGTTCCGCTCCCGGATCCGGCCAGGCCGGTAGCTCCGGGCCGCTTCAGATGTGTTCTGCTGCACTGACAGTGATCTGGTCATGGTTCACTCACTTGTTGTCCGGTGATTCAGGAGTCCACCCTTTCCATTCCGATGGACTCCTGAAATGGATCAAAAGTGGAATTTCACCAGTGCGCTGACTGAACTCTGGGTGTCTACCAGCGTCTCGTTCAGGCCAAACTTGTTGTTCCAGTACTGGTACTCAATACCGGCGTAGAGCACGCCCGGGTTGCCCATGAAGTTACCCACGTCCAGCTTGATCTGGGGCGTGAACTGGAACTCGGACTCGTGATCACTGGCCGAGGTGGACCAGTCGATGTAACCATCCACCAGGAATTTCGCCGCACCCACATCAAACGGCAGGCCCCAGGTGACCGTCATCTGCCAGTCATCACTGATCTCGCTGTTATCAACGTAGTAGAAAGATGTAGTGAAGTAACGGAACGCAGGCACGTCCCACGCCAGGCCGAAACCGTACATGTAGTTGTTTGCCTCGGTACCGCCGCCAAATTCGTACTGCCCGGCCAGGGTGATGTCTTTCACCGGCCCGAACGACAAATCCTGGCCTGTCAGCCAGCTGCCGCTGATATTGGGCGCGAATTCACCGTATACGTTGTCGGTACCTTCAAGGTCTCCCTGAGGCTGGTCCCGGTCGATAAAGAAGAAGGTGCCACCCCAGTTGTGGGCGGTCACGTTCTCGAACGTAAAGTAGGTCGCCTCGTATTCCACTCCCCCGTTACCACCGGCGTCGAACTGAACGCCCTGGTAATCGGCACTGTGCAGGATGGAGATACTGGAGCCACCGAAGAACTTCTCGGCATGGGCAGCAGGCGCAAAACAGGCTGCAGCAACGCAGCTTGCGATCAGGGTTTTACGAAGTGCTTTCATGGCATAGCCTCTCTGGTTACTTTTTTGGGTCATCGGTTGTTAGCAATACATCGTTTTAGTTAATGTCCCGGCCGGTAGGGCTGGCCAAGAGACAGCGGGGTGTTCAACCGGGTGCGTACCGGATCGAACGACAAAAGAATCAGCATCAGGATGGTGACCACATAGGGCAGCATCGCCAGCAACTCGGTGGGGCTTCGCCAGCCCAGCCCCTGCAGCACCAGGTGAAGAATGGAGGCCGCCCCGAACAGGTAAGCACCCAACAGCAAGCGCCCGGGGCGCCAGCTGGCAAACACCACCAGCGCCAGCGCTATCCAGCCCCGGCCTGACGTCATGTTCTCGGTCCACATTGGGGTGTAGGCCAGCGACAGATACGCGCCGGCAAGGCCGGCCATGGCTCCACCAAAGGCCACGGCAAGGTAACGCACAGTCAGAACCCGCAAGCCATTGGCGTTGGCCGCACCTGGCGACTCCCCCACAGCCCTAAGAACCAGGCCGCCGCGGCTGAAGCGCAGGAACAGAGCAACACCTGCAAACACCAGCCAGGAAAAATACACCAGCAAATCCTGGGTGAAGAGCGCCCGACCCAGCACTGGAAGATCACTCAACAGGGGGATCGCAATTTTTTCAAAACCCTCGATGGACTGGCCGACAAAGCCGGCACCCACGAAGGCGCTCAGGCCCGTGCCGAAGATGGTTAACGCCAGCCCGGCGGCGTACTGGTTGGCGGAGAGGGTCACTGCCATAACGGCGAACAACATCGACATCGCCAGCCCGCTCAGCATGGCGACAACAACCCCGGCGGCCAGGCTGCCGGTAGACAAGGTCGCGATGAACCCGGCCACCGCGCCCATCAGCATCATGCCCTCCTGCCCCAGGTTGAGAACACCGGAGCGCTCACAGATCAGTTCGCCCAGAGCCACCAGCAGCAGCGGGGTGCCGGCCACCACCGTGGCGGCAAGAATGTTGGTCAACAGGTCCATATCAGAGCTCCTGGCCGGCCGGGACGGCGGGTTGGGACAGGCCTGCCGGTAAAGGCCGGCGAAAACGAATCCGGTAGTGAATAAAGGCATCGCAGGTGAGCAGGTAGAACAGCAGCATTCCCTGGAACATGGCGGTCACCGCCTTGGGCATGTTCATGGCAATCTGCAACATCTCGCCGCCAATAAAGGTCAGGGCCAGCAAGGCACTGGCGGCAATAATGCCCAGGGCATGCATCCGGCCCAGAAACACCACAATGATCGCGGTGTAGCCATAGCCCGGCGACACCTGGGGCACCAGCTGTCCGATCGGCCCGGTCACTTCCGCGGCGCCAGCCAGCCCCGCAGTTGCGCCACCAACCAGCAGCGCAAACCAGGTCAGCCGTCTGGCACTGAACCCGGCAAACGCCGCCGCCCGATGATCCTCACCCACCACGTTCAACTGGTAGCCGATGAAGCTGCGGGCAAACAGCACCCATACTGCGACAGCCGCCAGCAACCCGAAGGCCAGGCCGATGTGCAGCCGCGTGCCGTTAATCAACGCTGGCAACAAAGCCGCATCGGCAAACATCACCGACTGGGGAAAACCAAACCCGTAGGGATCTTTCAGGGGCCCGTGCACCGCATAGAGCAGCAGGTTCAGGGCGATGTAATTGAGCATGATGGTGGTGAGGATTTCGTTGCAATTCAGGTGGGTCTTGAGAAACGCGGCAATCGACGCCCATGCCATACCACCGGCGATGCCCGCCAGCAGAACCGCCGGCAAAACCAGGAATCCACCGGCATCCCCCACCGAAACCGCAACAGCACTGGCAGCCACCGCGCCAATCAGGAAATGGCCCTCGGCACCGATATTCCAGATTCTGGCCCGGAAGCAGACCGTCAGCCCGGCGGCACACAGCAACAAAGGCGCGGTTTTCAGGCCCAGCTCGGCAAGCCCGGTGAGGTCACTGATCGGCGTGATAAAGAAGAAGGTCAGGGCCTGGATCGGGTCTTTGCCCATGCCGAGGAATAACAGGAAGCCGGTTGCGACCGTCAGGGCCAGGGCCAGCAGAGGCGATAACCAGCGCAGGGTGGTAGAGGCTTCAGGGCGGCGCTCAAGCTGCAGCATCAGCAAGCTCCTCCACCTCGAAGTTTCCTGCCATCCACTGCCCCAACTGATTGATGCTCAACTCAGAGGCCGGGGCCAGTGGTGACAGACGGCCATTACAGATCGCGCCCATCCGGTGGCAGAGCTGGTAGAGCTCATCCAGGTCTTCTGAAATCAGCAGGATGGCGGCGCCCTCATCGCGCAGTTTTACCAGCGCCTGATGAATAGCCACTGCCGAGCCCACATCCACACCCCAGGTTGGGTGGGAGGCCACCAGAAGCCTTGGTGACTGACAGGCTTCGCGGCCGAGGATGTATTTCTGCAGGTTGCCGCCGGACAAGCTCGAGGCGCTGCTTTGCTCGCCAGAGCAGCGCACGCCAAAGCGTGAAATGACGTCTCTGGCAAACTCCCGAACCCGTTGCCGCCGAATCACACCACGCCGCACCAGGCCCTGCCCTGCAGCGGTCAGCAACGCATTGTCGGCCAGCGACATCACCGGCACTGCACCCCGGCCCAGCCGCTCCTCAGGCACCACAGCCAGCCCCCGGGCTCGCCGTGCCCCGGGAGGCAGGCGGTCAATCGCCTCGCCGGTGAAACGAATGGCCTCACCCTTGAGGGTGATCTCTCCGGACAAAACCTTGAGCAGTTCCTCCTGGCCGTTTCCGGCCACCCCGGCAATGCCGACGATCTCGCCAGCGCGCAAGGAAAACCCGATGTTCTTCAGGCTGGTGCCGAAAGGGTCATCCGTTTGCCAGCTCAAATTCTGCACCTGCAGCAGGGTGTCACCCGGTTGGGCAGCGCTGACCTGGGTTGAAATCGGGGTATCGTCGCCCACCATCAGGCGGGCGATGTCTGAGGCAGACAAGTCTTTCGGCTGGCAATGTCCGCTCACCCGGCCCTGGCGCAACACCGTGGCCTGATCACACAAGCTTCTGACTTCCTCCAGCTTGTGGCTGATAAACAGAATGCTGCAGCCGTCCCTGGCCAGTTTGCGCAACGTTTTGAACAGTGTGGCCACTTCCTGGGGTGTCAGTACCGAAGTGGGTTCGTCCAGGATCAGCAGGGTACTTTCCTGAACCAGGCAGCGGACAATCTCCACCCGTTGCCGCTCCCCCATAGACAAGGTGCTGACAAAGCGCCGGGGGTCCAGGGCCATGCCATAGTGTTCGGACACCTCCCGGATACGCTGCTCCAGTGCGCCTCGGTCGCGAACCTCGTCTGCCGGCAGGCCCAGCGCAATGTTTTCCGCCACAGTCAGGGTTTCAAACAGAGAGAAGTGCTGAAAGACCATGCCTATGCCCAGTTGCCGGGCTCGGGCAGGGTTCTCCACTGTCACCGGGTGGCCATTCCAGACAATACGACCGGCATCCGGCTGAACCACGCCATAGATGATCTTCATCAGCGTGCTTTTGCCCGCGCCATTCTCCCCCAGCAGGGCGTGGATCTCGCCGGCGCCCACAGTAAGGTCTACGCCGTCGTTAGCCCGGCATCCCGGGTAGTCCTTCACGATCCCCTGCAGCTTTAACCTCTGAGCAGAAACTGCCATTCCCGGCCTCCTCGTAGTCTGGGTCTGGTCCGGCCATAAAGAATCTGACCAACCAATCAATATTTGGTAGCTGAGCAATAACCTTGCCAAAAATGAATTGGCGCTTGATTTGAACAGAGCTAACCAGTTGGTCAGCTTTTTGCAGAAGCTCTGGAAAAGAACCTGATCCGGGCGCCTGCCTTATAGGTGCAAGGCCCCGGAATCCCCTTTCCAGACAGCAGAAGCGGAGACCAAGGTGATCGAATTTGTTCTCAACGGCCGTGCCGAAAAAATTGACCAGGCCGACCCAAACCAGAGCATTCTGGAGTGGCTACGCACCAAAAAGCGGCTTACCGGTACCAAAGAAGGCTGCGGCTCCGGAGATTGCGGCGCCTGCACCGTGATTACCGGGGCGCCAGACAAGAACGGTCAAATTCGCTATGAAGCCATTAACAGTTGCATCACCCTGATTGGCAGCCTGCAGGGCAAGCACCTGCTGACCATTGAAGCCTTTCGGGAACAGCCGGCACACCCGGTTCAGCAGAGCCTGATGGACTGCCACGGGGCACAGTGCGGTTTTTGCACCCCGGGCATTGTCATGTCATTGATTGCCCTGCACAGCGAATCTGCACCGGGCGACGCCGACGACCACAAACTGATGGAGGCCCTGGCCGGAAACCTGTGTCGCTGTACCGGCTACCGGCCGATCATGGAAGCCGGCCGGCAGGCGCTGGTGCAAAGCTGGCAACCTGGCTCCGATAACCACCCTGCCCGGTATCTGGCCAGGGCCGATAAAGCGGATGGGCTCGCAACGGTTGACGACACCTCGATGACCAGTCTGGAAGCCCGGAACGGCAATCAATACTACGCCCCGGCAACCCTGCCTCAGCTCAAACGCCTGTTGCGCGCGCACCCGGATGCCCGGCTGATTGCCGGAGGTACGGACCTGGTGCTGGAGATCACCCAACAGCTGAAAACCCTGCCCAAGCTGATTAGCCTGGAGCGGGTGCGGGAACTGAATGGCTGCCAGCTGGAAGAAAACCACCTGGTGATCGGGGCCGCCACCCCCTACCGGCAGTTCCACAGCCAGCTGTCCGGGCTCTGGCCGGCCTTCGACCACCTGCTGGAACGGCTAGGCTCATTGCAGGTGCGCAACCGGGGTACCCTCGGCGGCAACATCGCCAACGCCTCCCCCATTGGCGATATGCCGCCGGCATTGATAGCGCTCGATGCCACCCTGGTACTGGAAGGCCCGGAGGGGGCCAGGGAACTCCCGGCAAAACAGTTCTTCAAGGGCTACCGGCAAACCGACCTGCAGCCCGGCGAGTTTGTCCATTCCATCCACATCCCCGTTCCCGAGCCCAACCAGCGCCTGTTCATCTATAAGGTTTCAAAACGGCTCGATGACGATATCTCCGCGGTGCTCGGAGCTTTCCGGCTGACCCTTCGGAACGGTGTGGTTCAGGATTGCCGACTCGCCTACGGCGGTATGGCCGCAACCCCTGCCCGCGCACGCCTTACAGAAGCCGCGCTGCTGGGCAAACCCTGGAATCAACGTTCTGTTGAGCAGGCTATAAAAGCGCTGAGCGACGACTTCTCCCCGTTGACCGACGTGCGGGCTTCTTCCGCTTACCGGTTACAGGTCGCGGGCAATCTGCTTTACAGGGCACTACTCGAAAACTCCGACCTGCATCACCGGGATACCCCGCTCATGGTGACCGACTATGCGTAAACTTCCGCTCAATACCCCCACCCCGGCCCACAGCGCTCTGGGCGTAGTGGGCACCGGCGTCGAACACGACAGTGCCTGGCTGCATACCAGTGGCCAGGCCCGGTATATCGATGACCTGCCAGCACCGGAAGGCCTGTTGCACGCGGCCGTGGGCCATAGCGAACAGGCCCATGCCTGGATTCTGGAGCTGGACCTGTCCCGGGTTCATGCGTCCCCTGGCGTTGTCGCCGTGATTACCGCAGCCGATGTACCCGGCCACCTGGATATCGGCCCGGTGTTCCCCGGCGATCCGGTGCTGGCCCAGGACACGGTTGAACACATTGGCCAACCCCTGTTCGCCGTTGCCGCCACCAGTCACGAGGCGGCTCGCAAAGCGGCCCGCAAAGCCATCGTGAAGTATCAGCCACTGGAAGCCGTCATCACCGTTCAGGATGCCCTGGAGCAGCAGCTGTTTGTGCGGCCGGGCCGGCGCCAGCAACGGGGCGACCCGGACCAGGCCATCGCCGGCGCCTGCCACCAGCTTAAAGGCCAGCAACACATCGGCGGTCAGGAGCACTTTTATCTGGAGGGCCAGGCCTGCCTGGTGGAGCCCACCGAAGATGGCGGCATGTTCGTCCATACCTCCAGCCAGCACCCCAGTGAGGTGCAGAAGCTGGTGGCTGAAGTGCTGGGCCTGCCCATCCATTGCGTGCAGGCCGAAGTACGCCGCATGGGGGGCGGCTTTGGTGGCAAGGAAACCCAGGCAGCACCGCTGGCCTGTGTGGCCGCACTGCTGGCCCGGGTGACGGGCTGCCCGGTCAAATACCGCTTGTCGCGCTCAGACGACATGGTGCAAACCGGCAAACGCCATGATTTCTTCAACACCTACCACATCGGTTTTGACGACTCGGGGCTGATCAAAGGCGCGGACCTCATGGTGGCCGGGCGCTGCGGTTATTCTCCGGATCTTTCAGATGCCATTGTCGACCGGGCCATGTTCCATGCCTGCAACGCCTACTACCTGGACCAGGCCCGGGTGGTTGGCCACCGGTGCAAGACCCACACGGTATCGAACACCGCGTTCCGGGGCTTTGGTGGCCCCCAGGGCATGATGATCATCGAACAGGCCATGGACGACATTGCCCGCCATCTGGGCAAAGACCCCCTGGATATCCGCAAACTCAACCTGTTCGGCCCCGGCCGCGATGTCAGCCACTATGGCCAGACCATCGAACAACAGGTGCTGCCGGAACTGATCGCACAACTGGAACGCAGCTCCGCTTACCGCCAGCGGCGCCAGGAAATCATTGCCCTGAATGCCCGCAACCCGGTGCTGAAACGCGGGCTGGCGCTGACCCCGGTGCAGTTCGGCATCTCCTTTACCGCAAAACACCTGAACCAGGCCGGTGCACTGGTGCACATCTACACCGATGGCAGCATTCAGGTAAATCACGGTGGTACCGAGATGGGCCAGGGCCTGTACATCAAGGTAGCGCAGGTGGTCGCAACCGCCTTTCAGGTGGACGTGGCGCGGGTCAAGGTTTCCGCTACCCGCACCGATAAGGTACCGAACACCTCCCCCACGGCGGCCTCTTCCGGTTCCGACCTCAATGGCATGGCTGCGCTTGATGCCTGCGAAAAGATACTGGGTGGCCTGACCGCCTTTGCTTCATCCCACTGGAATGTGCCGGAAGAACACGTGCGGTTCCATGCTAACCAGGTTCATATCGGAGACCACTGCCTGAGTTGGGAAGACTTTATCCAGACCGCCTACATGCACCGGATATCCCTGTCCTCCAGCGGCTTCTATGCCACACCGAAGATCCACTATGACCACGACGCCGGTCAGGGCCGGCCGTTTCTGTACTACACCAACAGTGCCGCCTGCTCCGAGGTCGTAGTCGACACCTTGACTGGTGAATACCGGGTGCTGCGTACCGACATTCTGCACGATGCCGGGCGCTCCCTGAACCCGGCCATCGACATGGGTCAGATTGAAGGCGGCTTCATTCAGGGCATGGGCTGGCTCACCACGGAAGAGCTGGTGTACAGCGCCGAAGGCCGGTTACTGACCACCGGCCCAGCCACCTACAAAATTCCCGCCGTTTCCGATTGCCCGCCAGACCTGCGGGTAGCGCTGCTGAAAGACAGCCCCAACCACGAAGCCACGGTATTCCACTCCAAAGCCGTGGGCGAACCCCCGTTCATGCTTGGCATTTCAGTGTGGAGCGCGCTTCGCGACGCGGTATCCAGCCTCAGCGACTACCGCTTCAGCCCGCCACTGGACACGCCGGCCACACCGGAACGTGTACTGAATGCCGTTACCGAAACCCGGCGCTGGGTAAACCAACAGGAGAACGGACAATGATGGCAACGCCCCTTAACTGGCACCAGGCGGTCGCCCTCTGTGAGCAGCGTGGTGAGCCCTATGCCCTGGTGACCGTGCTGGGGGTGACCGGCTCGGTACCGCGGGAGCCCGCCACCAAAATGGTGATCACCGGAGAACACTGTTACGACACCATTGGCGGCGGCCATCTGGAGCACCGCATCTGCCAGCAGGCCCGGGAGCGTCTGGCCAAGGGGCTTTACCAGAGCGAACTGGCGCATTTTCCCCTGGGCGCAAGCCTTGGCCAGTGCTGCGGCGGCAGTGTGTCGGTGCTTCTGGAAACCCATCCGGGCAGCCAGCAACAACTGGTTATCTTTGGCGCCGGCCACGTGGCCAGGGCCCTGGTGACCATCCTGGCGGAACTGCCCTGGCGCGTTACCTGGGTTGACCCGCGACCAGAACAGTTTCCAGCCGGACCACCGGCCAATGTCCGGATTCACCACACCGATGACCCCGCCGGCGATGCGCCTGAACTGTGCAACCAGCAACAGGTGTTGATTGTCACCCACAATCACCACCTGGATTTCGAGCTTTGCCGGGCTCTGCTCACGGCCGGTACCCCCGCCGGTATCGGCCTGATCGGCTCTGCCACCAAGGCCGAACGTTTTCGTCAGCGCCTGGCCCATCGCGGCTTTTCGGATACCGACATTGCCCGCATCCGCTGTCCTGTGGGGCGGTCCGACGTGCCGGGCAAACGCCCTATGGAAGTAGCAGTTTCCATCATGGCTGAACTGCTCACCCTGACAGCACAGCCCGATAACCCTGCGTCCAAACGGGGCATTTCCTGGCAACAACTCAAAGGCCTGCTGCCCGAAAAAGAAACCGGAGACCTCCCTTCATGAACCTTGGCGATTTCAATCAACTGCCAGCAGCCGAGGCGGAACCACTGCTGCGGAACTGCTGCGCAGCAGAGACCTGGGTGCAAGGCATGCTTAACGCCCGCCCTTTCATGGATCGCGGCAGCCTCTACGCCGCGTGCCGGCAACTCTGGCCGATATTGACGGAAGCCGACTGGCTGCAAGCGTTCGAGGCCCATCCCAGAATCGGCAATCTTGACAGCCTTCGGAAAAAATACGCCAGCACCCGAAACCTGGCCGGCGACGAGCAGGCCGGCACCCGGCAGGCGGATGAAGACACCCTGCAAAGACTGAGCACCGGCAACCAGGCTTACCTGGACAAGTTCGGGTTCATTTTCATTGTCTGTGCCACCGGCAAAAGCGCCCCGGACATGCTGGAACTGCTGGAACAGCGCCTGTGCAACACCCGGGGCGAGGAGCTGCAGAACGCGGCACAGGAGCAGGCAAAAATAACCGAATTACGACTGGAGAAACTGTTATGAGCCCGATCACCACCCACGTCCTCGATATCGGTAGCGGCAAACCGGCCGCAGGTGTTCGGGTTGTGCTGGAACGGATCACCGAAGGCGGCCCCGAACTCATGGCCGAAGGCGCTACCGACCAGGACGGCCGGATAACATCCTGGCTGTCTGGTCCGGTTGACTCCGGTCATTACCGGCTGCGCTTTGCCACCGGCGACTGGTACCAAAAGCGCAAGCTGGACTGCTTCTACCCGGAAGTGACCATCGACTTCACCGTTGCCGACACCGATAGCCACTACCACGTGCCCCTGCTGTTGAACCAGTGGGGCTATTCCACTTACCGGGGGAGCTGATAGACGTGGACCCATTACTTGCGTTTCCGGCGGGATGCCAGGCTTACCGGGGCAACATCCTCCATTTTCTCAACGACCCGGGCAACGCCCCCGAGCCCGAACCTGACAGTTACGAGTACTACCCGGACGGCCTGCTGGTCGTTCACCAGGGCCGGGTACTGGCCACGGGGCCGGCCCCCGAACTCATATCACGCCTGCCCGGCGGAACCGATATCCGGCACTGGCCCGAGGGCCTGATTATGCCGGGCTTTATCGACACCCATGTGCATATGCCGCAACTGGCGGTGATGGCCAGTTATGGCACCCAGCTTCTGGACTGGCTGGAGACCTATACCTTCCCCCATGAAGCCCGGTTCTGCCAGGCCGACTGGGCCCGGGCCGAAGCCAGCCAGTTTCTGGATTTGCTGTTGTGCCATGGCACCACCTCTGCCCTGGTGTTCTGCACCTCGCACCCGGCCTCGGTTGATGCGGTGTTTGAGGGCGCACAAAGCCGGGGCATGGCCCTGACTGCCGGCAAGGTCATGATGGACCGGAACGCGCCGGCGAACCTGACCGACACAGCCCGGGAAAGTTATCGGGACAGCTGCGAACTGGCCAAACGCTGGCACAACCGCGGTCGCCTTCGCTACGCCATCACCCCCAGATTTGCCATTACCTCAAGCCCGGCACAACTGCAGCTGGCTGGTGAACTGGCACAGGCATTCCCGGACGCCCTGATCCAGACCCACTGGGCTGAGAATACCGGTGAAATCGAGCTCACCCGGCAACTGTTCCCGGAGCGCCACAGCTACCTGGATGTGTACGACCACTATGGTTTGCTGGGCCGGAATACGGTGCTTGCCCACGGCATCCACATTGGCGACCAGGACCGCCACCGGCTGGCGCAAACCGGCGCGTCTATCGCTTTCTGCCCCACCTCTAACACCTTTCTGGGCAGCGGCCTGTTCGATCTGGGCGCCGCCCGCGCTGCCGGTGTCCAGGTCGGGCTGGCGTCAGACGTCGGCGGCGGCACCAGCCTGTCCATGCTGGCCACCATGGCAGAGGCCTACAAGGTGTGCCGGCTCAGGGGCCAGACACTGACACCCTGGCTGGCCTTCTATCTGGCCACATTGGGCAATGCCAGGGTTCTGCAGCAGGAAGACCAGACCGGTAATTTCCGCCCCGGTAACCAGGCCGATTTTGTGGTTCTGGACCCGCTTGGCGCACCCATCACGGCGATGAAACACCGTGCCGGCCAAAGTCTGCAGGAATTGCTCTTTGACCTGATGATTCTGGGCGATGACCGGGCCATTGCCGCAACTGCCGTCGCCGGCCAGCTTCTCTGGCAGCGCCCTGACGCAGACGAACAACCTGCCCCCCTTTCTTTGACGGCAACAGGAGCCTGACCCTATGGAGGCGTATCTCACCGAATGGCTTGGGCTGATTATTCGCTGGTTTCATGTGATTGCCGGCGTCGCCTGGATTGGCGCATCTTTCTATTTTATCTGGCTGGACAACCACCTTCGGGAGCCGCCGGAATGGAAGCAAGCTAAGGGCATCAAGGGTGACCTTTGGGCCATACACGGTGGTGGCTTTTATGAAGTGGCCAAATACCATCTGGGCCCGGAGCAGATGCCCAGGGAACTGCACTGGTTCAAGTGGGAAGCCTACAGCACCTGGCTCAGCGGCATGGCCCTGCTGCTGTTGGTTTACTATCTGGGCACACCCGGCTACCTGCTGGACCCGGCCAAAGCCGATCTCGGTGCCGGCACCGGCGCCGCCATCGGGCTGGCCAGTATTGCCGCGATGCTTGGCATTTATGAGCTGATGATCCGCAGCCGGCTGGCCGGCAATGGCAAGCTGTTCGGTGCCCTGCTCTACGCACTCCTGGTGTTTGCTGCCTGGGGCCTGTTTCAGCTCTTCAGTGGCCGGGGCGCGTTCATTCATATCGGAGCGATGATCGGCACCCTGATGGTGGCCAATGTGTTTCTGGGGATCATGCCCTCACAGCGCGCCCTGGTGAGCGCGGTTCGCGAGGGCAAAACACCGGGGCCGGAGGTTGCCCGGCTGGCAGGCCTCGCCAAGCTGCGTTCCACCCACAACAATTACCTGACCCTGCCGGTGCTGTTCATCATGATCAGCAACCACTACCCCATGTTGTATGGCCACCCCGAAGGCTGGGCCATTCTGGCGGCCATCGGTTTTATCACCGCCTTTGCCCGGCACTATTTCAACCTGAAACACCGGGGCATCCATAAGCCCGGAATACTGGTGTTTTCGGCCTTCCTGACCCTGGCTCTGGTATGGGTTCTCGCCCCTGACAACCGAAATTCTGACGCCGCTGTTGAACGTGTTGTGGCTACCGATACCGAGGTTTCCGGTCTGCTCCGCCAGCACTGTACCGCCTGCCATGCCCGAGAGCCGGCGCATCCGGCCTTTCAGGCACCGCCTGCCGGCATCGTACTGGAACAGCTGGCTGACCTGCTGGCCCATTCCGCCCGGGTGCAGCAGGCAGCCGTCCGCACCCATTACATGCCCCTGGGCAATACCAGCGGCATGACCGAGCAGGAGCGTACCGCACTGGGGGGCTGGCTGGATAACGCTGGCCAATAACGCCCTGGCGGCACCGGTTTGGTCCACAGGGCCAGGCCGGAGCGCCATTTCAGGGCACTCTCTTAACACCCGGTGGAGCCCGGAAGCCAACAAAATAGACCATGTGGTCAGGTTTTACGGCACTCGGGCCGGTGTTCCGGGACTCTGGTACGGCAATTGCACTTTCCCTGTGAGTACGCAAAACCTCTATTCCAAACACAGCGAGGAACACCTCCATGAAAGCAAAACAGCAAAAGCCCGGCCTGCTCAGGGGGCTGTCAAAAGCCGTCACTCTGGCAGGCGCCTTGGCCGCGAGCACCTTCGCCCAGGCTGATACCGACATTCGGTTTACCCTGGACTGGCGTTTCGAAGGGCCCTCTGCGCCTTTCCTGATGGCACTCGAAAAAGGCTACTTCAAGAGTGAGGGGCTCAACGTCACCATTGATGCCGGTAACGGCTCGGCAGGCGCGGTTACCCGCGTAGCCACCAATGCCTACGACATGGGCTTTGCCGACTTCAGCGCGCTGACAGAAACCACCTCAAAGAACCCGGAAACCGGCGTAACCGCTGTTTATATGGTCTACAACACCATGCCTGCGGCGGTGTTTGCCCTGAAAGACTCCGGCATTGAAAAGCCCGAAGACCTGGCAGGCAAAACTCTGGGCGCCCCCGTTTTCGATGGTGGCCGCAAAGCCTGGCCGTCGTTTGCGCGGCATAACAACCTGGCGGTGGACTCGGTTGAGTGGCAATCGGCCGATCCTGCCATCCGGGAAACCCTGCTCGCCCGGGGTGAGGTAGACGCCATTACCGGTTTCTACTTCACCAGTCTGCTGAACCTCGAAGCCCGCGGCGTGTCCCCGGACAACATCGTGGCGCTGAAATACCCGGATTACGGGGTGGAGTTCTACGGCAATACCATCATTGCCCAGGATGCCTTGCTCGAACAGAACCCGGAGGCGGTCAAAGGTTTTCTGAGAGCCTTCAACAAAGCGCTGAAAGAAACCATCGCAGATCCTGAAACCGCGATTACCTATGTAAAAAAACGGGATGGCCTGATCAAACAGGACCTGGAGCTGCGCCGCCTTAAACTGGCCATGGACAACCACGTGATCACCGAAGAAACCCGCGCCGAAGGTCTGGGCGCCATCACCGAAGCGCGCATGGAGCGGGCCATGGCGGACATGGTGGCCTCCTATAACCTGGAACCGTCAGACCAACTCACGCAGTTATTCGACAGCAGCTACCTGCCATCACAGGCAGAGCGCTCGATCGATTGACGCACCTGTGCCCGGGTACCGCGCACCCGGGCTCCCTGGCCTACCGGAGTACCAGATGGACCTTGTCGAGTTTGAGAATGTAAGCATGCGTTATGGAGAGGATGGCCCGCTGGCGATCGAAAACATCTCCCTGAGCGTGAAAGAAAATGAGTTTGTGGCGGTGGTGGGCCCATCGGGCTGTGGCAAGTCCACCCTGATGAAGCTGGTCACCGGGCTTGCGCCACCGAGCGATGGCTATGTCTATCTGGGGGGCAAGCAAGTGGCGGGCCCGCAGAAGGGTGTTGGCATGGCGTTCCAGGCCTCCAACCTGCTGCCGTGGCGCACGACCCTTGAAAACGTGCTGCTGCCACTTGAGATAGTGGCGGAGTACCGCCACAAGTTCCGCCGGGAAAAAACACAGTTCGAAGAACTGGGGCGCGCCCTGCTCAAGCGGGTTGGCCTTGCCGGCTGTGAACACAAATATCCCTGGGAGCTGTCCGGCGGCATGCAGCAGCGGGCGTCAATCTGCCGCGCACTGATCCACCGCCCCTCCCTGCTGATGCTGGACGAACCGTTTGGCGCACTGGATGCCTTCACCCGTGAGGAACTCTGGTGCATGGTCCGGGATTTATGGCAGGAAGAGCCCTTTACCGTGGTTCTGGTAACCCACGACCTTCGCGAAGCGGTTTTTCTGGCCGATACCGTATACGTCATGAGCAAGGGCCCGGGCCGGATACTGGTTCGCAAGCCGGTAAACCTGCCCCGGCCCAGAGAGCTTTCCGTCACCTACACCGATCCCTTTGCCGACCTGGTGTTCGAATTACGTGACCACATTGGCCGAATCCGGGAGGGATCCTGATGACCCTGGCTCAGCGCAAACGCCTGTTGATGAAAGCCTCGCCCTGGCTATTGCTCCTGTTTCTGGGGCTGTTCTGGGAGCTGCTTTGCTTTGCTTTCCAGATTCCTGACTACCTGTTTCCCGCCCCCACCGATATCTGGCGCTCCTGGCTGGAATACCGGCCACAAATCATTGAGCATGCCACCCAGACACTGTTCACCACCGTTGTCGGATTCGCCCTTGCCGTGGTATTCGGGCTGGTTCTGGGCATGCTGGTGGGTTCCTCACCGGTAATCTACAAGGCCGTCTATCCGTTGATGGTGGGCTTCAACAGCATCCCGAAAGTGGCTTTCGTGCCAGTGCTGGTAGTCTGGTTTGGCATTGGCACAGTGCCCGCCATACTCACCGCATTTCTGATCTCGTTCTTCCCGGTGGTGGTGAATATGGCCACCGGCCTGGCGACGCTGGAGCCAGAGCTGCAGGATGTTATGCGTTCGCTCGGCGCCAGCCGCATCGATATCCTGAAGAAAGTCGCCCTGCCCCGCTCCATGCCATACTTCTTCGCTTCACTCAAGGTTGCTATCACTCTGGCCTTTGTCGGTTCGGTCATCTCTGAAACCGTAGCGTCCAACGTTGGCATCGGGTACCTGATGCTGTCGGCAAGCTCGACGATGGATATGGGGCTGGTGTTTGCAGGCCTGGTGGTGATCGGCGTCATGGGCGTGGTGATGTACGAACTCTTCGCACTGGTCGAGCGACGGATGACCGGCTGGGCCACGCGCGGTTCCGACCCCGCTTTCTGAAACACACCCGCTAGTCAGCCAAAAAAGAGCCCCATTGATCGGGGCTCTTTTGTCAGTGTCTGATCAGAATCGTTACTGCGGCAGTGTTGCCCCGACGCCTTCCACGAACCAGTTCATACCCGCCAGTTCCTGCTCGGTCATGGTCACCCCGTCTGCCACTTTCAGCTCGCCGGCCTGGTCTTTCAAAGGACCGGTAAACGGATGCAACTCACCGGCGCCAATAGCCTCAATCACCTGGTTCACGGCCGCCGACTGCTCCTCGCTCAGGCGGTCGCTCAGGCCGATAATCTGGATCATATCCTCGTCAATGCCACCCCAGTGATCCTCTGGCACCCAGCTGTCATCCATGACCTTCTGAACCTGCTCAACGTAATAAGGCCCCCAGTTATTGGCGACGGATAACAGGTGGGCCTCCTTGCCAAACTCCCGCATATCAGATGCCTGCCCGACACCCCAGTTACCCCGGCGCAAGGCGGACATCAGAGGCGCAGGGCTGTCGGTGTGCTGAATCACCACATCGGCCCCCTGATCCATCATGGCGTTGGCAGCATCGGCCTCTTTGGCCGGATCAAACCAGGTGTTGGCCCACACCACCTTGATCTCGATATCGGGGTTCACCGACTTAGCCCCCAGATACACCGCGTTGATATCGCGAATGACTTCCGGAATCGGGAACGAGGCAATGTAACCCAGCACATTCGACTCGGTCACCAACCCGGCCGCCACTCCCGTTACATAACGCCCCTCGTAGGTCTTGGACAGATAGGTACCCACGTTATCCGCCTGCTTATAGCCGGTGGCATGCATGAAGGTGATATCAGGGAACTGTTCGGCAACCCGGATGGTGGGGTTCATAAAACCGAACGACGTGGTGAAGATAACGTCGTTGCCGGCCTGGGCCAGCATGCGGATGGTGCGCTCGGCGTCGGCACCTTCGGCCACGTTTTCCACATAGGTGGTTTGAACCTGGTCACCGAAGTGCGCCTCAACGGCTTTGCGGCCCAGATCGTGCTGGTAACTCCAGCCGTGATCCCCGATGGGGCCAACATAGACAAATCCGATTTTCATCGGGTCTTCTGCCATTACGGAAGAAGATAAAGTCAGGGCAATGGCCGCTGCCAGACTGCGTTTCATGCTCATGCATCGTTCTCCTGAACCATTCTGAAGTTGTGTTGCACCGCCCTAAGCGGGTAACAACATCAGATGGAGCAAAAAGCTGGCCAATTGTTCAGGTTTTTCAATGCATTGTTTTTAATGAATTTTCCATTGTCGCTTTGCCAGAATTTAAAAGGCCTGCACTACACCGGTGCGCAACGCCACACCGACAGGCAAGCCCCGGGGCAATAATCACCAGCGATCCCGTTCCTCCTCGTCTGCCTTCTCCTGCTCCGCCTTACGCTCCCGAATTTTTTCCAGCTTTTCCCTGGGAATTTTCATATTGGCGCTATCCCGCAAAAACAGCAGGCTGCCGACAACCAATGCGAATGCAGCGAAAAGAAATAGCCAGCCAATGAGCGGCATAATACGGTCTCCTTGAATATCGGCCTTTACGAACAGTAGCACAGCCGGTAAAGGCGCGCTCCCGTAGCCGTTTCCGCTATAATGCCCGGCCTGCTTACCTGAAACCGGAGTACTCCAGCCACCATGCGCCAGACCATCGACCTGACTGTTGAAAGCTCCCGGCTTGCGGTAGATGCGCTGGCGGAAGCCTCTGGCCTGCCCAAGCAGCGCATCAAGGATGCCATGGCCAAGGGCGCCTGCTGGTGGACACAGAAAGGCAAGCAGGTGCGGTTGCGGAAGGCCAAGCGGGAGCTGAAGCCGGGCACTCGCATCCAGTTGTTCTATGATGACCAGGTTCTGGCGCGCCAACCGGAAGAACCCGAATTGCTGGAGAACAAAGGCCGTTACACTGTCTGGTTCAAGCCGCACGGGTTGCTGTCCCAGGGTTCGCAGTGGGGCGACCACTGCAGCTTGCTGCGTCTGGCTGAAACCGAACTGAACAAACCCTGTTTTCTGGTGCACCGGCTGGACGGGGATGCCGCGGGCATCATATTGATCGCCCACGATGGTAAAGCCGCGGCAGCGCTGTCCCAACTTTTCTCCGGGCGAACCATGACCAAGATCTACCGGGCCCGGGTAACCGGCAACCTGGTTGCCGACGACCTGCGGATCGACACGCCCCTGGACGGCAAAGCCTCGGTCAGTCGCGTGACTACCCTCACCTATGACGAAGATTCCGATACCACCGCGTTGGAAATCCGCATCGAAACTGGCCGAAAACACCAGATACGGCGACACCTGTCCGGTATTGGTCACCCGATTGTCGGAGACAAACTTTACGGAACAGCAGATTCTGCCGGGCTGCAACTGACCGCAGTTGAACTGGCCTTCCACTGCCCGGTCACCGGCAGACCGGTATCTTTTGCGCTAACCAACCAGGTCTCGTAAACAAAGAAGGCCAGCAACGATGCTGGCCTTCTTTCTGTGCAGTGGCGATCAGACCTTGTAGAAATCCCGGTACCAGTCCACGAAGTTGGCTATGCCCTCTTCCACGGTAGTCGACGGCTTGTAGTCCACATCGTTGATCAGGTCGTCCACATTGGCGTAGGTCGCCGGCACGTCACCGGGCTGCATGGGCAACAGGTTCTTCTCGGCCTTTTTGCCGACCCGCTCTTCGATGATCTCGATAAACCGGGACAGCTCCACCGGGTTATTGCTGCCGATGTTGTAGATGCGGTACGGCCCCTTGCTGGTGCCCGGGTCCGGCTGGGCACCGCTCCAGTCTTCGTTGGGCTGGGCGACGTTGTCCAGCGTACGGATGACACCCTCTACGATATCATCGATGTAGGTGAAATCCCGCTTGTGATGGCCGTGGTTGAACACGTCAATCGGCTCGCCTGCCAGGATCTTCTTGGTGAAGATAAACAGCGCCATATCCGGCCGGCCCCAGGGACCGTATACGGTAAAGAACCGCAGGCCGGTGGTGGGCAGGTTGTACAGGTGGCTGTAGGTGTGGGCCATCAGCTCATTGGCCTTCTTGGAGGCCGCGTACAGGCTCAGGGGGTGGTCTACGTTGTCATGCACGGAGAACGGCATGGTCTCGTTAGCGCCGTATACCGAGCTGCTGGAGGCGTACACCAGGTGCTTCACGTCGTTATGGCGACAGCCTTCCAGGATATTCATAAAGCCAACCAGGTTGGCGTCTATGTAGGCGTGGGGGTTTTCCAGGGAGTAACGTACGCCGGCCTGGGCGGCCAGGTGCACCACCCGCTCGGGTTTGTGTTCCCGGAACAGGGCTTCCATGGCGGCCCGGTCCGCTACGTCCTGGCGCACTTCGGTGAACCCCGCCTTGCCGGTTAGCCGGGCCAGGCGAGCCTCTTTCAGGTTCACATCGTAATAGTCGTTTACGTTGTCCACGCCGATGACTTCATCACCGCGATCCAGCAGTCGATGGGCCAGGTGTGAGCCGATAAAACCGGCGGTTCCCGTAACGAGGATTTTCAAGATCTGTTCTCCATGAAAAATGGCGCCCGGAGGCGCCTTTTAATACTTGCTCAGAAGGTGAAGCCGACGCTGGCGAAGGGGCCGGAGAGCTCCACATCCAGGTTGTCGTCGTCATCTTCGTAATCGATCGCCATTTCACGGTAGCCTGCACGCAGCTGCAGCATGGCAATCTCGAACTGGCCATACACGTTCACATCGTGCAGGGAGTCGCCGCTGTAGCTTACAAAGTTACCGTCAGCGCCCACAGATACACCGGTGAACGGCAGGTCGAAGCGGGCGGCCAGGTAGCCCATGGGTACCACGGCATCGACGGTGGTTTTACTGACGTTGGCGGTGTTGGTCTGGTCCCGAACGATCAGCTCGCCATCAAACTTGCGAGCGGTCAGGCCGAGATCCAGGTTTACCCAGTTATCCAGCACTTCGTAGTAGAAGGTGGCGTCCAGCTGATCCAGGTCCAGTTCTGACTTAACGTCTGCACCCGGGAGGATGCCATCGAACGCTTCCAGGCCAATCTTACCGCTACCACTCTGGGAAATGCTGGTGTAGTTCACCCGCACGTTCGGCAGCAGCAGCACCGGATGCTCGAAGTAAGCCGTGAAGTTGGCGTTGCTGTCGCTGTCCATATTGAGATCGTTCTCGATATCAACGGCAGAGCCTTTGTTCACCACCTCACCGGAGAAATCGGAATCCCAGTAGCTTACGTTTGCGCCCACGCCCAGAATGTCGGCATTGGCCAACGGGGCCGCCAGTACCAGCGAACCACCTACAGCAATCATCAACTTACGCATACATCACCTTTCTGCTTTTTGTGCTTTATTCAGTCAAAGTTGATGCCAAGACGGCGACCAACTTCCTCATAGGTTTCGATGACATCACCAAGCCCTTGACGGAAACGGTCCTTGTCCATCTTCTTGCGGGTTTCCTTGTCCCAGATGCGGCAGCCGTCGGGGCTGAATTCGTCGCCCAGAACGATCTGGCCGCCGCTGCGGCCGAATTCCAGCTTGTAGTCCACCAGCAGCATGCCGGCGTCATCAAACAGGGCCTTCAGTACGTCGTTCACCTTGTAGGTGAGCTCCTTCATCCTGGCCAGTTCCTGCTCGCCGGCCCAACCAAAGCTGACCGCTAGGGATTCGTTCACCATCGGATCGTGCAGGGCATCATTCTTCAGGAACAGTTCAAACGTGGGCGGATTCAGCTCCTGGCCTTCGTCTACACCCAGGCGACGGCACAGGCTGCCGGCGGAAATATTGCGAACCACACACTCCACCGGAATCATGTCCAGCTTCTTGACCAGTGATTCGGTATCCGACAGCAGGCCCTCGAAGTGAGTCGGTACACCGGCTGCTTCCAGCTTTTCCATGATGAAGGCGTTGAACTTGTTGTTCACCATGCCTTTGCGGTTCAGCTGTTCTTTCTTCTCGCCGTCAAAGGCCGAGGTGTCATCCCGGAATACCAGAACAAAACGCTCGGGGTCGTCAGTGCGATATACGGATTTTGCCTTGCCGGCGTAGAGTTCTTCGCGCTTTTCCATTGGGGTCTCCAAACGCGGGCGACCTGTCAGCCGCCCCGTTGATCAATACAGTTGTTCAAACAAACGGGTGAGCAAGTCAGATGCGCTGTACTCACCCGTGTAGTTGTCCTGCTGCTCGGCCGTTACAAACACGGCGTCGTCTTGCTGCTCAACCCGCACAGTATGGGTGTGAGTGGGTTCGTCTTTACTGCTGAACCAGGAGAACCAGCCGGGCGAGCGCTCGTCTTCGGTGCGGAAATCCACCTGGAACCAACCGGCACTGCGGTTAAGGTCCATCACCTCAGCGTCGATCTCGGTCAGGGACCGGTTTACCTCAGCCCAGGTTCGGCCGTAATCCAGCTCTACCCTCACCGCAGTGGCAACGTCGCCTTCCGACAACAGCCGCACCAGGGGCTCGGCCACCATGCCGGATGCTGCCCGGGAGAAGGACTTGTTGTCTTCACGGGCTTTGAGGAACGCGCCCAGTTCACCCAGCAGGGCTTTCTGGCGCTCAAGGGCCGATTCAGAGCCGGCAGCACCGTCATCCCAGCTGACCAGGCCCTCAGGGTTCTGTGCCAGTTCAACCGTGCGGATACGGATCTCGGTGGTCTTGCGGCGGATGCCCGGGGCCAGGCGGGTCTGTACCAGCACACGCGGCTCGTCGGCGGCCGGGGTGTTATCCAGGCCAAGAAGCTCACGGCTGCGCTTGCTGAAGTTAGCCAGCTCACTCTGCATAACGCCCAGCTGCGGGCTGTCGTGGGCCATGCCCAGGCCAGACTGGTTCATCCAGGCGCTGACCACCGGCCACAGCCGGCCCGGCACTTCGTTCACCAGCAGCCAGGCCCGACCATCCAGCTCTTCGATCACATAGTTCTGATCGAGAATTTCGGAGGTCATGTCCGGGGGTTTGGGAATCGACGACGGATACATCCGGCGGGAATCATCGGTATTGATGATCCGTACCGGCATGATTTCAGAAAAACGGGACTGGTCTGCGCTCTCCGGGATTTCAATGGGCTGCCCTTCGGGCGCATCCACGTAGCGCTGGGAACGGTCTTCCAGCAAGCTGCAACCAGCCAGGCTGGTTACAAGCAGAATCCCGGCCACTGGCCGGGACATCTGCGGGGTTTTACTGCGGGCTCGTGCAAGAAACTGCATCGGCAACTCCGGTTAGCGGGTGGTTCTTACGGCTTCAGAGAACACCAGCGGCTCTGAGGGCGTCTTCCACCTCGCCGTGGAACTTCTCGCTGAGCGGAGTCAGCGGCAAACGGATGCCTTCACCAATCATGCCCATGCGCTGCAAGGCCCATTTCACCGGAATCGGATTGGCTTCCAGGAACAGCTTGCGGTTCAGGGGCATCAGCAGCTCGTTAAGGCGAGCGGTTTCGCTCTGATCACCGGCAACCGCCGCTTCACACAGCTGGGACATGGCTTTCGGAGCCACGTTCGCGGTTACCGAAACGTTACCCTTGGCGCCGGCCAGCATCAGGTCTGCTGCGGTGGCATCGTCACCGGAGTAAACCGCCAGGCGACCTTTAACGGCCTCGATCAGTTCGCTGCCGCGGGGAATGTTACCGGTGGCGTCTTTAATACCGACAATATTGGGAATGTCAGCCAGGCGCTCAACGGTTTCGTTCAACATGTCACAGGCGGTGCGGCCCGGCACGTTGTACAGAATCTGGTTCATGCCCGGTACAGCTTCAGCGATGGTCTTGAAGTGCTGGTACAGGCCTTCCTGGGTCGGCTTGTTGTAGTAAGGCACCACAAGCAGACAGGCATCGGCACCCAGTTTGTGGGCTTCAGTGGTCAGTTCGATCGCTTCGCGCGTACTGTTACCACCGGTACCGGCAATCACAGGAATCCGGCCGGCCACCCGTTTTATGATATGCCCGATAACCCGACAATGCTCTTTCGGGTCCAGGGTTGCGGATTCGCCGGTGGTACCCACAGCAACAATACCGTGAGTGCCGTTTTCGATGTGAAAGTCCACCAGTTTGTCCAGATCCTCCCAGTGAATCTCACCGTCTGGATGCATGGGCGTGACCAGTGCGACAAGGCTACCCGTAATCATAAAAGCTCCGTCCGAATAAAACCGATATGGTAATGTTGGGCTCGTAACGACACAAGGGAATTCAAGGAGAACTCATGTCATCTGTAGCATTGAACCAACCCATCCCTGATTTTGAAGCCTCGGCCACCGGTGAACAGGTCATCCGGCCAGCCGACCTCAAGGGCAAAAACATCGTTATCTATTTCTACCCGAAAGACAATACACCCGGCTGCACCACCGAGGGCCAGGACTTCCGCGATCGCATGTCACAGTTCGCGGAGCTGGACACCGAAATCTTCGGTGTTTCCCGGGATGGCCTGAAAGCTCACGAAAACTTCCGGGCGAAATATGAATTCCCCTTTCATCTGATCTCAGACAAAGATGAAACCCTGTGCAAGCTGTTTGACGTCATCAAACTGAAAAAGCTCTACGGCAAGGAGCACCTTGGCATCGAACGCAGCACCTTCCTGTTCGACAAGAAAGGTGTGCTGCGCCAGGAGTGGCGGGGCGTAAAAGTGCCCGGCCACGTTGATGAAGTGCTCGAGGCCGTCAAGGCGCTCTGAATCAGGCTTTCTGTGCCGGTGCGGGTATGTCTTCCTGCACCGGCCACGCGGCAAACACGGCTTTCAGCATGGTTGCCAGCGGAATCGCAAAGAACACACCCCACAAGCCCCAGATACCTCCGAAGAACAGCACCGCCACGATGATGGCCACCGGGTGCAGGTTGTTTACCTCTGAAAACAGTACCGGAACAAGCACGTTGCCATCCAGCGCCTGGATAATGCCGTAAACCACCATGATCCAGATAAACTGGCTGCTCCAGCCGAAGGCGAACAAGCCGATCACGGCGACCGGCACGGTCACCACCGCAGCACCAATGTAGGGAATCACCACGCTCAGCCCCACCAGCAAAGAGAGCAGCGCCGCGTAGGGCATGCCCAGCAACTTGAACGCCACGTAGGTGGTCCCGCCAACGATCAGGATTTCCACGGCTTTGCCGCGCACATAGTTGGCACATTGCAGGTTAACTTCGTGCCAGATACGTACCATCATCGGGCGTTGCGGCGGCAGCAGGCGGCCAATGGAATTGACGATGAGCTCCCGGTCTTTCAGGAAGAAAAACACCAGGATCGGCACCAGCACCATATAAATCAGCAGGGCCACCAGGTCCGGAATACTGGAAAGCGAGAAAGACACCAGCCACTGGGTTGCGTGCCCTACTTCCGCAGAGATTTCCGCGTAGATCAGATTCACCGCCTCTCCAGAGACCAGGTGAGGATATTCCTGCGGCAACAGTGAAAGATACGACTGCAGCTCCCGGATAATCCGGGGCGCTTCGCCGGCCAGGGTGCTCACCTGCGTCCAGATAAGCGGCAGCAGGCCGAAGATAAAGCCGATCAGCACGCCCATAAACACCAGGAACACCGAAATAACCGCAACCGTCTGGGGAACCCCCATGCGATTCAGCTTGGACACCAGCCCTTGCAGGATAAAAGCGACAATCAGTGATGCAATGGCCGGGGCCAGCATGGCACCGAACCAGATGACGAAAATTGTTCCGGTCACCAGCAGCAAAAACAGGATGACCGCTTCTTCGTCCGAGAAATACTTGTGGGCCAGGCCCCGTAAAATTCTGACCATGAAAATCTCCGGAAATTAACCGCCGCACTCTATCATGAAACGATAGACGCCATTACTCTCCGATTGGCTGACAAGCCGGTGGGGCGACATGGCAACATAGGCGGGAATGTCCCGGTTAGAGCCGGCATCGGTAGCCAGCACTTCCAGCTGCTCACCCGGCGACATGCCGTTGAGCTCAAGCTTGGTCTTCAGTAACGGCATCGGGCAGCGCAGGCCGCTTGCGTCCAGACTTCGGTCAGCCATAAGAAAAAGTTACCATTAACATTCAGTCAGTATTCAGGCACGCATTATGCCGGTGGTGTTACCCTATTGCACCTCAAGAGTTGGTAATCCAAACCAGAACTTCGAAGGGCACCACTGGTCTAACGGCCATCTGAAACCGGGGCAGTATCGGAATCCATGACGCACTCCAAAAATCGCCGAAGCAGATCGCGTTTAAGCCTGGCCCTGACCCTGGCCCTGGCCGCCAGCCTGCTGACCACACCGGCTGCGCTGACCGCCAATAACTCCACACTGCCCAGCATTGGCGGCAGCGGTGGCCTGATTTCCGGCCAGCAGGAGGCCGACATCGGCCAGCAGGTGATGACCTCCATCCGGCGCTCGGCCCCGCAGATCCAGGACCCGCTGGTTTACGACTATCTCAGTTCAATGATTTACCGGCTGGTGCCCTCGGCTCCGCTGGATGATCGCAATCTCAGCCTGGCACTGATCGACAGCCCTGCCCTGAACGCCTTTGCCGTGCCCGGCGGTATCGTTGGCGTGAATGGCGGCCTGTTTTTGAACGCCGCCACCGAGCAGCAGTTTGCTTCGGTACTCGCCCACGAACTGGCGCACCTGAGCCAGCGTCACTTTGCCCGGCGCATGCAGCAGCAGGAAACCAGCGCACCGCTGACCCTCGCCGGCATGATTGCCGGCATTGTGTTATCGGCAGTCACCCAGTCAGACATCGGTATTGCCGCCATTGCCGGCACCCAGGCCATCTCCATGCAGAACATGCTGGCCTACAGCCGATCCCACGAACAGGAAGCTGACCGTGTGGGCCTGGACATCCTGGCCAGCGCCGGCATGGATCCGCGGGGCATGCCGGAAATGTTCGAGATCATGATGCGCCAGAACCGCCTGCAAGGTAATCGGCTGCCGGAATACCTTTCCACGCACCCGCTCACCCAGAGCCGGGTAGCCGACACCCGCAACCGGGCCGAGCAATACCCTGACGAACGAGTGCGGGATGGCCAGGAATACCACCTTGTGCGCAGCCGGCTGCAGGTGCACTACGCCCAATCCCCGGAGATTGCGATCGAAACCTTCGAGGCCTACCTGAACCGGGACGACGCCCAGCGCAACGATGCCATCCGCTATGGCCTGGCCGTGGCCTATCACGAAGCCAGGCAGTACCAGAAGGCAGAAAACATCCTGAGGGAACTGCTGGAAGACAATCCGGGGCGCATCACGTTTCAGGTCTCCCTGGCCGAAACACAGATCAGCCAGCAGCGCTTTGCCGAGGCCCGGAATCTGTTGCAGGGTGCGCTGTCACGCAATCCGGGCAACTACCCGATCAGTATGATGCTGGCCAGCGCCGAAATCGGTGACGGTAACGGCTCTGCAGCAGCGTCTGTACTCAGGGATATGAGCCGACAATATCCGCACCAGGAACAGGTCTGGCTGCGACTGGCAGAAGCGGAAGGTATGGCCCGCAATATTGTGGGCGTGCATCGGGCACGGGCAGAGTATGAGGTATTGATGGGAGACTGGCGTGCGGCCCAGCGCCAGTTGCGCCAGGCCCAGGAACTGCTGCCGGCCGGGTCTACCGAACGGCAGGTGATCAACCAGCGCCTGGGCGAAATTGCCAGCCGCCTGCAGGAAGCCCGCCAGTAATAACGGGCAAGGCTGAAATCAGGCGTTGCCTGCGGCCTTCAGGTTCATATTGGCGGTAAAGTCCAGCATACGGCGCAGGGGGCGCAGGGCATCCTCACGCAATGCATCGTCTACCAGCACTTCCTGGTCACCGGTTTCCAGCACATGCAGCAGGTTTTCGAGCCCGTTCATGGCCATCCAGGGGCAATGGGCACAGCTGCGGCAGGTAGCGCCGTTTCCGGCAGTCGGGGCTTCAATCAAAGTCTTGTTCGGCGCCAGCTGCTGCATCTTGTAGAAGATGCCGTTGTCGGTGGCGACAATGAACTCTTCATTCGGCAGGGTCTGCACCGCGTTAATCAGCTGGGACGTTGAACCCACCACATCCGCCATCTGCACCACGGCATCCGGTGATTCCGGGTGCACCAGCACGGCGGCATCCGGGTACAGGGCCTTGAGGTCTTCCAGGCCGCGGAACTTGAATTCCTCGTGCACAATGCAGGAGCCGTCCCACAGCAGCACATCGGCGCCCGTGGTCTTCTGCACGTAGTGGCCAAGGTGTTTGTCTGGCGCCCACAGGATTTTCTCGCCCCGGGCATCCAGGTGCTCAACAATAGCCTGGGCACAGCTGGAGGTAACCACCCAGTCTGCCCTCGCCTTCACGGCCGCCGAAGTATTGGCGTAGACCACCACGGTCCGGTCCGGATGCTGGTCGCAGAACTCGGAGAACTCGTCCGCCGGGCAGCCCACATCCAGCGAGCAGGTCGCTTCCAGGGTGGGCATAAGTACACGCTTCTCCGGGTTAAGGATCTTGGCGGTCTCGCCCATAAAGCGGACGCCTGCCACCACAACCGTAGACGCGGGATGCTGGTTGCCAAAGCGGGCCATTTCCAGCGAGTCTGCCACACAGCCGCCGGTTTCCTCAGCCAGTCGCTGGATGTCCGGGTCTGTGTAGTAATGCGCAACCAGCACGGCATCCTTCGCCTTGAGGGCATCTTTGATGCGCGCCTCGAGGTCGGCCTTTTCACTGTCGCTCAAAGGCTTGGGCTCGGCTTGGTGGGCCAGGTGTTCCTGAACAAGGATACGGTCTTGCGCTCGTGTCATCGCTGGATCTCTGAAATACGTTTACCGCCAGAGTATATCACTTCCCCACCGCATTTCATCGGCCTGCAATATACCCGTGATAAAGCCCTGAGTGGCTGCCGGGGCTGATTGAAAGATGGTGGCCCGACAGGCAAAAAAAAAGAGCCCGAAGGCTCTTTTTTTCAACCGAACTGCCCTTAGGCACTCCGGTTTGTTGGTGGGTCGTGAAGGATTCGAACCTTCGACCAATTGGTTAAAAGCCAACTGCTCTACCAACTGAGCTAACGACCCGTAACTGTTTTGCCGGCCTTTCATCCGGCGAACACCCGCGTTGGTTTCGGGTATTCTGTGTTTGGTGGGTCGTGAAGGATTCGAACCTTCGACCAATTGGTTAAAAGCCAACTGCTCTACCAACTGAGCTAACGACCCAAACGAGGCGCACATATTACTGAATTTTTTTTGGTGATCAACCCCTTTTTTCGGGAATCTTTATATTTTTTTCCTGACTGATCACCCGACAACCAGATCGTTCAATGTGCGATCAACTTCCTGCACTGTCCAGGTATTTTTTAGCCAGGTCTGCGGCAGACGACTGTGGATAACGATCGACCACGCTCTGCATCCGGCGCACGGCTTCGTCTTTCTCGCCCAGCCGATCCAGCGCGACACCCAGCTTGTAGACCGCATCTGGCGCTTTGCGGTGATCACTGTAGCGGGTTGCCACAATCGTGAACGCCTGCTTTGCCTGCTCGGGCTGCGGCTTTGCCAGATAAACCTCACCCAGCCAGTAATAGGCATTCACGGTAAGGTCGCCTTCGGGATACTTGTCGACAAAGTCATACAGCCGTGAAATGGCGGTGTCGTAATCCTTGTCGTTACGGATCAGGCTGATGATCTCGTCGTAGGCCTGCTTTTCATCCGCTTCCGGAGACCGGTAAACCTTCACCGGCTGTACCGGCTGCGAGCCACTGCCCCCTGAAGCGTTCGCGGCCCCGCCTGAACTTGCGGCAGCAGGCTCAGGGCGCGCCTCGATCGCCTTGGAGAGATCCAGGATACGCTGATCCAGGTCGACGTACCGATCCCGGCCCTGCTGTTGCAACCGGCTGATTTCGTGCTGCTGCTCTTCAACCCTGCCCTGCAGGCGGCGAACATCGCCCTGCAACTGCTGGATCATGTAGAACAGTTCGGCACTGCTCTGGGAGGAGACATTCGACGACTGTGCCTGAACGACTCCCGCCAGGCCAAGGCCCAGCGGGATCAGCACGGTCGCCATGAGCTGTTTTCTCATGGGCCCGTCCGGTTAATCAGAAGGTTTACTGGAAAATCAGCTCTACGCGACGGTTCTGCGCCCGGGCGCTGTCGGAAGTGCCACGTACAGCCGGCTTCTCTTCTCCGTAGCTTACGGTTTCCATCTGGCCACGGGAAGCCCCGTTCACAATCAGGAAACGCTGGATAGCATTGGCACGGCGTTCACCCAGGGCCAGGTTGTACTCCTTGGTGCCGCGGTCATCGGCGTGGCCTTCCAGGCGAACCTGCTGGCGCGGATTGTCGGCCAGGTAGCGGGCGTGGGCAACCAGCACGTCACGGGCTTCCTGCTTGATTTCGGAAGTATCGAAATCGAAGTAGAAGGTTGTGATATCACGCAGGGCCTGCTGCTCGGCCTGCTCACGGGCAGCCTGACGCTCTTCGTCGCTCAGAACACCGGAGGAAACGCCATCGCCATCGTCGCCACCATATACCGTAGAGCCGTCATCACCGCCGATAGCCTGGACGTCAGAACCGTAGGCTTCGTCTTCCATGTTTTCGCCGGTGGAGCTACAACCTGCTACCAGTCCGGCAGAAAGCACCATAGCGAACACTTTTGTTGAGAATGACAGTTTCATACTTCCTTTCCCTCTTTTTGAGTTTGCTTAAACCAGTTTTTCTGCCCGCGCTAACAGCCTCAGCGGGTGATCGGCCCCCAGGCCGGTTCTCTTACATCGCCATCGGCCGCTGGCAGGCTGTAGGCCGCACCGCCGTCAGCAGAAACAACGGTCAACACGCTGGATCCGTTCTGGCCGGTGGCATAGATCAGCAGTCGGCCATTGGGCGACACACTGGGTGATTCATCCGATTCGGTGCGGGTGATAATGCTTTCGTCACCGGTTTTCAGGTTGGTGCGGGCAATGTGGAATGCCCGGTCCCGCTGGTGCACGTAATACACGTACTCACCCTTGTTATCCGGCCGAGGCCGTGCGTTGTAACGACTGCCGAAGGTGATCCGGCGCGGCTCGGCACCCGGGCGCTCCATGAAGTAGATCTGCGGGCCACCGGAACGGTCCGAGGTAAAGTAAATGCCCTTGTTGGCATAGTCCCAGGCCGGCTCGGTGTCGATGGCCCAGTGGTTGGTCAGCTTGGTGGTTTTCCGGCTGGCCAGGTCCATCTGGTAGATTTCCGCATTGCCGTCACGGGACAGGGTCATCAACAGCGACTTGCCGTCTTCCGACCAGGCCGGGGCCGAGTTCAGGCCGGAGAAATCCGCTACCTTGTCCCGCTGTCCGGAAGACAGCTCGTGCACGTAGATGGCTGGCTTGCCAGTTTCGAACGACACATAGGCCAGCTTCTTGCCGTCCGGCGACCAGGCCGGGGACAGAATCGGCTCACGGCTTTCCAGCCGGATTTTTGCCCGCTTGCCGTCCACGTCACTGACCTGGAGCCGGTAACGCATCTGGTCGCCCTCACCGCTCACCGTCACATAGGCGAGCTTGGTGGAGAACACGCCCGGCTCTCCGGTAATGGCTTCGTAAATGCGGTCGCTGATGTGATGCGCCAGGGTGCGGACGCTGCCAACACCGGCAGCTGCGGTCTCACCCAGAATCCGCTTCTCCTGGTTTACATCAAACAGTTCATAGCGGGCCTGAACCCTGTCGCCACTGCGGGTCAGTTCGCCTACCAGCACATAGCGCTGGCCGAGCATGCGCCAGTCCCGGAAGTACACATCTGAACCCTTCGATGGCAGGCTCAGCATTTTCGAGGGTTCAAGCGTGCGGAACTCACCGCTCATGGTGAGGTCGCCCTGTACGATACTGCTCACCTTGTCGCCCGGCGGCATGGCGCCGCTTTCGGCAAACGGCACAACCGACACCGGAATGGCCGAGTTCGCCCCTTCGGTTATCCGGATCAGCAGCTCGGCGCTGGCGTTACCTGCCGACAGCATCATCGCTGCCAGCCAGCCGGTCAGGAGCATTTTCACGGTTGTTTTATGGCAACTCGTTTTTTGTGTCATATCAGTCCCTGGCCTCACCGCAGGCGTTGCGGATTGAATTCAATCGTAAACTGGCGGAAGTACCGCTCGAAAGTATCCCTGTCGTCCGGTACCGGGTAGCGGTTAAGCGAGCGAGCCGCACCCAGCGCCGAGTTATCGAATGCTGTATTACCACTACTGCTGACCAGCCGCACATTGGCGAGTTCCCCGGTCGGCAACAGGGTTATCTGCAGCCTGGCCACCATGTTCTCTGTGGCGGAAGACGGCGGATACCAAACCTGAGTCAGACGGTCCCGAATCAGGGCCTGGTATTTTTCGCTGTCACTGAGCATCCGGGCTTCCCGGGCTCGTGCCGCTGCTGCCTCCTGCTGGCGCCGTGCTTCTGCCTCACGTTCCTGCCGCGCCTGCTCAGCCAGCGCTTCCAGCTGCTGTTCTTTCAGGCGGCGTTCGGCTTCTTTGCGCTTACGCTCCGCCTCTTCCCGGGCTTGCTGTTCCTGGCGCTGGCGTTCGGCCTCCTCTCGGCGGCGCTGCTCTTCTTCCGCCTTACGCTTAGCCTCTTCGCGGGCACGCTGTTCCTGCTCGGCTTTCTGGCGAGCACGCTCCTTTGCCTCGGCTTCCGCTTTCTGGCGGGCGGCTTCTTTCTCGCGAGCCTGTTGCTCGGCCAGCTCCCGGGCTTTCGCCTCCTGCTGCTTGCGCTCCTGCTCTCGCTTGCGAGCCTGCTCTTCGGCCTCTTTGCGCCTGGCTTCTTCCTGTTGCCGCTTGCGCTCGGCTTCCGCTTGCTGCCGCTCTTTCTCTTCCTGCAGACGACGCTCTTGTTCCTTGTCGCGCTGATCCTGCTCGTCGACCACCGGGCTGGGCTTGGGCTCGGGGCTTACCAGCCTTGCCGAGATACTGCGGGGCTCCGGTTCCTGTACAGGATTGGTCCACGACCAGCCAGCCAGGGCAATCACCAGAAGCAGCACATGCAGCGCCACCGATAACACAACCGGCGACTTCCACGGCGGCGTATCGGTACTGATCGTTTCCCGTTCGTGACCTGTCACAACTCGTTCGCCACCTTGTTACGGGTTAGTGTCGGGCATGTCTGTGATAAGTCCAACGCCGCTGGCGCCGGCCGCCTGCAATGCTGCCATCAGGCGCACCACAACACCGTAATCCACAAACTCGTCCCCGCGTACCATGATTTCACTGTTGGCCCGCTGGGAAAGAATCTTCGCCACCTGGTCGGTCACTTCGTCCAGCGACATCGGATCGCCGCCACGATCACCTACTTCCAGGTAATAGGCGCCATTGGCATCCACAGACACGGTAATGGATTCCACGTCTTTGTCCTGCTGGATCGGGTCAGACGTCGTCTCCGGCAAATCCACCTTCACCCCCTGGGTGAGCATGGGCGCCGTCACCATAAAGATCACCAGCAGCACCAGCATGACGTCGATGTAGGGCACCACGTTGATTTCCGACATCGGCCGGCGCCGCTGCTGGGGCATCATTCCCATGCCTTTCATACCGCTTCTCCCCCTTGCCTGGTATCAGCCATCAGCCTGCGGCCTGGTCGTTGTTATGAACCCGGCGATGCAGAATGCTGGAGAATTCCTCCGCGAAGGTCTCGTAGTTCTTCAGCAAGGCATCAGACATAGCGGCGAACCGGTTGTAGGCAATAACCGCCGGAATCGCGGCAAACAGACCCATGGCGGTGGCAATCAGGGCTTCGGAAATGCCCGGCGCAACCGTAGCCAGGGTTGCCTGCTGAACCTGCGCCAGGCCACGGAAGGAATTCATGATGCCCCAAACGGTACCGAACAGGCCCACGTAGGGACTGGTGGAACCCACTGTGGCCAGGAACGGCAAATGGGTTTCGAGCCGCTCCTGCTCCCGGGAGAAAGCCACACGCATGGCACGCTGGGCACCTTCCATGACCGCATCTGCGTCCCGACTTTGCTGGCGCAGGCGGGAAAATTCCTTGAAACCGGACCTGAACACCGCCTCCATACCGGAGTACGGCGTGGGGTCTGAGCTTACTTCCTTGTACAGCTGGCCCAGGTCCATGCCAGACCAGAACCGTTCTTCAAAGGCCAGCTGCGCACGCTTGGCCTTGCGAAACACCTGCAGGCGCTGAAAGATCAAAGCCCAGGACATAACCGAGGCTGCCACCAGCAACAACATAACCAGTTGCACCAGTACCCCGGCGTTCGCAATCAGATGCCAGACTGAAAGTTCCGCTTCCACTATCTACTCCCGACCAAGTTTATTTTTCAATTCGTTACGCGGAGTTCTTCAGAATCTCCAACATGTTTTCCGGCAAGCGGCGCGGCTTGCCGGTATCCAGTGCAATACACGCCACCCGCACTTCTGCCTCACACAATAACTCCCGGCTTTCCGCCTTCAGTACCTGCTGGCGAAAGCTCATCCATACCCGGGACGATGCCGCCGGCTCGGCAGTGACCAGCAGCTGGTCATCCAGCTTTGCCGGCGTCCTGTAATGGATGTTCATGCGCTGCACCACATAGCTGATGTTGTCCTCAAGGCCAGCCCGAAGTCCCACACCCCGGCTGCGAACCCATTCGGTTCGTGCCCGTTCCATGTAGTGCAGGTACCTGGCGTGGAAAACAATACCACCGGCATCCGTATCTTCTATATACACCCTGATGGGTAGTTCGAAGATATTCGGGCTGTTCTCAGTCAAAACGATCTTCCTCCCTACCGGATTTCGGCGGGACTACACCGAAATGCTGGTAGGCGTTGGAGGTCACCATACGCCCCCGGGGAGTGCGCACCATGTAGCCCTGCTGGATCAGGAACGGTTCCAGCACATCCTCGATGGTGCCCCGCTCCTCGCTGATTGCAGCCGCCAGGCTTTCTACGCCCACCGGGCCTCCATCAAACTTTTCGATCATCGCCAGTAACAGGCGGCGGTCCATGTGATCAAAGCCCTGGCTGTCTACTTTCAGCATATTCAGGGCCTGGTCGGCGATATCGGCGGTGATATGGCCGTCTGACCGCACTTCCGCGAAGTCCCGCACCCGGCGCAGCAGTCGGTTGGCAATCCGCGGTGTGCCCCGGGAACGACGGGCAATCTCGAAGGCACCGGACTCGTCAATTTTCACCGACGACAGGCGAGCCGAACGGATGATGATGTGGGTAAGGTCCTGGGTGCTATAGAACTCCAGCCGCTGCACAATGCCAAAGCGGTCCCGCAGCGGCGAGGTCAGCAGGCCGGCACGGGTGGTGGCGCCCACCAGCGTAAACGGTGGTAAATCCAGCTTGATGGAGCGGGCGGCCGGCCCTTCTCCGATCATGATATCCAGCTGGTAGTCTTCCATGGCCGGATACAGCACTTCTTCAACCGCAGCGCTCAGGCGATGAATCTCGTCGATAAACAGGACATCGCCTTCTTCCAGGTTGGTGAGCATGGCGGCCAGGTCGCCGGCTTTCTCGAGCACCGGTCCGGAGGTGGTCTTGATAGACACACCCATCTCGTTGGCAATGATGTTGGCCAGCGTGGTTTTACCCAGCCCCGGCGGGCCGAAGATCAACACGTGGTCCAGGGCTTCCTGCCGGGCACGGGCGGCAGAAATAAAGATTTCCATCTGCTCACGGACACTGGGCTGGCCAACATACTCGGATAGCAGCGTAGGCCGGATGGCCCGGTCCTGTACTTCCTCGTAGTCTCCGGCTGTCGCCGATATCAGTCGGTCCGATTCAATCATGGCATTATCCGCTTGCTGGGAATAAACAACGTGCCCGTTGGTTGCCCCTGAATTCCAGGTTTCACCAATTGTACAAAGGGCTTGGTTCGAGTCACGTTACGCTCTCTACACAATAGTGTCATGGAGCGACACAAAAAAGCCGGGACATCACCCGGCCGGTATCATGTTCTTCAGGGCAAGCCGAATCAGCATTTCGCTGGTCATCTCCGGCTGGGCTACCTTACTGATGACCTTTGCCGCTTCCTGGGGTTTGTAGCCCAGGGCAATCAAGGCCGCTTCTGCTTCGTTCCGCGGGTCCGGGCCTGTTGGCGAGTGGTTGCCCGGGCCGCCGGATGCAGACGGGGTGTCCGGCGCGGATGGTACAAACTGCCCTTCCAGCTGGCCGATACGGTCCGCCATCTCGATCAGCAGTCGCTCTGCAGTCTTTTTGCCGACACCGGGCAGTTTCACCAGGGCGTTAACGTCTTTCACCTCGACGCAGCGGATAAACTGCTGCGCATCCAGGCCGGAGAGTATGCCTACCGCCAGCTTGGGGCCTACACCGTTGACCTTGATCAGCAGGCGGAACAAATCTCGGTCGAGCCTTGAGGCAAAGCCGAACAGGCTCTGGGCATCTTCCCGCACCGCAAAGTGGGTATGCAGGGTGACTTCCTGGCCCGCATCCGGAAGATGAAAAAACGTGGTGTAGGGAATGTCGATTTCGTAACCCAGACCAGAGCATTCCACCAGAACGTGCCCCGGCGCCTTCTCCAGCAATATTCCTCGAATACGACCAATCAAAGCAGGACTCCTGTAGCTGTTGCCAGCCGGTTATTGTTGTCGCACACGCCCGCTACGCACCTTGCCACCAGACCGTGCCAGCTTCATGACACTCTGGTTCATATGGGCATGGCAAAGGGCAATGGCCAGGGCGTCAGCGGCATCGGCCTGGGGCTTACGGGACAACCCCAGCAGCGCCTGTACCATATGCTGCACCTGGGACTTGTCCGCGCCGCCAGTCCCCACTACCGCCTGTTTAACCTGCCGGGCCGAGTACTCGTGTACCGCCAGGCCGCTGTTGGCAGCACTGACAATGGCCGCTCCCCTGGCCTGCCCCAGTTTCAGGGCGGAATCCGGGTTGCGGGCCATGAACACCTGCTCGATGGCAAATTCTTCAGGGCGATACTCGCCGATGAGAAGCGCAAGGCTTTGGAAGATGGTTTGCAGACGCTCGGCCATGGGCTTTTCCCCCACCCGGATGCAGCCGCTGTCGATGTACTCGATGGTGCGACCTTCCACGCGGATGATGCCGTAACCGGTAATTCGGGAACCGGGGTCTACCCCCAGGATGATTGCCATCCGTCTGCCCTCGGAAGTGGGAGAGTGTGGCCAGGCCGGAGGTGGCGCACCACCTCCGGCATTGCGCCCTTACTCTTTGTCTTCTGCCTTGTTGCCTTCAACGGCCTTGGCAGAGCGGCGCAGGCGAATGTGCAGTTCTTTCAGCTGCTTTTCATCAACCTCGCCCGGCGCCTGGGTCATCAGACAGGTGGCGCTCTGGGTTTTCGGGAAGGCAATTACGTCACGGATAGACGACGAGCCGGTCATCAGCATCACCAGACGGTCCAGGCCGAAGGCCAGGCCACCGTGGGGCGGGCAACCGAACTTCAGGGCATCCAGCAGGAAGCCGAACTTGGCGCGGGCTTCTTCCTCACCAATGCCGAGGATGCGGAATACGGCTTCCTGCATTTTCTCGTCGTGGATACGGATGGAACCACCACCCAGCTCGGTACCGTTCAGAACCATATCATAGGCACGGGACAAGGCGTTCGCCGGGTCTGCGGCCAGGTCTTCCGGGCTGCAGGACGGTGCGGTGAACGGGTGGTGGATAGCCGTCAGGCCGCCGTCCGGCAGTTCTTCGAACATCGGGAAGTCGACAACCCACATCGGTGCCCACTCGCAGGTGAGCATGTCCAGGTCGTGGCCAACCTTGATGCGCAAAGCGCCCAGAGCTTCATTCACCACGGTGGCCTTGTCAGCACCGAAGAATACAATATCGCCGTCTTCTGCACCCACGCGCTCCATGACCGCCAGGGCAACGTCATCACCCAGGAACTTCACGATCGGGGACTGCAGGCCTTCGGCACCCTTGGCCAGTTCGTTGACCTTGATATAGGCCAGGCCTTTCGCGCCATAGATACCGACAAACTTGGTGTAATCGTCAATCTGCTTACGGGTCAGCTCGGCACCTTTGGGCACACGCAGGGCGGCCACACGGCCTTTCGGGTCCTTGGCGGGGCCGGCAAACACCTTGAAGTCGACACTTTCAACCAGGTCGCCCACGTCTTGCAGCTCGAGCGGTATACGCAGGTCCGGCTTGTCGCTGCCGTAGCGCTGCATGGCCTCGGAGTACGGCATGCGCGGGAATTCCGGCAGGTCGACATCCAGCACGTCTTTGAACAGTGCACGGATCATGTCTTCGTTCAGCTGCATCAGGGTCTCTTCGTCAATGAAAGAGGCCTCGATGTCTACCTGAGTGAATTCCGGCTGACGATCGGCCCGCAGGTCTTCGTCACGGAAGCACTTGGCAATCTGGTAGTAACGATCAACACCGGACACCATCAGCATCTGCTTGAACAGCTGCGGAGACTGGGGCAGCGCGAAGAAGGAGCCTTCGTGGGTACGGCTCGGTACCAGGTAGTCGCGGGCACCTTCCGGGGTGGCGCGGGTCAGGATGGGGGTTTCCACATCCATGAAGCCGCGGCTGTCCAGGAAGTTACGGATGTAGCTGGTTACCCGCGAACGGAAACGCAGGCGGTTGATCATTTCAGGACGGCGCAGGTCGATAAAGCGGTAGCGCAGGCGAACGTCTTCACCAACGTCTACATGCTCATCCAGCGGGAACGGAGGCGTGGCGGCGGCGTTCAGGATGGTGACTTCCTTGCCCAGCAGCTCCACCTGGCCGGTCGGCATGTTGTTGTTTTCGGTACCTGCCGGGCGACGACGCACGCGGCCGGTTACTTTGACAACAAATTCGCTGCGAACTTTCTCTGCAAGCGCAAAGCTCTCCGGGGTGTCCGGGTCGACAACCACCTGGGACATGCCATCCCGATCCCGCAGATCCAGGAAAATTACCCCACCGTGGTCACGGCGGCGGTGTACCCATCCGCAGAGTGTAACTTCCTGATCAATGTGAGATTCGTTGATCCCACCGCAATAATGACTGCGCATATCGGTTCCCGTTACGTTTAATGTGTACGTTTGACTTTGAATTCTGGGCGATCGGCGCCCGCATCAGGTGGGGGAAAGGCCTTCCGAAAAACGCTCGAGACATCCCTGTGCGCTTCTGCTCCGCCATCCATGGCTCCGCAAATTTTCGGAAGGCCTTTCCCCCACCTGACGCTATTGTGTTCCCGACCTCAAAGATGTTGGGCCGGCACAAATGAAAGCCGCTCATTATAAACATATTGGGATTGAAAATCAGGCGTCAGGCACCGCAAATCGGGCGTAGAGGTGACTATCAAAAAACCGGCAGCTAGAATGCATGGTTTGACCGGCGGATGGAGTTGTAAGTTGGCCACCAGAGCGGAACAGAAACAGAAAACCCGGCGGGCGCTGATGGATGCGGCCCTGGCACAGCTGAGCGCGGATCGGGGCTTTGGCAGTCTCAGTTTGCGGGAGGTTGCCCGGGAGGCCGGGATTGCGCCAACGTCGTTTTACCGGCACTTTGCCGAGCTGAATGAGCTGGGGCTGGCATTGGTGGACGAAGGCGGTGTGGCGCTACGGCAGCTGATGCGGCAGGCCCGCAAGCGGATTGTGCGCGACGGCAGTGCTATTTCTACGTCAGTGGATACGTTTATGGAGTATCTGGGCAATAACGCCAATCTGTTCCGGCTGATGCTGCGGGAGCGTACCGGGGTGTCGAAGCCGTTCCGGACGGCGGTGAAGGCGGAGATTGATCACTTCGTGACCGAGCTGGCCGATGATTTGCGCCGGTTTGCCGAGGAGCAGAACAAGCCATTGGCGGATGCCCGGCTGGTGGCCGAGTCCATGGTTACCCTGGTGTTCAATCAGGGCGCGGAAGCGCTGGATGCCACACCGAAGGAGAGGGAGGAGCTGAAAGCCAAGCTGAAGACCGAGCTTCGAATGATTCTGGTAGGCTCCCAGACCCTCGCCCAGTGGCAGCAGGGCCGGGAGTAATCCCGGCGAGCGCTCAGGCCAGCTGTTGCAGCAGCGGCCGGAGTTTTGCCTTGATCTGTTCCAGTTCGCCGTCGTCGTAGGGAACCGGCGGCTGCTTGCCCCACACCGGGCCCGGCCAGGCCGGGTCGCCTTCAAAGCGTACGATGTGGTGCAGGTGAAGCTGCGGCACCATGTTGCCCAGTGCCGCCACGTTCATCTTGTCACCCCCGAAGCTTTCCATCATGCCCTGGCTCAGGGCCGATGACTCTTCCAGCAAGCGCTGCTGTTGCGCTTTGTCGAGTTGGTAAATCTCCCGGATCTCCGGCACTGCCGGTACCAGGATAATCCAGGGCCAGGTGCTGTCGTTCATCAGAAGAACTTCGCACAGGCGGCTGCGCCCCAGGTTATGGGTGTCCGCCGCCAGGCGTTCGTGTAGCTGGAACATCACCTGCCCTCCCCGGCTCAGAGCGCCGAATGGAACTGGTTACGGCCGCGGCCGATGGCGTAGTAGATCAAACCATAGCGCTCGAGCATTTCCGGCTCGTACAGGTTACGACCATCAAAGACCACCGGATGCTTGAGGGTGTTGGACACCACGTCGAAATCCGGTGAACGGAATTCTTTCCACTCGGTGCAGATGGCCAGGGCATCGGCGCCTTTCAGGGCCTGTTCCTTGGTACCGCACAGAGTGAGGCCATCCTGGTCACCGTAGATACGCTGGGTTTCTTCCATCGCTTCCGGATCGAAGGCCTGTACGGTGGCCCCGGCTTTCCAGAGGTCTTCCATCAGGGTGCGGGCCGAGGCTTCACGCATGTCGTCGGTATTCGGCTTGAAAGCCAGCCCCCACAAGGCGATGACCTTGCCCTTCAGGTCGCCCTGGAAGTAATGGCTGATCTTGTCGAACAGCACGTGCTTCTGGGCGTAGTTCACCGCTTCTACAGCATTCAGCAACTTGGACTCGTAATCACAGTCGCGGGCGGTGCGAGCCAGGGCCTGGACGTCTTTCGGGAAGCAGGAGCCACCGTAGCCGCAACCGGGATAGATAAAGTGGTAGCCGATACGGGGGTCGGAACCGATACCGCGACGCACTTCCTCGATATCCGCGCCCAGTCGCTCGGCCAGGTTGGCCACTTCGTTCATGAAGCTGATCTTGGTGGCCAGCATGGCGTTGGCAGCGTACTTGGTCAGCTCGGCGGAACGGATGTCCATGAAGATCATCCGGTCGTGGCTGCGGTTGAACGGGTAGTAAACTTCGCGCAACAGATCCGCAGCTTGTTCGCTGTCAGTGCCCACTACAATCCGGTCCGGCTTCATGAAGTCGTTGATGGCCGCGCCTTCTTTCAGGAATTCCGGGTTGGAGACCACATCGAAATCCAGCTCCAGCCCGCGATGATCCAGCTGGGCACGAACCGCGGCTTTCACCTTATCGCCGGTGCCAACCGGTACGGTGGATTTGTCCACCACTACCTTGTAATCGTCCATGTACTGGCCGATGGACTTGGCCACGGCCAGCACGTATTGCAGGTCTGCAGATCCGTCTTCATCCGGCGGCGTGCCCACTGCGATGAACTGCAGGGTACCGTGTTTGACGGCTTCTTCGGTATCGGTGGTAAAGGACAGGCGGCCCGCTTCAACCGTGTGCTTCACGATGTTATCCAGGCCCGGCTCATAGATGGGGATCTGGCCGTTCTTCAGCTTTTCGATCTTGCCCTGGTCGACATCCATGCACAGCACGTGGTGCCCTACATCCGCCAGGCAGGCACCCGTCACCAAGCCAACATAACCGGTTCCGAAAATCGTGATTTTCATGTAACTGTTCCTGAAATTCGTTTGAAAAGTGCGTCAATCAGCGGCTTTTTTCTGCTGCCAGATTTTTTCCCAGGCCAGCGCGGTGCGCACGATGTTATTGAGGTCATCGTAATCCGGCTGCCAGCCCAGAACATTCTTGATGCGCGTATTGTCGGCCATCAGCGCAGCCGGGTCGCCGGCGCGGCGGCCGGTTTCGGTGACCGGAAAATCCACACCGGATTCTGCTTTCACCACATCAATCACTTCCCGCACGGTAAAGCCGCGGCCGTAGCCACAGTTCAGCACCTGCGACTCCCCGCCTCCGGCCATATAATCCAGCGCCATCACATGGGCCTTGGCCAGGTCTTCCACGTGGATGTAATCACGGATGCAGGTGCCATCGCGGGTTTCGTAATCGGTGCCGAACACGCTCATGCCCTCGCGCTGCCCGGTCACGCACTCGCTGGCCACCTTGATCAGGTGAGTCGCCTCCGGCGTTGCCTGGCCCAGAAGTCCTTCGGGGTTGGCGCCGGCCACGTTGAAGTAGCGCAGAATCACATAGTTCAGGCTGCTGGCCGCGGCCAGGTCCATCATCATGCGCTCGCTCATCATCTTCGAAGCACCGTAGGGATTGATCGGCGCCAGCGGCAGGTCTTCGGTCAGTACCGTTTCTTCCGGCATGCCATACACCGCGGCCGTGGAGGAAAACACCATGTAGGGCACCTGGTGGTGCTCTACCGCCTTGAGAAGGTTCAGGGTGTTCCGGGTGTTGTTGCTGTAGTACTTGAGGGGGTTGGAAACGGATTCCGGTACCACGATATTGGCGGCAAAGTGCAGTACCGCCTCGAACTTATGCTGCGAAAAAACCGCACTGAGGGCTTGCTCATCGGCAAGGTCGCCCACCACCAGCTCGCCGGCGGTCACCGCCCATCGATAGCCGGTGGAAAGATTGTCGAAAACCACAATGTCGTGGCCTGCTGCTGCCAGCTGCCGGACCACATGACTGCCGATATAGCCGGCACCGCCGGTAACAAGTACTTTCACGCAGAGTTACTCCTTCCCTGAATTCTGTTTACGCCGCCGCCGAATCTCCGCCCGCCGCCGGCTGAAAAAATCACTGATAACCTGGCCGCACTCGTCTTCCAGGACACTGCCTTCCGCTTCTACTTGCCAGTTAAGGTGGGCCTCGTCCAGCGTACGCCGGGCAGATTCTACCGCACCCGCTTTGGGCTCGCGGGCACCATAAACAAGGCGGCTGATTCGGCTGTGCACAATGGCGCCCACACACATGGTGCAAGGCTCAAGGGTGACGTATAAAGTTGCCCCGGTCAGCCGGTAGTTCCCCACCCTGGCGGAGGCATCCCGCAAAGCCCGAATCTCCGCGTGGGCTGTGGGATCACAACCGGTAATGGGTGCATTGTAACCCACGCCCAGCTCCTGGCCATCACGGACCACAATCGCACCAACGGGCACTTCGCCTATCGAGGCCGCCCGTTCCGCCAGCATCAGTGCACGAGCCATCCAGTATTCGTCATTCTTTGGTAATTCCGACATAAACGCGGCTCTGCTTATAGCGCCTTATACAACTACGATATTGCCCAACCCCGAAAGCGCCACGAAAATACCATTATTCGCCGCCTTAACCAAGCGACGGCCCCGGGCGCACCCGCACTGAAAGAAGATTTTTTACTCAGACAACTGTCATACCGTTTTACCTTTCGGGGCCTATACTGACATAAGTCATGTTTCAATCAGTGCAGTCCGTGCAAGACTTACAAGGACCTGAATCGCATCTGCAGCCGCAGACCCTTCAAGGAGAGAACATTATGAAAGCATTGGTATTTCACGGACCAGGAAAGCGTAGCTGGGAAGACAAGCCACAGCCTGCAATCGAGAAACCCACAGATGCCGTGGTGCGCATCACCCATACCACCATTTGCGGCACCGACCTGCACATCCTGAAAGGCGATGTGCCAGCGGTCACGAAAGGTCGCACTCTCGGCCACGAAGGCGTGGGAGTGGTCGAAGAAGTGGGTGACGGAGTAAGTAACATCAAGGTTGGCGACAAAGTGTTGATTTCCTGCGTCACCTCCTGCGGGCGTTGCGACTACTGTAAGCGCGGCATCTATGCCCACTGCCGGGACGGCGGCTGGATTCTGGGGCATTTGATCGATGGCACCCAGGCTGAGTATGTACGCATCCCCCATGCCGACAACAGCCTGTACCACCTGCCTTCAGGAATGGACCCGGCTGCTGCGGTGATGCTCAGCGACATCCTGCCCACAGGACACGAGATTGGCGCTCTCGCCGGCGAAGTCAAACTGGGGGACACAGTCGCCATCATCGGCGCCGGCCCCATCGGACTGGCCGCCGTAATGACCTCCCGCTTCTACTCACCGGCGCGTATCATCATGATTGATCCGGACGAGAACCGCCTGGCAATGGCCAGGATGCTGGGGGCCACAGACACCATCGCCCGAGACCCCATCGAAACCATCAAAGAACTGACCAACGGTGAGGGTGTAGACGTTGCCATGGAGGCGGTCGGCATACCTGAGACCTTCGATATCTGCCAGAGCATCATTCGCGCTGGCGGCAACATCGCGAACATCGGCGTACACGGCAAAAGCGTGGAATTCCGGCTGCAGGACCTGTGGATCAAAAACATCACGGTACGCACCGGCTTGGTGAGCACCAACACCATTCCCGTGCTGATGAAGGTCGTCGAGAGTGGCGATGTGAAGCCGGAGGACCTGGTCACACACCGCCTCAAGCTCAACGATATCGAAAAAGCCTACGACATCTTCAGCCAGGCGGCGAAGGAGAAAGCAGTCAAGATGTTGCTGACCGCCGAATGACGACCTGAAAACGAAAAAAGGCGGCAAGCATCCCTGCTTGCCGCCTTCCGGCTCTAGCCTGCCCGACTCATTCCCATTCAATGGTCGCGGGCGGCTTGGACGAAATATCGTAGGTCACCCGTGATACACCGGAAATCTCGTTGATAATCCGGTTGGATACGGTTTCCAGCAGTTCGTACGGGAGCCGCGCCCAGCGTGCCGTCATAAAGTCCACGGTTTCCACGGCACGGATCGCGATCACGTATTCGTAGCGGCGGGCATCACCCACCACACCAACGGATTTCACCGGCAGGAACACAGCAAAGGCCTGGCTGGTCTTGTGGTACAGGTCCGCCCGGTGCAGCTCTTCCAGGAAAATGGCGTCTGCGCGGCGCAGAATCTCGGCGTACTCTTTCTTCACTTCGCCAAGGATACGCACACCCAGGCCCGGCCCCGGGAACGGGTGGCGATAAACCATGTCGTAAGGCAGGCCAAGCTCAAGGCCAATCTTGCGGACCTCGTCCTTAAACAGCTCGCGCAGCGGCTCTACCAGTTTCATCTTCATGGTTTCCGGCAAGCCACCGACATTATGGTGCGACTTGATGACATGGGCTTTACCGGTTTTGGACGCAGCGGATTCAATCACGTCCGGATAGATGGTGCCCTGGGCCAGCCAGTTCACATCCTTGATCTTCGCGGCTTCAGCATCAAACACGTCAATAAAGGTGTTACCGATGATCTTACGCTTCTGCTCCGGATCGTTCACGCCCTTGAGCTTGGACAGGAACAGGTCTTCGGCATCGGCACGGATGACCTTTACGCCCATATTGCTGGCGAACATGTCCATCACCTGGTCGCCTTCGTGCAGGCGCAGCAGGCCGTTGTCCACGAACACGCAGGTCAGCTGCTCACCGATGGCCTTGTGCAGAAGCGCAGCGGTGACCGAGGAATCAACACCACCGGACAGGCCCAGCAGCACCTTGTCGGAACCCACCTGCTCGCGAATCTGGCGAACGGCATCGTCAACGATCTTGGCCGGGGTCCACAGAGCCTCACAACCGGAGATGGTCAGGACAAAGTGCTCGAGGATGCGCTTGCCCTGCAGGGTGTGAGTGACTTCCGGGTGGAACTGAACGCCGTACAGGTTGCGGCTCAGGTCCTGCATGGCGGCAACCGGTGCGCTTTCGGTAGACGCCAGCAGCTCGAAGCCTTCCGGCATGGCGACCACTTTGTCGCCGTGGCTCATCCATACGTCCAGCAGGGAATCACCGGCCGGCGTCAGGTGGTCGGTAATGTCTGCCAGCAGCGGGCCCTTGGCACGAACCTTAACCTGGGCATAACCGAACTCGCGCTTCTCGGAGCTGGCCACCCGGCCGCCGAGCTGCTCGGCCATGGTCTGCATGCCGTAGCAAATGCCCAGAACCGGGATGCCCTTGTCGAACAGGCCTTCCGGAGCACGGGGACCACCCAGCTGGGTTACCGACTCCGGACCACCGGCCAGAATGATGCCTTTGGGATTGAACTCGGCGAGTTCTTCGTCTGTGATATCAAAGGCCTTGATCTCGCAGTAAACCCCGATTTCCCGAACGCGACGGGCAATCAGCTGGGTGTACTGGGAACCGAAATCAAGAATCAGGATACGGTGGTCGTGAATGTTCTGAGCCATGGAGTCCTCGGGCTTTAAAAAAACAACGCGGCCCGGAACCCGGGCCGCATCAGATCAGGCTGAATTAACCGATGCGGTAGTTCGGCGCTTCCTTGGTGATGGTCACGTCATGAACGTGGCTCTCACGCATACCGGCATTGGTAATCCGCACAAATTCAGGCTTGGTACGCATGTCGTCCATGGTGGCGCTGCCGGTGTAACCCATGGAGGCACGCAGGCCGCCAACCAGCTGGTGCACGATGTTACGCATCGGGCCCTTGCAGGCAACACGACCTTCGATACCTTCCGGAACCAGCTTCTCAATACCTTTGCTGGCGTCCTGGAAGTAACGGTCGCTGGAGCCCTGCCCCATGGCACCCAGGGAACCCATACCACGGTAAGCTTTGTAGCTACGACCCTGGAACAGTTCAACTTCACCCGGGGCTTCGTCAGTGCCGGCCAGCAGGCTGCCAACCATCACGGCGTGGGCGCCAGCGGCAATGGCCTTGGCGATATCGCCGGAGAACCGGATGCCACCATCGGCAATCAACGGCACGCCGCGCTCTTTCAGGGCAGCGGCTACATTGGACACCGCAGAAATCTGGGGTACGCCAATACCTGCCACAATACGGGTGGTGCAGATGGAGCCGGGGCCGATACCAACCTTCACGGCATCTGCGCCTGCGTCGGCCAGGGCGATGGCTGCTGCGGAAGTCGCAATATTGCCACCAATCACCTGCACATCCGGGTAGTTCTGCTTGACCCAGCGAACCCGGTCAATCACACCCTTGGAGTGGCCGTGGGCAGTGTCTACCACGATCACGTCTACACCGGCTTCGGCCAGTGCGGCAATACGGGCTTCGGTGTCGCCACCGGTACCCACCGCAGCACCAACACGCAGACGGCCTTGCTCGTCTTTACAGGCCAGCGGGTAATCCTTGGCCTTTTGGATATCCTTAACAGTAATCAGGCCGCGCAGCTGGAAGTCGTCGTTGACCACCAGCACTTTCTCGATGCGATGGCGGTGCAGCAGCTCTTTCACGTCTTCAAGGCTGGCGCCTTCTTTGACAGTCACCAGCTTGTCTTTCGGCGTCATGATATCCCGCACCGGGGTATCCATGCGGCTCTCAAAGCGGATATCACGGCCGGTAACGATACCTACCAGGTCGTTGCCATCCACCACCGGCAGGCCGGAGATGCTGTTGGCCATGGTGATATCAACCAGTTCCCGCACGGTGGTGTCCGGGTTAACGGTAATCGGGTCTTTCACCACACCGCTTTCGTATTTCTTGACCTTGCGTACCGCAGCAGCTTGCTGTTCAACCGTCATGTTCTTGTGCATGATGCCAATGCCGCCTTCCTGCGCCATGGCGATCGCCAGCTCAGCTTCGGTTACCGTGTCCATGGCCGCTGATACCAGCGGAATGTTCAGGGTGATACCTTTGGTCAACTGGGTTTTCAGCTCAACCTGGTGAGGTAGAACTTCCGAGAATCCGGGAACCAGGAGAACGTCATCAAACGTGAGGGCTTCTTCGGCAATACGCAGCATTTGGGTCCGCCTTTTGAACATGCTAAGTTTGGAATTTCCCAGCTGCACCCGCGGCGGTGCAACAAAGCAAAATCCTTAATCGATCTATTATAAAGTGGTGACAGAACACAGTAAACCGCAGGGTTTTTGCGGTTTGGTTGCATCTTTCTGAATTTACGTTATTTTTGCCTGTCACCTTCGGCTATTGCGTATGAAAAAACCGGGAGCCCGCCCTTTGATACCCCCCTATCCGGACACCCGCCCAAGAGCACTGAGCGTTTCCGAACTCAATCACCAGGCCAGGCACCTGCTCGAATCCAGCTTCATGCAGGTGTGGGTGGAAGGCGAATTGTCCAGTTTTTCCCGGCCATCGTCCGGCCACTGGTACTTTTCGCTGAAAGACCAGAAATGCCAGGTACGCTGCGCCATGTTTCGCGGGGCGAACCAGCGTATTCGCACCCTGCCGAAAGAAGGCGACCAGATCCGCATTCGCGGCAAGGTGACCCTCTACGAGAACCGGGGTGACTTCCAGATCATCGTAGAACACCTGGAACCTGCCGGCCTGGGGCCGCTGCAGCAGGCATTTGAAGCCCTGAAAATGAAACTGCAGGCCGAGGGCCTGTTCGACCCGGCTCGTAAAAAGCCCCTGCCCGTTACGCCGCGCCATATCGGCGTGGTTACGTCGCCCACCGGCGCAGCCATTCACGACATTCTCACCGTGCTGGCACGGCGTTGTCCGGCCATTCCGGTCACGCTCTACCCCACGGCCGTTCAGGGCCAGGCTGCGACGGCCGACATTGTGAACGCCATCGATCGCGCCCAGCGCCACGGCGTGGCGGATGTGCTGATCATCGGCCGGGGTGGCGGCTCGCTGGAGGACCTCTGGTGCTTTAACGAAGAAGCCGTCGCCCGGGCCATTGCCGGATGCTCTATTCCCACCGTCAGTGCAGTGGGCCACGAAGTGGACGTTACCATTGCCGATTTCGTGGCAGACCTTCGGGCACCCACCCCCTCTGCCGCAGCGGAAAAAATCTCGCCGGATCAAAGCCAGTGGCTGCGCCGGCTGGCTGAACAGCAACTCCGGCTGGGGCAATCCGCCCGCCGTTTGCTGCTCCGGCTGGACCAGCAACTCGGCCACCTGGCCGCAAGGCTTCGGGACCCGCGCCGGGAACTCCAGGACAAAGCCCAGCGCATGGACGAGCTGGACATGCGCCTGAACAAGGCCATGAACCTGACGCTGCAGCAACAGCAACTTAAAACCGGACACCTGGCGCAGCGCCTGGGCACCCAGTCGCCAGCAAAAACCCTGCAGAATGCCGGGGAACAGGTGCAGCGGCTGAATGAACGGCTGGACAAAGCCATTCGCCAGAACCTGCGGCAGCAGCAGGAAAAGCTCCAGCTGAACGCGCAGACCCTGAACGTGGTCAGCCCGCTGGCCACCCTTGGCCGGGGCTACGCCATCGTGCGGGATGACCAGAATCGCATCGTACGGAGTGCCGATCAGCTGTCAGCCGGCCAGGCCATCAGCGCCCGGTTTGGACAAGGCAACGTGTCGGCAGAGGTGACGAAAGTCAATTCCGTCACAGAATAGACCCGGAACCGATCAAAACTACGCCTATGGTCTAGTAGCCCCCTTTTTCAAAGCCCCTACAGTTGTAGCCATCAACCCTAAAATAAAAAACGATACAACTGAGGTGGAGCACATGAGCTACAACGCCGAATTCCGTCGGTCGATTGATCAGCGGGACGACTTCTGGCGCGACCAGGCGCAAAACATCGACTGGATCGAGCCACCCAGGACCATCTGGCAGGCCAAGGATAACGGCCACGGCGAATGGTTTCCCGATGGTGTACTCAATACCAGTGACGTAGCGCTGGACGCCAACATCCGCGCCGGCCGCGGCGACCAGACCGCCCTGATTTACGATTCTCCCGTTACCGATACCCGCCAGACATTCACCTACAACGAACTGCGTGACGAAGTGGCCAGCTTTGCCGGCGCCCTGCGTGATCGCGGTATCGAAAAAGGCGACCGGGTAATCATCTATATGCCGATGATCCCCCAGGCCGCCATTGCCATGCTGGCCTGCGCCCGCCTTGGTGCCATCCACTCTGTGGTGTTCGGCGGTTTTGCCGCCCACGAACTGGCGGTACGGATTGAAGACGCCAAGCCCAAGGCCTTGCTGACGGCTTCCTGCGGCATCGAAATCACCAAGGTGATCGAATACAAGCCGCTGGTAGATAAAGCCATCGAGCAATCCAGCCACAAGCCGGAATTCTGCGTGGTCTACCAACGCCCGCAGGCAAAGGCAGACATGCAGGACGGCCGGGACTTTGACTGGAACACCATTTCTGCCGCAGCCAGCCCCGCAGACCCGGTACCGGTTAAAGCCAGTGATCCGCTGTACGTGCTGTACACCTCCGGCACCACCGGCAAGCCCAAGGGCGTGGTAAGGGATAACGGCGGCCACGCCGTCGCCCTGAAATACAGCATGGAACTGGTCTATGACGCCAAGCCCGGAGATGTTTTCTGGGCCGCCTCGGACGTCGGTTGGGTGGTTGGCCACAGCTATATTATCTACGCGCCGCTGTTCACCGGCTGCACCACCATCCTCTATGAGGGCAAGCCGGTACGCACCCCGGATGCCGGCGCTTTCTGGCGCGTGGTTGAAGAACACAAGGTGAACATGCTGTTCACCGCTCCGACTGCCTTCCGCGCCGTGCGCAAGGAAGACCCGGAAGCGGACCAGCTGGCCAAGTACGATGTGTCTTCCCTCAAGCGCATCTTCCTGGCCGGTGAGCGACTGGACCCGCCCACCTACGAGTGGCTGAAAGAACACACCGGCCTGCCGGTGCTGGACCACTGGTGGCAGACCGAAACCGGCTGGGCCATTTGCTGCAACCCGGTCGGCATTGAAATGATGGCCACCAAACCCGGCTCCGCCACGGTTCCCTCGCCCGGCTTCAACGTTCAGGTGGTGGATATGGACGGCCGCCAGGTACCCGCCGGCGAGCAAGGCCAGATTGCCGTTAAATTACCGCTGCCACCGGGCTGCCTGATGACCGTGTGGGGCGACGACGAGCGCTTCCTGAACAGCTACCTGCGGCCCATCGAAGGCTTCTACAGCTCCGGCGATGGCGGTTTTATTGACGATGACGGCTACGTGTTCGTGATGGGCCGTACCGACGACGTGATCAACGTGGCGGGCCACCGCCTGTCCACCGGCGAAATGGAAGAGGTGGTTGCCTCTCACCCGGCCATCGCGGAATGCTGCGTGGTAGGTGCCCACGATGATATGAAAGGGCAGATCCCGGTCGGCCTGGTACTGATCAAGGACGGCGCCACCATCGACCAGGACGAGCTGGAAGAGGAACTGGTGGAGATGGTGCGGGAGAAGATCGGCGCTATCGCCTGCTTCCGCCGCGCCATTGTGGTGGAAAGGCTGCCGAAAACCCGGTCAGGCAAAATCCTGCGGCGGGTGATCCGGCAAATCGCCGACGGTGAACAGTACAACGTACCCAGCACCATCGACGACCCGGCAATTCTGGAAGAAATCAGCGAGAAATTCGGACGCTGATCCGGCCCGGACCCTACCGTAAGAAAACCCATCAAGGCCTGCTCCCGACGGAACAGGCCTTGATGTCATTTTTATTACAACTCCTTGTTTTTTATCAATAAAAGCAAGAAAATCAATCTTCAGAAAATAATTGACGCCCCCCAAACTCGGTCTATACTGAAAATTGCTGTGAACCTCTGCAGCGGTATTTGGCGAATGCGTTCCAACGTCCTGCCCCGGCTTTTCGTTGCCCCTTCCTCAGTACGCTCCGGATGTTTCAGCTCATAACTGCCTAAGTGCAAAAATGAAGGTCCCGTGAGGGCAAATTTCAGTAAGACAGGAAAGATCGATGTCCGATACCAAAACCGGCCACGTGAAGTGGTTCAACGAATCCAAGGGCTTTGGCTTCATCGCCCAGGAAGGCGGCAGTGACGTTTTCGTTCACTACAGTGCAATCAACTCAAACGGTTTCCGTACCCTGGCTGAAGGCCAGCAGGTACAGTTTACCGTTACCCAGGGCCCGAAAGGCCCGCAGGCGGAAAACGTAACCCCTCTGTAAGGGCGCGCGTTCTCCGCCGGATGCCCCTCACGGGCAGACGGAAAAACAAGAAGGCCGGCAAATTTGCCGGCCTTCTTGTGTTCTGGTTAGCTCATCACAAACTGAGTCAGGCGCTTTCAGTCGGTTCCGGCGCCTTGGCTGCCGGCATTTCCGTACCTACGGCCTGGGCCACCGCAGAGAACAGGGCCTGCAGGGTCGCCGAGGTGGTGTCTTCCGCCAGGGCGGCAGCGCTACAGTGCTGGCCATTGGCTGTCAGGCGGATACACGCCAGTGCGTTAGCGTTGGTGCCCTCACCCAGCGCAAACTCGTCATAGGCCTCTACGGCGACGGTTACACCAAAGCGCTTGGCCAGGCCGTCCGACACCGCCTCTACCGCACCCAGACCGCGCCCTTCAAGGGTAACCGGTGCCTTCTCGCCACCTACCACCACTTCTGCGCGCACGCCATCTTCGTCCCGGTGCAGGTCATACGAACGCAATGACCAGTCACCGTACACCTTCAGATAGCGATCTTCGAACAACCGGTGAATGGTGTGGGAATCGATCTCGCCACCATTGGTTTCGGCCTCACGCTGCACCACCTTGCTGAACTCGATCTGCAACCAGCGCGGCAGGGTAATGTCATAGTCCCGCTCCAGCACGTAGGCAACGCCACCCTTGCCGGACTGGCTGTTGATACGCACCACTTCTTCGTACCGGCGGCCCACGTCGAACGGGTCGATCGGCAGGTAGGCCACGTTCCAGACGTCGCCTTCCTTGCGCTTTGCCAGGCACTTGCGAATCGCATCCTGGTGACTGCCGGAGAAGGCGGTAAATACCAGCTCACCTGCATACGGATGGCGCGGATGAGTGGAAATCTCGGTACAGGCTTCCACCACCTCGGTGATTTCCGCCATGCCGGACAAATCCAGGGTCGGGTCGATGCCCTGGGAGTACAAGTTCATGGCCATGGTCACCAGGTCCATGTTACCGGTGCGCTCGCCATTGCCCATCAGGGTGCCTTCCACCCGGTCAGCGCCGGCCATGACACCCAGCTCCGCGGCTGCAACCGCGCAACCCCGGTCGTTGTGGGTGTGCAGGCTGATGCTGATGTGCTCGCGGTAGCGAATGTTCTCGCAAATCCACTCTACCTGGTCGGCAAACACGTTGGGCGTGGACATCTCCACCGTGGCCGGCAGGTTGATAATGACCGGCTGGCCCTGGTCCGGACGCCAGACGTCGGTGACGGCATTAATCACTTCCGCGGCAAAGTCCAGCTCGGTACCCGTGAAGCTCTCCGGAGAGTACTGGAAGGTCCAGTCGGTATCCGGGTGGCGAGCCGCGATTTCTTTCACCAGGGTGGCGCCATTTACGGCAATCTCGCGGATACCGTCACGATCCAGGCCGAACACCTGCTCCCGCTGCACCGTAGAGGTGGAGTTGTACACGTGCACAATCGCCTGTTTCGCACCTGCCAGCGCTTCATAGGTGCGCTCGATCAGTTCCGGGCGGGCCTGGGTCAGCACCTGGATTTTTACATCCTCAGGAATGCGGTTTTCCTCGATCAGCTTGCGGCAGAAATCGAAGTCCGGCTGACTGGCTGCCGGAAAACCGATTTCGATTTCCTTGAAGCCAAGCTTGACCAGCAAATCGAACAAACGCTGCTTCTGGGCAACGGACATGGGCTTGATCAGGGACTGGTTACCATCCCGCAGGTCAACGGCACACCAGGTGGGGGCTTTTTCGATAACCTGGTCGGGCCAGCGGCGGTCTTTCTTGGCAACCGGCTTGAAGGCAACGTATTTACGATGATCAAAGGCCATATCTGACAATTCCTTTCACGGGTCTGTGTAATGACACCATTCTAACGCCGCTGCGGCGATATTTGGTTGCTATTTCGGGGCGCTTTCACTAACTTTACGGCATATAATTGCGATCATTAAAGGTTATAAAGAATAAAATGCCCACAAAAGAAAAGACCCTGATACAAATCGACAAAACGGACCGGAAAATCCTCGAACAATTGCAGAAAGACGGTTCGCTGACCAACCAGCAGCTGGCCGAAAAGGTGGGGTTATCGCCGTCGCCCTGCCTACGCCGGGTCAGGGCCCTGGAGGAAGCGGGCATCATCATTCGCACCGTAACCATCCTGGATCACAAAAAACTGGGGCTGGCGTTGACGGCGATTATCCTGATCGGCATGGACCGGCACACACCGGAGCGGTTTGCCGCCTTCGAGGAACAGGTTGCCGATTACCCGGAAGTCCAGGAGTGCTACCTGATTACCGGCCAGAGCGCCGACTACATGCTGAAGATTGTGGTGCCGGACATGGACCACTATCACCAGTTCCTGCTGAACCGGATTACCCGTATCCCGGGGGTCAGCGGCGTACATTCCAGCTTTGTTCTGCGGCGGGTAATCGACAGCACCGCCCTGCCTCTGGGTTACCTCTCCTGACGGATCAGCTCGGCCACATAGGCCTGGGTCATCACTTTCAGTTCACCGACCAGTTGCCGGCCCTGCTGGTCCGTCAGTGTCGCTGCCAGGCGCAGAATGGACCCGGCCGCCCGCGGTAGTAACAGGCTGGCATTCCAGCGGCGGTCATCCGGCAGGTCGGGGTATTCCTGTTGCAGGCGTGCATCCAGGTCACTGGCGTTGTTGTAGAGCTCGCGCAGGTCCAGGTCCCGCAACTCGGGCATGGCTTCAACGCCACTCCAGATGGCCGAATAGGCAGGCTCGGTGCGGTAGAAGGTGTAGAACTGCTCGATCAGCACTTCGATGGCCTCATCCAGGCCAAGTTGCGGCAGCTTCTCCCGGAGTGCACGTTCCATTTTCTCCACATGGCCTTCGGCAATGGCGTGGACGATGGCCGCCTTGTTCGGGAAATACCGGTAAAGGGAGGCGAGGGACATGTCCGACTGCCGGGCAATGGCCGACATGCTGGTGCCGTCTACCCCGTTCTCGTGAAAGATCGCAGCGGCGTGCCGCAAGATGGCGTCTACACGCTCCCTGCTCCGGGCCTGTACGGGCTTTCGGCGTGGTGTTACGTCGATAGATTCGTCAGTCATTATCTGTACCTTGTGCAGCAGGCTCCGTACAATAACGCCCACTTTACGACAAAGAAAGGCAGAGTCAGGCCAACAGACCTGCCAATTAGTCTTAACCCCGGATTTCAAAAAACGGAAGACACCATGCGAGCAAGCCGCTACCTGATTGCCACCCAGAAAGAGACCCCCGCCGATGCCGAGATCATCAGCCACCAGCTGATGCTGCGCGCCGGCATGATCCGCAAACTGGCCGCCGGCCTTTACACCTGGCTGCCCATGGGGCTGCGTACCCTGCGCAAGGTAGAGCGGATTGTTCGTGAAGAAATGGACAAGAGCGGCGCCCAGGAAGTGCTGATGCCCGCCGTTCAGCCCGCGGAACTGTGGCAGGAATCCGGCCGCTGGGAACAGTACGGCGGCGAGCTGCTGCGCATGAACGACCGCCATGGCCGGGATTTCTGCTTCGGCCCGACCCATGAAGAAGTCATCACCGACCTGATCCGTAACGAGCTCAAGAGCTACAAGGAACTGCCGGCCAACTTCTACCAGATCCAGACCAAGTTCCGCGACGAGCGCCGCCCGCGTTTCGGTGTGATGCGCGCCCGGGAATTCATCATGAAAGACGCCTACTCGTTCCACGTGAACGCGGCGTCCCTGGATGATACCTATCAGCTGATGCACCAGACCTACTGCAACATCTTTGATCGGCTGGGCCTGGATTATCGCCCGGTGCAGGCGGATTCCGGCTCTATTGGCGGCAGCGCTTCCCACGAGTTCCACGTGCTGGCCTCCTCCGGTGAAGATGCCATCGTGTTCAGCACCGAAAGCGACTACGCCGCGAACATCGAGAAAGCCGAGGCCGTGGCTCCGGCAGGCGAACGCCCGGCACCGGGCGAAGCCATGCAGGAAGTACACACCCCGGGCCAGAAAACCATTGAAGCGGTGTCTACGTTCCTGGGCCTGCCGGCAGAGCGCAGCGTGAAAACCCTGCTGGTAAAAGGCGAAGCCGACGAGAACGGCGAATCCGGCCTGGTGGCACTGATCCTGCGCGGCGACCACACCCTGAACGAGATCAAGGCTGAAAACCTGGCCGGCATTGCCGAGCCGCTGACCATGGCCACCGATGAAGAAATCGTGAAAGCCATTGGCTGCAATCCCGGTTCCATCGGCCCGGTTAACCTGCCGGTGCCGGTCATTGTCGACCGCAGTGCTGCCCACCTGGCGGACTTCGTATGTGGTGCCAACAAGGATGACTATCACCTGACCGGTGTGAACTGGGAGCGTGATGTAGCCCTGGGTCGGGTGGAAGACCTGCGCAACGTGGTGGAAGGTGACCAGAGCCCGGACGGCAAAGGCACACTGGAGATCCGCCGCGGTATCGAAGTGGGCCACATCTTCAAGCTGGGCAACAAATACAGCCAGGCCATGAATGCCACTGTGCTGGACGAGAACGGCAAGGCCGTGATCATGGAAATGGGCTGCTACGGCATTGGTGTGTCCCGCATCGTGGCGGCGTCCATTGAGCAGAACCACGATGACAAGGGCATCATCTGGCCCGACGCCATTGCTCCGTTCGAAGTGGCTATCGTTACCCTGAACGCCCACAAGAACGCCGTAGTGGCCGAAGCCGGTGACAAGCTTTACGAACAACTTCGCCAGGCCGGCTACGATGTGTTGCTGGATGACCGGAACGAGCGCCCGGGCGTGAAGTTTGCGGACATGGAACTGATGGGCATTCCGCACCGGTTTGTGGTTTCCGAGCGGGGCCTGGCGGCCGGTACCCTGGAATACAAGGGCCGTCGCGATGAAGATAAACAGGATATTGCCCTGGAAGAAGCCCTGCCCTTCCTGGTGAAGGCCTCACCCAAAGGCGGGCTCTGACCCGCCCGTCTGGTCTTTGGCGGGTGGCCGGCTTGGCCGCTCGCTGAAGGCAGGTAACACTGCAACAAAGTCTCAGTTACCGACGATACCCGGTTCCTGCTCCAGCCCCACCCCGAACTTGTTCCGCACCGATTCCCGCAGCTCCTGCGCCAGTGCCAGGATGTCCTGCCCGCTGCCCCCGGAATGATTGATCAATACCAGGGCCTGGCGGTTATGCACACCGACCGTTGCGTTTCGGTAACCCTTCCAGCCGGCCTGGTCGATCAGCCAGGCTGCCGCCAGTTTGACGCCTTCAGCAACCGGGTAGGACACCACGTCCGGAAAACGGCTAACAATGTCTTCAAATTGCGCCTGGCTGACCACCGGATTCTTGAAGAAGCTTCCGGCATTGGGCAGCACAGCCGGATCCGGCAGTTTTCGGCGGCGAACTGCCATCACCGCTTCTGCCACAGCCAGGGGCGTCAGTTGATCGGTGTCCTCGCTTCCCAGGTACTCCTGCAAGTCACGGTAACCGAGCTTCATCGGCTCGGTTCGGGACAGGGCCAGGCGGATTTCAAGAATTATGTAACGGCCGGGCTGATGCTTGAACAGGCTGTCCCGGTAGGCAAACTCGCAGTCGGCTGTCGGTAACTCGACCACTTCCATGGTCGTGCGATCCAGGGCCGTGACCGTTTTCAGGGTGTCGCACAGCTCCACACCGTAGGCGCCAATGTTCTGGACAGGCGCGGCCCCGGCGGTTCCCGGAATCAGTGCCAGGTTTTCGATACCCCGGTAACCGGAGCGGGCCGCATACAGCACCGCATCGTGCCACTTTTCCCCGGCCGCCAGCACCAGTACCGCGTCATCTTCCCGCACCTGCTCCCAGGTACGACCCCGGAGCGCCATGTGCAGCACCAGACCGTCGAAGTCACCGGCAAAGACCAGGTTACTGCCACCACCAAGTACCAGCGTTTGCTGGCCATTCTCGCGGGCCCAGTCAAGGGCCGCTTCAAGCTCGTCGGCGGTGGTAATGTCCGCAAAATAACGGGCCTTAGCCGGCACTGCCATGGTGTTCAGGCCTTGCAGGCTGACCTGCTCACGGATCTCGGGCAGTCGGCTCAAGCCAGCCGCTCCCGGATGGATTCCAGCAGGCCTTCGCTGGCCTCATGGATCAGGTCCAGCACCTGCTCGAAGCCGTCCTCACCGCCGTAGTAGGGGTCTGGCACCTCGGCATGGCCGGATCGACCGAACTCCAGGAACAGCCGGGGCTCTGTGCCACCGTTCTGGTTCCAGATATCCCTTACATCGGCCAGGTTGGAACGGTCCATCACCAGCACATAGTCAAACCGGTCAAGATCTTCGGCCTGGATCTGCCGCGCCCGAAGCTCCGCAATATCGACGCCGCGACGCTCCGCTGCGGCGGTGGCGCGGGCATCCGGGGCCTTGCCGATGTGCCAGTTACCGGTGCCGCAGGAATCAATATGCAGGCTTTCGAGCAAGCCCTGCTCTGCGGCCAGTTGCCGGAACACGCCCTCCGCGCTCGGCGAGCGGCAGATGTTACCCAGGCAGACAAACAGAACGCTGACTTTTCCGGATGCAGCATCAGACATAGCGCCCTCCCGCTTCAAGCAATGCCCGAACCCGGGCCAGGTCTTCTTCGGTGTCCACGCCGGCTGCCGGTGGCCGCTCGGCAATGTCCACATGGATACGGGCACCGTTGTACAGTGCCCTCAGTTGTTCCAGCGCTTCAACCTGCTCGGTAGGCGCAGGCGGCCAGGTGACGAACTGCCGCAACACGCTGGCGCGGTAACCATAGATGCCGATATGGCGGAAATAACCCACACCATCGGGCAGGTCTACATCCACCGCTGGCGCATTGGCCGGCCAGAAATCCCGGGCCCAGGGAATGGGCGCACGGCTGAAATAGTGGGCCATACCACGGGCGTCGAACACCACTTTCACCACATTCGGATTAAAAACCTGGCGGGCATCGTGGAGCCGCTCGCACAACGTAGCGATCTCGGCTTCCGGGTACAGCTCCAGGTTCTCTGCCACCTGGTTGATCAGGGCCGGCGGAATCAGCGGCTCGTCGCCCTGTACATTCACCACCCGGTGGTCGGCATCGAGCCCAAGCTTGCGGGCCACTTCTTCCAGCCGGTCGGTGCCACTGGCGTGGTTCGGTGAGGTCATCACCACCTCGGCTCCGAACCCCCTGCAGGCTTCTTCAATGCGCGCATCATCGGTGGCAACCACCACGCGGCTGGCACGGCTTTCTGCCGCGCGTTCGCACACATGCTGGATCATCGGCTTGCCAGCTATCATCGCCAGGGGCTTGCCGGGCAGTCGACTGGAAGCGTAACGGGCCGGGATAACAACGGTGAAAGACATGGACTACCCCGTACAGATCAGTGCTTGTCGAGACGTTCGTCGGTGCTCAGGGTCCGCGCTTCAACCGCCAGCATCACCGGAATACCCTCACGGATCGGGAATGCCATGGCATCCTGGTAACAGATCAGTTCGGTGCGGGCTTCGTTAAGCTTGAGTTCACCCTTGCAGACCGGGCAGGCCAGCAGGCCCAGCAGTTTTTTATCCATGGTCAGATCTCTCGGTATCATGTGGTTTAAGCTGCCCGGAACACTCCCTGAGCCGCTCGATAAAACGTTGTTCAAAAGGTTCCGATACCCGGGCCTCTACCGTCAACACCCAGGCGTTGTCGGGCGCAAAGCCACGGCATTTCACCGCATCCTTGGCGGTCATCACCAGCCACTCCAGGGCGCCGGAGGCCAGGTCTTCCGGGCGGAAATGGTGATGGTCAGGAAATGGCACTTCATTAACGTGTGCACCCAGGCCACGAAGCGTGTCGAAGAATCGCCCGGGGTTGCCGATACCTGCTACCGCCCGTACCGGTTTGCCTTTCAGCTTTTCCGGGGGTACGGTCTCACCGGAATTCAGGTTCACCAGGGCGGAGGGCACCAGCTCCATGGCATGGATATCCGGATGGTCAACGCCGGCAAAGCTGTCCAGGGTCTCACCTGCTTCCGGGAATCCGGCGCCGTTAAGGATGACAAAATCGACGCTGCCCAGGCGCTCGACGGGCTCCCGCAATGGGCCTACCGGAATAATCGCACCGTTGCCGATGCCCCGCCGGGCATCAAACACCGCCAGCTCGATATCTCTTGGCAGCCGGTAGTGCTGCAGTCCGTCATCGCAGATCAGCACGTCGCCCAGACCGTTCTCCAGTGCCCAGGCAGCGCCCCGGCACCGTTCCGGATCCACCACCACCGGGCAACCGGTTGCCTGGGCCAGCATCAGGGGCTCATCACCGCTCACACCCGGCGAAGTGCCTTCACTGACTAACAGGGGGTAGTGATTGCTTTTGCCGCCGTAGCCCCGGCTCAGAATGACCGGTTTCCAGCCTTCCTGCTTCATGCGCTGCACCAGCCGGGCGGTCAGGGGCGACTTGCCGGTACCGCCGGCGGTGATGTTACCCACCACCACCACGGGTACCGGGAGGGATTCGTTACGGGCCTGCCAGGCCTTCCGGCGCCGGGATTCCGACACCGCCCGGTACAGCCAGGCCAGTGGCGTCAGCAGGGCCAGTGGCCTGCCCCGCCCGTACCAAAGCCGATCGACCAGGCTGGTACTCATGCCTGCTCGCTGAACTGAATCTGGTGCAGCTGGGCATAGGCGCCATCGGCCGCCAGCAGTTCATCGTGGTTACCGGATTCAACAATGTGGCCCTTGTCCATCACCAGGATCCGGTCGGCTTTCTCGATAGTGGAAAGACGGTGCGCAATCACCAGCGTTGTCCGCCCTTCCATGACCGTTTCCAGCGCTTCCTGGATATGCCGCTCAGACTCTGTATCCAGCGCCGAAGTGGCCTCATCCAGAATCAGGATCGGCGCGTTCTTCAGCAGCGCCCGGGCAATGGCCAGCCGCTGTCGCTGACCACCCGACAACATCACACCGTTATCGCCGATCATGGTATCCAGCCCTTCCGGCATGCGGTCGATAAACTCCAGGGCATGGGCCTTGGCCGCTGCTTCCCGAATCTCCTCACGGCTGCAATCCCGCAACGCGCCATAGGCAATGTTGGCGGCGATGGTGTCGTTGAACAGCACCACGTTCTGGTTTACCAGGGCAATCTGCGAACGCAGCGCCTGCAGGGAGAATTCTTTCAGGGAATGGTCGTCGATGCGGATATCACCGCCGGTGAACTCGTAGAACCGGGGCAACAAACTCACCAGCGTGGACTTGCCGCTGCCGGAGCGCCCGACCAGGGCAACGCTCTGGCCCGCTGGAATGCTCAGGGAAATGCCTTCCAGTACGTTATCCAGCTGGTCGCGGTAGCGGAAGGACACCTGGTCAAACTCGATACGGCCTTCCACCCGCTCCGGCGCGAACCCGCCACGGTCTTCTTCCGGCTGTTCGTCCATGGTTTCGAACACGTCGTAGGCGGCGGCCACACCCTTCTGGATCTTGGCGTGTACCGATGTTACCTGGCGGATCGGCTTGGCCATGGTGGTTGCCGCGGTAATGAAGGCAACCAGTTGTCCGGTGGTCATTTCACCGCGAATTTCCGGGGCCAGCATGGTCCAGACCAGGGCCGCAATGGCAATTGCCACCAGCACCTGGATCACCGGCACACTGATGGCCTGGGTGGAAGCCATTTTCAGGCTCTGCTTCAGGTTGCGCTCGCTGACATCGCGGAAACGCTCCCGCTCGTAGTCTTCGCCACCGAAGGTACGCACCACCCGGTAACCGGTAATGGATTCCGAGGCCACGTGGGTAATATCACCCATGGAGCCCTGAATGCGCTTGCTGATCCGGCGGAAGCGTTTACTGGCATAGCTGACCACGAAACCGATCACCGGCCCGACGGTGAGGAACACCAGGGTCAGTTTCCAGTTGGTATACAGCATGAAGCCCAGCAAGCCGACAATGGTCAGGCCTTCGCGCAGGGTAATGGTGATGGCATTGGTAGCCGCTTCCGCCACCTGCTCCACGTTGAACGTCAGCTTGGACACCAGCCGGCCAGCGGCGTTGTCGTCGAAGTAACGGGATGGCAGGGTCATCAGCCGGTCAAAGACATCGTTACGCAGGGCGTTGATAACATTGCGGCCAACATAGCTGATGAAATACTGACTGAAGAAGGTGCCCAGGCCGCGCAGGGCAAACACACCAACGATCAGGCCGGTCAGGAGCATCCGGTTCTGGTCGGTGGGGTTTTCAATGGCGGTGATCACATACTCCATGGCTGCCGCCATACCGGTAGACGCCGCCGCGTAGATAATGTTGCCCAGCACCGCCAGCGAAAAGGCCAGCCAGAAAGGTTTTACGTAGGTGAGCAGGCGCTTGTAGGTTGTCCAGCTTCCAACCGGCGGAGCTTTGAGCGGTTCCGACCTTACATCGATCACTGGCTGTCAGCCTCCCGCTCTGTGGTTATGCTCAGTTTCGCAAACCCCAGGCGACCGGCCACATCCATGGCGCGCACAACAAATTCGTGGGGAGTACGGGCATCTGCCGTGATGATAAACGGCAGGTTGCTATCTCCCTCAGCCAGTTCCCTGACACCCCGCTCCAGGGTCTCGCGCCGGTTGTTCACCAGTGTCCTGTCATTCAGGATGTACTGGCCTTCGGCATTGATCACCACGTCAATCTGGTGCACTTCAGACGGCGTTGCCGGATCACCACTGGCTTGCGGCAATTCCACTTCCAGGTGGCTTTCCCGGGTAAAGGTGGTGGATACCATAAAGAAAATCAGCAGCAGGAACACCACGTCGATCAGTGGCGTCAGGTCTACCCCGACTTCCTGGCTTCGTTGGCGCTTGAACTTCACTGTGTTCAGGCTCCTTCCACGTCGATTTCACGGTCACCATGAACCACTTCCACCAGCTTTATGGCTTCCTGTTCCATGTTAACCACCAGCTCGTCAACGCGGCGGATAAAATAGCGATGGCAGATCAGCGCCGGAATGGCAACGCTCAGGCCTGCAGCCGTGGTGATCAGGGCTTCGGAAATACCGCCTGCGAGGTTGCCTGCGTTACCGACACCGGCCAGCTGGATCTCGGCGAATACCTTGATCATACCGATAACCGTCCCCAACAGACCCAGCAGCGGGGTAATGGTGGCAATGGTTCCCAGCGGGTTCAGGAACCGTTCCAGCTCGTGGATAACCTGGCTGGCTTCGTGTTCGATGCTTTCTTTCATGACCTCACGGCCATGCTTAGCATTGATCAGACCACCGGCCAGAACCCGGCCCAGCGGAGAGGAGCCCTGCAGGGCTTTGAGCTTGCGACCGTTAAGCTCTTTTTTCTTGATCCAGCGCCAGAGCTCATTGATCGATTGAGGCGGCGCTACGCGGGAAGCACGCAAAGACCAGAATCGCTCCAGAACGATGGCAAGGGCCAGAATGGAACAGGCAACAATAGGCACCATCAGGATGCCACCGGCTTTCAACAGCTCGAACACGCTTGATCTCCCTGATTAATTACAAGCCGCGCTACTTTAGCATAGCTGCCGGTGCAGGCCACACCCGGAATGTCACGGTATATTACATTGGTCACGGGCCAGGCCCGGAGCGGCTACCCAGAAGGGTGCGGAATGGCGGATTTCTTCGATTTCCGGGCCTGTCGCCGGCAAGGTAATGGCAACCTGACCGGAACAGGCTGTATTCAACGCCCGGGCTCCAGCCTGTCGATAGCGGGCCGTCACCTCCGGATGGGGGTGCCCGAAGCGATGGCGATATCCGGCGGTGTAGATGACCTGGTCGGGCCGCAGAGTTTCCACCCAGCTTTCTGACGACGAGGTTTTGCTGCCATGATGGGGTGCCAGCACCAGGCGGTGGGCCGGCCGCCGATGGAACCAGTCCAGTTCCGGGTCCGCCAGCATCCGGGCTTCTACCCCGTCGCTGATATCACCGGTCAGCCAGATCTCGGTATCCGACAGCCCATGGCTTACCCGGAGCACACAGGATGCATCGTTACCCTCCGTTGCATCCGGCGCTTGCCAGAATGCCAGCTCCAGGTCTCCCCAGTGCTCGGCGACTGCCGGGCAGTCATGCACAAGGCGCAGGCCGTCCAAACTCCCGGATAACTCCCCGGCTTCACCGCTGGATATCCGCACCACATCGAAGGTATCGAGCAACACAGGCAAGCCGCCGGAATGGTCGTTATCGGCATGGCTCAGCACAAGGTGGTCTATCCGCCGGACACCCCGGGCGCTAAGCTCCGGTATCAACACCGAATCGGCCGCAGAAAACACGCCTTTCACCTCCGGGCCGGTGTCATAGAGCAGCACCTTGTCATCCACCCGGATCAGAACTGACAGCCCCTGCCCCACATCCAGGATGCGAATTTCCGGAACCGCCACTGACGAGTTCACCGGGTCGCGATGGTACAGCGCCGCAAGACTCCATAAGGCGATGGCGGCGAATGCCGCGGGCCGGAACCCGGGCACCGGCAGCCGGATCATGACAACCACCACCAATGCCAGCAAGCCGGACTGCGCAACCTTGCCTCCTCCGGGCACAGGCCAGTCCAGAACCTGGACCCACTCAAGCCAGCCCCAGAGCAATGCCAGTGCCCCGTCCATCAGCACCATCGCGAAGCCCGACAACCCGCCGCCGGACAGCGCCGACAGCAACGCACCCACAAACAACACCGGCATCACCACCAGGGACACCCAGGGAATGGCCAACAGGTTGGCCAGCAATCCAGCCACCGGCTGGCCCAGACCGAAGTGCGACAGAACCGGCCACAAACCGGCGAACACCGCAAACTGCGCGAGCACCAGGCCTTTCAGCCAGCCCGGAGCCGCCACCCTGCCGGCAAACACCAGCAACAATACCGCCACCGCACCAAAGGAAAGCCAGAAGCCCTGATCCAGCGGCGCAAATGGATCCAGCAGTAACACCAGGAACAGCGCCGCCACAAAGGGTTGCCAGGCACTGGCTTCCCGGGCCATCAACAGATACCAGCCACCCACAACCACCATGATCAGGGCCCGGCGGGTAGGCACCGTAAACCCCGCCAGCAGGGCATAGGCCAGGCTGCACAGCATCACCAATGCAAACACCGCCACCCGGCCTTGATGAACGGACACCCACCCCGATGGCACCAGCAACAACAGCCGGCGCCCGAGCAGCCCCACTGCTACCGCCACCAAGCCCAGATGCAGGCCGGAAATAGCCACCAGGTGAATGGTGCCGGTGGCTTTCAGGGTATCCCAATGGGCGTTTTCCAAATGCCCGCGGTTACCGATCAACAGCGATGCAATCAGGGGAAACTGTTGTGCCTCACCAAACCAGTCTTCCACCACAGCCGCCACCGACCGGTGCCAGGCCCGGTATTCGCAGTGCCAGCGACAGGCAAGCCCGGGCTCCGGGGCAACACTTTTGACGCTGCCCGTGGCTCGGAAGCCGTTCCGGAACAGCCAGTCCTCGTAACGAAAGCCGGCCTGGTTCAGGTTGCCGTGGGGGCGTTTGAGGACGACTTCCAGGCGCAGCCGGTGGTCAGGCAGGTCTTTACCGTCACGCCCGTACCAGGCCAGCCGCAGGGTTTCCGGCAAGCGGGTGCCTTCGGGCACCGTCGCAGGTTCGTGCCAGCGCTCGACACAGAGATTGAAACGGAGACTGCCAAAGCTGCCCGGTTGAGGAAGGCTGCACAGATGACCGGAGACTGTCACCTGCTCGCCCTCAAGCCCCTGGGGCAACCGCTCCGCCAGGCGCCCATCGGCATGCCAGGTGGCCCAGAGCAGGCCCAGCAGCCCGAAACAAACCAATAAACAGAGACTGGAGAACCGGCTGCCCCGACCCCAAAACGCGACGGCACCAACCATGAAGGTAAGCACAAACAACCATGTATAAGGTGGTAAGACTGTCAGCCAATACAGTAAGATAACGCCGCTAGAGAAGGCGACCATGCAGGATGCGGCCAGCGCCGGTTTTATGCGCTCACAGCCGTTATAAACTTGCCCGGACACTCCCTGTCCTCCTCTGGTAAAAGCTGACAATTTCCGTTTGTCAGTGGTGTTTCACTGCAACGCAACAGGCCGAACTTCCAATGCCGAAGAAGTTCATGAAACGGTATTTGCCCAGCCCCGAGAGAGTGCGCGCCATGCGTTCGCTGCACTTTCTGGGCGATATCCTCCATGAACCCAACCTGTGGCACATCAACCGGCATTGCGTAGCACGGGCGTTCCTGGTCGGCGTCTGGTTCTGTTTTATTCCTATGCCCTTCCAGATGCTGGCCGCGGCCTTCTGTGCCATCTGGATCAACGCTAACCTGCCCTTGTCGGTGGCACTGGTGTGGATCAGCAACCCGCTGACCATGCCACCCATGTTCTATTTCAACTACAAACTCGGGGCCTGGCTGCTGGATCGCCCGGTGCTCGACTTTGAATTCGAACTTACCTGGCACTGGATCAGCCACCGCCTGGTGGACATCGGCATTCCGCTGTACCTGGGGTCACTGATCATCGCCACCCTCTGTGCCTGCCTCGCCTATCTGGGCATCCAGTATCTGTGGCGGCGAAAAATCCGCACCGACTGGCGCCAGCGACGCATAGCCAGGCGCGCTGGCCGCGCCCCTGGTAATCAGACTTCCTGAACCAGCCGGCCCTGTTCCAGGCGCAACACCCGCCCCAGACTCCGGGCCATGGTCATATCGTGTGTCACCATGATGAACGCGATGCCGGACTGATCACGCAGCTCCTCGATCAAAGCCCGAACCCCCTCACCGGTGTGCTGGTCCAGGTTACCGGTAGGCTCGTCCATCAACACGCAATCCGGCTCGTTCACCAGGGCACGGGCAATGGCCACGCGCTGGCGCTCTCCGCCTGACAGTTCACCCGGCTTATGACGAAGCCGCTCAGCCAGGCCCACACGCCCGAGAAGCGCTTCGGCTTTCGGAAGGGCCTGGGCCGGCGACAAGCCACCCAACACACAGGGCAGCATCACATTCTCCAGTGCGGAGAATTCTGGTAACAGGTGATGAAACTGATACACGAACCCCAGATGGCGATTACGGAAGCGGGCCCGGCCGGCTTCCGAGAGTTTGTGAATGTTCTGGCCACAAATCTCGATCTGGCCGGACGAGGGCTTGTCCAGCCCGCCCAGCAGGTTCAGCAGGGTAGTCTTGCCTGCACCGCTGCTACCGACAATGGCAACGGTTTCTCCGGGCGTCACCTCCAGCGAGATGTCAGAGAAAATCGTGAGCTTCTCCGGGCCCTCACTGTAGGTTCGGGTTACCTGCCGGCAGTCGATCACCAGAGGCTTGCCTGCCTCGTTCGCTGTGACATTACTCATAGCGCAAAGCCTCCGCCGGTTCGACCCGCGATGCACGCCAGGCCGGGTAAATCGTTGCCAGCAGGCTCATGGCAAGGCCGGCACCGCTGATAATAAACACATCCTGCCACTGCAACTGCGATGGCAGATAGCTGATGAAGTACACATCCGCACTCAGGAACTGGTGCCCCATGGCGCTTTCCAGCCAGGCAATAATGCCGCTGATGTTGAGTGCGCCCAGCACACCCAGGGTGGTGCCGACCAGCGTACCGAACACGCCGATTACCGCCCCCTGGATAATGAAAATGCGCATGATCCGGCCCGGGGTGGCCCCCATGGTGCGCAGAATGGCGATGTCGGCCGTCTTATCCGTTACCACCATCACCAGGGTGGATACAATATTGAACGCAGCCACCGCCACAATGAACATCAGCAACAAGCCGATCATGGTTTTTTCCATGCGGATAGCCTGGAACAGGTTGCCGTGGGTGCGGGTCCAGTCGGATACGTAATAGCGGCCACCCAGCTCCTGGGCCACCTGGTTAACCACCCGGGGCGCGGCAAACAGATCATCCACCAGCAAGCGCACACCTTCCGCCTTGCCACCGGTGCGCATCAGTCGCGCAGCATCGTCCATGTGGATCAGGGCGTAGTTTCCATCGAGTTCTGCGCCGACACTGAAAATACCCTTCACGGTGAAGCGTTTGAGCCTGGGCAACACACCGGCCGGAGTCACCGACGCTTCGGGCAACACCACCGTCAGCTTGTCGCCAATCGCCAACCGCAGACTGTTGGCCATCAACCGGCCGATAATGATGCCGAATTCACCGGATTTGAGATCGTCCAGCCCACCTTCGATAAAGTGGTTCTCGATGATCGAAACCGAGGCTTCTTCTTCCGGCAGAACACCGCTGAGCATCACCCCGCGCACATTGCCGCCACCGGTCACCATGCCCTGCCCCTGGATAAACGGCGCAGCCGCCAGCACCCTGGGATGTTCCTGCACCAGCTGGTCAATCTGCTGCCAGTCTTCCAGCGGGCCATTGGCGCCCTGAATGGTCGCGTGGGGCACCATGCCCAGAATTCTCTGCTTGAGCTCCCGGTCGAAGCCGTTCATCACCGACAACACAATAATCAGCACCGCCACACCCAGCATAAGGCCGATCATGGAGGTCAGGGAAATAAAGGAAATAAAGTGATTGCGCCGTTTGGCGGCCGTGTATCGCAGGCCTATATAAAATGATAAGGGTCTGAACATTAGGAGGTGCCTGTCGCCACTTTCAGAGGGGTAGATGCCGGCGCGCATTATCGCCTTGGATCAAAATGCGTTGCAACCGCACCACCCGCCGCACCATGGCCGGCAGGCTGCCCCCAAATTTGCCCCCGATGTGATCCAATGACTGAAAACACGGGGGCAAACCGGATAAACTCTCGAAAATATACTGACTTTTGCTAATATTTTCGGGATATTACGTTTTATACACATTCCGTGGACACACCACAGCATTCCGGCATCAGTGGAGAGCCATCTATGAACAACAAACGGAACCTGATCGCTGCGTTTACCATGGCCGCAGCAGTTGCGGTTGCAGCCCTGCCCCAGGCCCATGCAGAGCAACTGACCATCCCGGTTGGCAGCCAGGCCGACCGCAGCCTTGTCAAACTGCCGGCCAACGGCATGACCGGCGATTCCGTGCAGGGCCGTTGGGGTGCCCCTATGGAGATTCGGGGCCCGGTTGGCCAGCCACCGATTACCCAGTGGCACTACCAGGATTTCGTGGTGTATCTGGAGCACGACCGGGTTATCCATGCGGTCATGAAGCGCCGCAAATAACCGGTCGGGGGCAATACACCGGATTTTCATTGCCCATGTCCTGACGTTGCCTTAGCGGTCAGATAGAATGACTGCTTTTTGCGAACCAAGGTGGCAGATAACAGTGACTTCCAGACGAGTGTTGCCTGCGGAATGGGCTCCCCAGAGCGCAGTAATGTTGACCTGGCCTCACCCCGGAACCGACTGGGCCCGGATGATGGCAGATGCAGAACAGGTCTTCCTCGACATTGCCAAAGCGGTACTGCGCTTTGAACATTTGGTAATCAGTTGTGAGTTTGTGGCCGGGCTGCAAAAGCTGGGTCAGGAACTGAACCAGTACGCTGAAGACAACAACCTCCCCGGCCGCGTTGTGGCCGTACCGGCCCCGGCCAATGACACCTGGGCACGGGACCACGGCCCCATTACCGTTACCGATGCTGACAGCGCCACGCTTCTGGATTTCAGCTTCAACGCCTGGGGCGGAAAATTCCCCTGGGAGAAAGACAACGCCCTCAACCGACACCTGGCCAATGCAGGCGTATTCGGCAAGACACCGATGCAAGCGGTGGATTTTGTCCTGGAAGGCGGCTCCATTGAGTCTGACGGCCAGGGCACCATCCTGGCCACCAGCGAATGCCTGCTGACCCCCACCCGCAACCCGGACCTTGATCGCTCAGACATCGAACATCGGCTCTCCGAGTTGCTGGGCGCAGACCGCATATTGTGGCTCAACCACGGCTACCTGGCCGGCGACGACACCGACAGCCACATCGACACCCTCGCCCGCTTCTGCGCCCCGGACCACATCTGTTATGTCACCTGTCCGGATGTGGCAGACGAACACTACAGCGCCCTGGCCGCCATGGAAGAGGAACTGCAGGAGTTCCGCCAGCAGGATGGCAGCCCCTACAAGCTGACTGCCCTGCCCTGGCCCGATGCCATCTATGACGAAGAGGGCGAGCGCCTGCCGGCCACCTATGCCAACTTCCTGATTATCAACGATGCAGTTCTTTTGCCGGTCTACGATGTGCCGCAAGATCCGGAAGCCATTCGCATCATGGGTGAGATCTTCCCGGAGCGGGAAATCATTCCCGTTAACTGCCGTCCACTGATCCACCAGCATGGCAGCCTGCACTGTGTCACCATGCAGATTCCTGCCGGAGTCGTTTCCCTATGAGCCAGCTGAAAATCGCTGCTATCCAGCAAAAGTGCAGTAACGACAAAGCCGCCAGCCTGGCAACCTCCGAAAAACTGGTGCGGGAAGCCGCCACCGGGGGGGCGCAACTGGTGGTACTGCAGGAGCTGCACGCCACCCTGTATTTTTGCCAGACCGAAGACACCGCCGTTTTCGAACTCGCCGAACCCATTCCCGGCCCCACCAGCAACCGCCTGTCGGAGCTGGCCAGGGAGCTCGGCATTGTGCTGGTAGGCTCTATCTTCGAGCGCCGGATGAACGGGGTGTATCACAACACCTCGGTAGTGTTTGATACCGACGGCAGCCTGGCCGGGATCTACCGGAAAATGCACATCCCGGACGACCCGGGCTTCTACGAAAAGTTCTATTTCACCCCGGGCGACGCCCGCTTCAACAATGGCGACAGCGGCTTTACCCCGATCAATACCTCCGTCGGCAAGCTCGGGGTATTGGTGTGCTGGGACCAGTGGTACCCGGAAGCCGCCCGCCTGATGGCGCTGGCCGGCGCGGAAATCCTGATCTATCCCACGGCCATCGGCTGGGACATTACCGACGAAGCCGACGAACAGGCCCGCCAGCTGGAAGCCTGGGTGACCGTTCAGCGGGGCCATGCGGTGGCTAACAACCTGCCGGTGATTGCCCCCAACCGGGTGGGCACTGAACCCGACCCGTCTGGCCAGGGCGACGGCATCCGCTTCTGGGGCAACAGTTTTATCTGCGGGCCCCAGGGCGAATTCCTGGCCCGGGCCGACGATGAAAGCGAATGTATTCTGACCGCCACGCTGGACCGCGACCGGACTGAATCCGTCAGGCGTATCTGGCCGTATCTTCGGGATCGGCGCATTGATGCCTACGACGACATTCTCAAACGGGTACGGGACTGAGGCCTGCATGAAACAGAAAATGGACAGCGTGGTTGCCGAGCTCAACAAGATTCTGCTGGGCAAAGACAACCAGATCCGCCTGGCCCTGTGTGGCCTGCTGGCCCGCGGCCACCTGCTGATCGAAGACATACCGGGCATGGGCAAGACTACACTGTCCCACGCGCTGGCGAAGATCATGGGGCTGAGCTATCAACGCATCCAGTTCACCAACGACCTGCTACCCGCGGACGTTCTGGGTTATTCGATGTACGACCGGGAGGCCGGCAGCCTGGTGTTTCACCCGGGCCCGATCTTTGCCCAGGTGGTACTGGCAGACGAAATCAACCGGGCCTCGCCCCGCACCCAGAGTGCCCTGCTGGAAGCGATGGAAGAGCGCCAGGTATCCATTGAAGGCGAAACCCGGCCACTGCCCTCTCCGTTCTTTGTGATTGCCACCCAGAACCCCATTGAACAGGGCGGCACCTTTCCGCTGCCGGAATCCCAGCTCGACCGTTTTCTGATGCGCCTGCAACTGGGCTATCCGGACCCGAAAGCGGAACGGGAGTTACTGGAAGGCGAAGACCGCCGCGCCATCACCGGGCGGCTGCAGGCCATACTGCCCCAGCCGGAGCTGGAAGCGGCTCAGGCCGCCGTCGAAAAAGTCAGCGCCAGCCCTGCCCTGCTGGACTACCTGCAGCGACTGCTTGAACAAAGCCGGCGCATGCCAGGCCTGGTCTACGGCCTGTCGCCGCGAGCCGGCCTCGGGCTGTTGAGGGCCGCCAAGGCCTGGGCCCTGATGGCGGGGCGTGACCACGTGCTGCCAGACGACGTCCAGGCAGTGTTCCCCTCCGTGGCCGAGCACCGGCTTGAGCAGGGCGAATCCGGCAAGAGCAAAGAGCGGGTGCGACAGCTGCTGACCACGGTCTCGGTACTTGAATAATCCGGCTCCGGCCTCATACATCCAGATTACATATCACATACCAGCGAGATTCCCATGAGCGAAACACAGCACTCCCGACTGATCATTCTTGGTTCCGGCCCCGCAGGTTACACCGCAGCAGTCTATGCCGCCCGCGCCAACCTGAACCCGACCCTGATTACCGGCATTGAAGTGGGTGGACAGCTCACCACCACCACAGACGTGGACAACTGGCCGGGCGACAACGACGGCGTTCAGGGCCCTGAACTGATGCAGCGCATGCAGAAGCACGCAGAGCGCTTCGAAACCAGCATCGTGTACGACACCATCAACGAAGCGGACCTGCAGAATCGCCCGTTCCGCCTCAAGGGCGACAGCGGCGAGTACACCTGCGACGCCCTGATCATCGCCACCGGCGCCTCCGCCATGTACCTGGGCCTGGAATCCGAAGAGAAGTTCAAGGGCCAGGGCGTATCAGCCTGCGCTACCTGCGATGGTTTCTTCTACCGCAAGCAGAAAGTCGCTGTGATCGGTGGTGGCAACACCGCCGTTGAAGAAGCCCTGTACCTGTCGAACATTGCCGATGAAGTCACCCTGGTACATCGCCGCGACAAGCTCCGCTCTGAGAAAATCCTGCAGGACAAGCTGTTCGAAAAGGCCGAGAACGGCAACGTGAAGATCGTCTGGAACCACACCCTGGATGAAGTACTGGGCGACGGTACCGGCGTAACCGGCATGCGCATCAAGAGCACCGAAGACGGCAGCACCCGGGACATCGACCTGGCCGGCGTATTCATCGCCATCGGCCACAAGCCGAACACCAGCCTGTTCGAAGGCCAGCTCGACATGGACAACGGCTATCTGCGTATCCAGTCCGGCCTGAACGGCATGGCCACCCAGACCAGCATTCCGGGCGTATTCGCCGCCGGCGATGTAGCGGACCACGTTTACCGCCAAGCTGTTACCTCCGCCGGTTTCGGCTGCATGGCCGCCCTGGATGCCGAGAAATTCCTGGACCAGCAGGACTAAAACGGCCATCACGGAATGACCTCTCTACCCTGGCTGAAGCCGGAGGAACTTTGGTTCCCTCCGGCCGACGAAGCACTGGACGATCCGGACGGTCTTCTCGCCGCGGGTGGCGACCTGTCCCGGAGCCGGCTCCTGCTGGCTTACCGGAACGGCATCTTCCCCTGGTTCAGTGACGACCAGCCCATTCTCTGGTGGTCCCCCAATCCCCGTTGCGTCCTGTTTCCGGACGAAGTCCACGTATCCCGCAGCCTGCGCCGCACCCTGAACCAGCACCGGTTCGAGGTTACCGCAGACCGATGCTTCAGCCGCATTATCCGGTTGTGTGCCACCACCCGCGCCGAAGGCACCTGGATTACCGACGACATGATCCAGGCCTATACCGACCTGCACCGGCACGGCACCGCACACTCCATCGAAGTCTGGAACCGCAAGGGTGAGCTGGCCGGGGGCATGTACGGCATTGCCCTGGGGCGTTGCTTCTTCGGTGAATCCATGTTTTCCCTGGAAACCAATGCTTCCAAGGTTTTGATGGTGCACCTGGCCCGTCAGCTGGCACAATGGGGTTACAGACTGATGGACTGCCAGGTCGAGAGCGACCATCTGCTCAGCATGGGTGCGAGCACTATTCCCAGGGACGAGTTTTTATCTATACTCGGGAAGTACGTGGATCAAAAACCGGAAAAGGAAGACTGGGCCTTCAACTGGCGCTGGCCCGGGCCGGAGGAATGAATGAGCAATCTCAGAACGCTGGTCTTCTTCGCAACGCCGCCCCACGACTGCAGTTACCTGCCGGATCGCGAAGCCACCACGATGTTTGTGGACCCGAGGGCCAACGTCGACAAGAAACTCTACAGCCAACTGACGGCACTGGGGTTCCGGCGCAGTGGCTCCCACTATTACCGCCCCCATTGTGAACATTGCAATGCCTGCGTGCCGGTACGCCTGAAGGTAGATCAGTTCCAGCCGGACCGTAACCAGCGCCGTGTTTTGCGCAAGAATGAAGACTTGTCGTGCCGCATGGTGCCCGCCGCGTTCAGCGAACGTTATTACCGGCTGTACGCCCACTACATTGAAGAGCGCCACCGCGATGGCGACATGTACCCTCCCTCTAGGGAGCAGTTCACATCGTTCCTGGTAGACGGCGCCACCGACTCCTGGTTCCTGGAAATTTCCCTGGGAGACGAACTGGCCGGCCTGGCGGCGGTCGACCTGCTGGATGACGGCTTGTCCGCCATCTACACCATTTTTGCTCCGGAACTGGAAGACCGGAGCCTGGGCACCTTTGCCGTGCTCTGGCAGATTGAAGAAGCCCGGCGCCGGGGCTTGCCCCATCTGTACCTGGGTTACTGGATCCGGGAATGCCGTAAAATGAACTACAAAACCCGTTTCAAACCCATCGAAGCGCTGCGCGACGGGCACTGGCGAGAACTGCAATCAGACTGACTTTTGCCAAACGGCAAGAATTCAGGCAGAATTGCGCAATTTAAAATCACCGAAAAGCATTCCGAACGAGGTTTCTACTGAATGGCGAAATCAGATGTCATTGAAATGGAAGGCGTTATTATCGACACCCTTCCCAACACCATGTTCCGCGTTGAGCTGTCCAACGGCCACGTTGTGACTGCCCACATCTCAGGAAAAATGCGCAAGAACTACATCCGCATCCTGACCGGAGACAAGGTCAAGGTTGAGCTGACTCCCTATGACCTGAGCAAGGGCCGCATCGTATACCGCGCCCGTTAACCTGCTCGAGTGACATCTGAAAAGCCCCGCAAATGCGGGGCTTTTTTGTTGCTTCAGAGGGCTTCTGCCGGTTCGTTCTCGTACTCGAACACCAGCTCGTCGCCTTTCAGGTGGATGAACACATCCCCACCCTTCTCTGCCAGGCTTCCGAACAGGATCTGCTCGGCCAGTGGCCGCTTGATCTTGTCCTGGATCAGACGCGCCATCGGGCGTGCGCCCATGGTCACATCGTAACCCTTCTCGGCCAGCCACACCTTGGCAGCCTCATCCACATGCAACACCACGTGTTTCTCATCCAGTTGCGCCTGCAACTCGGTGAGGAACTTGTCCACCACATGGGTAATGGTGGCCTTCTGCAGGTCAGCAAACTGGATAATGCCATCCAGGCGGTTACGGAACTCCGGCGTGAAGGTCTTGCTGATCACTTCCATACCGTCGGTGCTGTGATCCTGTTCGCTGAAGCCGATGGAACGGCGAGCCATGCTCTCGGCGCCGGCGTTGGTGGTCATCACCAGGATCACGTGGCGGAAATCCGCCTTGCGGCCGTTGTTATCGGTCAGGGTACCGTGGTCCATCACCTGCAGCAGCAGGTTGAACACCTCGGGGTGCGCCTTCTCGATTTCATCCAGCAGCAACACACAGTGCGGATGCTTGTTGACCGCCTCGGTCAGCAGGCCGCCCTGGTCGTAACCGACATAGCCCGGAGGCGCGCCGATCAACCGCGATACGGTATGGCGCTCCATGTATTCGGACATATCGAAGCGAACCAGTTCGATGCCCAGAACCTTGGCCAGCTGCTTGGTCACTTCCGTCTTACCAACACCGGTCGGACCGGCAAACAGGAAGGCACCTTCCGGCTTCTCAGGTGCTTTCAGGCCGGCGCGGGCCAGCTTGATGGCCGTAGCCAGGGATTCGATGGCCGGATCCTGCCCGAACACCACCATTTTCAGATCCCGCTCCAGGTTACGCAGCAGGTCTTTGTCGCTGGTGGAAACGTTCTTCGGCGGAATGCGCGCAATGTTCGCCACCACGTCTTCGATATCCGAAACTTCGATGGTCTTCTTGCGCTTGTCTTCCGGCTGCAGCCGCTGCCGGGCCCCGGCTTCGTCGATCACGTCAATGGCCTTGTCCGGCAGGTGGCGATCGGTGATATACCGGTCTGCCAGCTCTGCAGCCACGCGCAAGGCCTGGTCGGTGTAGGTCAGGTCGTGGTGTTTCTCGAAATTCGGCTTCAGGCCTTTGAGAATCTGGTAGGTATCTTCAACACTCGGCTCGTTCACATCGATTTTCTGGAAGCGACGGGCCAGGGCGCTGTCTTTCTCGAAGATTCCCCGGAACTCCTGGAACGTTGTCGAACCAATGCAGCGCAGTTCGCCGGAACTGAGCATCGGCTTGAGCAGGTTCGAGGCATCCATCACACCGCCGGATGCCGAACCGGCACCGATGATGGTGTGGATCTCGTCGATAAACAGGATGGCATGATCCTGTTTTTTCAGGTCGCTTAGCAGGCCCTTCAGGCGCTTTTCGAAATCACCGCGGTACTTGGTACCGGCCAGCAACGCGCCCATATCGAGGGAATACACCACCGCATCGGAGATGATATCCGGCACCTGGCCGTCAACAATGCGCTTGGCCAGGCCCTCGGCGATGGCGGTTTTACCGACACCGGCCTCGCCCACCAGCAAGGGGTTGTTCTTGCGACGGCGCACCAGGATTTGCACCACCCGCTCCACTTCGTGCTCGCGGCCGATCAACGGGTCGATCCGGCCCTGCCGTGCCTGTTCATTCAGGTTGGTTGCGTAGCTGTCCAGCGGGCTGGACTGGCTGCCTTCTTCTCCGGCTTCTTCGTGGGCGGAATGATCCAAACCGTCCTGGTCTTCTGCACCCTGTACCCGGGAAATTCCGTGGGAGACAAAGTTGACCACATCGATCCGGGCAATGTTCTGCTTCTTCAGCACGTACACCGCCTGGCTTTCCTGCTCACTGAAAATCGCCACCAGTACGTTGGCGCCGGTGACTTCTTTCTTGCCGGAAGACTGCACATGGAATACCGCCCGCTGCAGCACACGCTGGAAGCCCAGTGTCGGCTGGGTTTCGCGTTCGCTGTCGGTGCTCGGTATCAGAGGTGTGGTTGAATCCACGAATTCGACCAGCTCTTCCTCGAGCCGCTGGAGGTCTGCACCACAGGCTTTGAGAACGCCCACCGCCGATTCGTTGTCGAGAAGGGCCAACAACAAATGCTCCACGGTCATAAACTCATGACGCTTGTCCCGGGCATTTTTGAAGGCCGTATTCAGCGTAATTTCAAGATCTTTGCTCAGCATGGGCCACCCCGCCGTCTATCAGTCAGCACGTTCAATCTCACAAAGGAGCGGATGCTCACATTCCGAAGAATACTGATTCACCTGTGCCGCCTTTGTTTCTGCGATGTCACGGGTATATACCCCACATACGGCTTTTCCCTGCGTATGGACGAGCAGCATCACCTGCGTCGCCTTTTCCTCATTCATTCCGAAGAACTTCATCAATACTTCCACCACGAAGTCCATGGGTGTGTAATCGTCGTTCAGGAGCACCACCCTGAATCGGGCCGGGCGCTTCAGGGCAGGCTTTTCAGGCGCAACACTGACCCCCTCATGGCGCCCTGGCTGTTCGTCCTCCCCCTGATTGAATACTAGTAGAGAATTCTTAATTGTCCGCATGGTTCTGTTTACCGGTTATTCGGTTTCCTGACTAAATGTGGTTGCCCGACTGCGGCTTTTCAAGCCGGAAGCGGAGCAAGCGTGCGTTATTTATCAATACGGACATGATACAGCTTCCAGACCTGCTTCAACCACTCATTCACCCCGTCAGAACTCTTGACTCAGACGCCGGATTGGCAGAGAGTTAACCTGCATTGTAAAACAATGTAAATAAACACAAGACTTATGTAACCAGAAGCAACACACGCACAACGCTCAATCCAATAATAAGACAGACAGGGAACAAGGGAGTTCATCATGCCAAAAGGCAAAGTCAAATGGTTCAACAACGCCAAGGGATACGGCTTTATTATCGAAGACGGCTGCAGTGACGATCTGTTCGCCCATTTTTCTTCGGTACAGATGGAGGGTTATAAAACCCTGAAGGCGGGCCAGTCGGTCACCTTCGACAAAAAGCCGGTCGAAAAAGGCGTTCACGCCATCAACATCGTACCCGATGAAGCGCCAGCAAAGCGGGAACCGGGCCAGGAGTCCAGGCAAGGCGGCGAGTCCCCGGATAGCGGGCTGTCAGGCCACTCGGGGTATCCTCCGAGAGCTGTTAACGGCTGAGACAGTCGCGGCGATTATTTCCCCGATTCCTGCCGGGTAGCCGGCAGGCCGTGTTTTTTTGTGCTTTTTCCGGAATTCCGAATCCTTTAGGCTTGCCACTCCTCCGTATTACCAACAGGAACCGTGCATGGCCGAGCTGATTCTGTTCAACAAACCTTTCCAGGTGCTGAGCCAGTTCACCGATGACCGCGCCGGACAACCCCGCGCAACCCTTGCCCAATGGATTAAAAAGCCCGGTTTCTACCCCGCCGGCCGGCTGGACTATGACTCCGAAGGCCTGTTGCTGCTGACCAACCACGGCGCGCTGCAGCACCGGATTGCCTCCCCCACCAACAAAATGCCGAAAACCTACTGGGTCCAGATTGAAGGGGAGATCTCCGACGATGCAATCGCACAACTGTGCAGCGGTGTCGAACTGAAAGACGGCCTGACCCGCCCCGCCAGCGCCAGGCGGATGGCAGAACCGGATGTCTGGGCCCGGGTACCTCCGGTGCGTTACCGTGAATCCATCCCCACCAGCTGGCTGGAACTCACCATTACCGAAGGCCGTAACCGGCAGGTGCGGCGCATGACAGCCGCCGTGGGCTACCCTACCCTGAGACTGATCCGCTACCGGATAGGGGACTGGACACTGGACGGCCTGAAACCCGGCCATTTCCGCCTTGAAACCATTCACTTGCCAGACACTCCGCCGGCCGGCAAACAAAACCCGCGCAGGGCCAGGCCCGGGCGCCGCACTACCAACAGGAGGCCAAGCCGAAAATGACCTGGAAACCCCATGCCACCGTGGCCGTTGTGGCCGAAGACGAACAGGGCCGCTTTCTGCTGGTTGAAGAGGAAAGCCACGGCAAGGTCGTTTTCAACCAGCCTGCCGGGCATATCGAGGAAGGCGAAGCCATTCTGGATGCAGTCCGGCGCGAAGCACTGGAAGAAACCGGCTGGCAGGTTGAGCCGGAGTCCTTCCTTGGCGTTTACACCTACAAGGCCCCGGCCAACGGCGTTACCTACTACCGCTTCTGTTACGCCGCCAAAGCCGTCAGGCAAATCACCACCGAGCTGGATACCGGCATTATCGCCCCGCACTGGCTTACCCTGGACGAAATCCGCAACCTGGGCACCCGGCTGCGCAGCCCGCTGGTGCTGCAGTGCATCGAGGATTACCGAAACGGCCGGCGATTCCCCCTTGAAGTGGTGGTCGACGGACAGACGTAACCGCCACAAGATGGTAAAATCGCCCCTTTTCAGCGGTAACCCGGAAAACCAATGACCCAGACTGCAGAACCCAAGACTCCCCAGAACACCCGCGTGATCGTCGGCATGTCCGGCGGCGTGGACTCCTCCGTAGCTGCCTGGTTGCTGAAAGACCAGGGCTACCAGGTGGAAGGCCTGTTCATGAAGAACTGGGATGAAGACGACGGCACCGAGTACTGCACTGCCATGACAGACCTGGCCGATGCCCAGGCGGTGGCCGATGCCATCGGTATCAAGCTGCACACCGCCAGCTTTGCCGCCGAATACTGGGACCGGGTGTTCGAGCATTTCCTGTCCGAATACAGCGCCGGGCGCACCCCGAACCCGGACATCCTGTGCAACAAGGAAGTAAAATTCCGCGCTTTCCTGGATTACGCCGTCACCCTGGGCGCCGACTACATTGCCACCGGCCACTACACCCGCCAGCGCCCCCTCAACGATGGCAGTGGCAAAGCGCAACTGCTGAAGGGACTGGATCCGAACAAAGACCAGAGCTACTTCCTGCACGCCGTCTCCGGCGACCGCATCGCCCGCACCCTGTTCCCGGTGGGCGAACTGGAAAAGCCGGAAGTTCGCCGCATTGCCGAAGCCCAGGGTTTTGTAACCCACGACAAGAAAGATTCCACCGGTATCTGCTTCATCGGCGAGCGCAAGTTCACCGACTTCCTGAAGCAATACCTGCCGGCCCAGCCCGGCAACATTGAAACGCCGGACGGCAAGGTGATCGGCAAGCACCAGGGACTGATGTACCACACCATTGGCCAGCGCCAGGGTCTGGGCATTGGCGGCCTGGCGGAGTTTGGCGATGAACCCTGGTACGTGGCAGAAAAAGACCTGTCCCGCAACGTGCTGATCGCCGTTCAGGGCAAGAACCACCCGCTGCTGTTTTCCCGGGGCCTGGTCTCCGGCCCCATCGACTGGGTCGCAGGCGAACCGCCGGCGCAGCAGTTCCGGTGCAAGGCCAAAACCCGTTACCGCCAGCCGGACCAGGACTGCGAAGTCACGATCATCGATGGAGGCGTGAAGGTGGTCTTTGACGATGCCCAGCGTGCGGTGACCCCTGGGCAGTCTGTAGTGTTCTACCAGGGCGAAGTCTGTCTCGGTGGTGGTGTGATTGAAGCAACCTGGCGCGATGGCGACCCC